>CASEPH010000155.1 GCA_949289625.1 uncultured Clostridia bacterium | reverse complement strand
CTACTTCCACAACGGAGACGGCAAGGTGAAGATCATCAAAGGCGCGGAAGTTTCCTCTTTCCGCTCGTTGGGCGATACCTATTTTGCCAGGGATGAGAAACGAATCTATGCTTACGGTAAGCAGCTTTCCAAGGCGGATCTGCCCTCATGGGAATTGCTCGGTCACTGGTATTCCCGCGATGCCAGGCGGGTGTACTACCTCAACCGGGAGATTAAGGGGGCGGATCGGGACAGTTTTGCGGTATGCACCCCGTTGGACGCACCACCGCTTGCCGATCATCTTGCCCGTGACAAGGAACATTTTTACCAAAACGATGAGATGATTGAAGAACCGCTGTGGCTGGAAAGGCTGTATGAGTTAAAACCAGAACAGTAGACGGAGGAAAACGGCTATTGATTATTTGAAAGCACTGCGTGATGACCCTGATCTGGCAGAGGAGTTGGATTCCTTTTTTGACTTCTTCCTGCTGGATGAGTTGTCTCCGAGGGATGAGGCGGATGGTCGAGCAACCTTCACACTGCCCGGTATGGCTTTTGCCAGAGATGGCTCCGGTGGAGAATACCACCTGTTGGAAGATGGCTCCATCGGCTATTACAGCAGCGAGGGAGAGGCGGGCCGCTTGGCCGAGAGCATGGACGACCTCTTTTCCCTGATCGTGAGCTGTATCTGCTGGCAGGACTGCTGTGACGCAAAGCAGTATGTGGATGCCAAAACATTGGAGGAATACGGGCAGAGGCAGCGTAATATCAACTTGGAAGATATTGATAAGGACAGCTGGTGGCGGATTGCTGATACCCTCGGCATCCCTACCGATGGGCCTCTGGCCCCCGTTCTGGAGCGGTTCCGCAAAGCGACGCAGCGACAGCCTCTGTATCAGTGTGTGTTCCATGAGGACGACGGCAGCCTGACCGAATCCTATGGCCTGATGTTTGAATGAGGAAGGAGCGATCAAAATGAAAGCCTTTGACTCCAATTACAAACTGCTCGACGAGATGTATCGGGACGATTACTATCCCGATTTCCTGGTGGACAAGGTAAAGGACGAACTTCAGAAGGTCATCGACCTGCTGGAGAGCCGCGAAACCGACCCTGAAGCGGTGCAGGAAACGCTGGATGAGGCGGTCTGCGGCATCAATGATCTCCAGGAGGAGTTTGACGAGCACGACAGCGAGATCGAAACGGTGGCCCGGGAGTGCATCGCGGAAAATGTGGCCTACATTCTGAAGTGGTTCGATATTCCCATTGACACCGAGGAGGCCATCCGGGAACGGGATTGGTGATAGCAATGATGATTGAAGATATGTTTGGGGATTTGCACAAGATTGACATTCTGGCGGAAAAAACCGAAACAAAGGAAGTTTTGATGGTCCTCGTCTGCAACGGTTTCATTGACGGCTCCCCGGAAACGCAGACGGCCCTGCTGGATAAGATGGAGGGCTATCTGAACCACACTCAGAGCGAGGAATTTCAAAAGGAATATGGGGATTGGTCCGTGATTTTGCGTGTGACCCTTGACCGGGAGCCGGATGAGCGCATCCTGGCCCTGCTCAGCAAGTGCCCTGTTTGGGCGGAGGACTACGGCGTAAAGTTGGAAATTGAAATTGGAGGAAAACCGGTCCGCATTGTAGAGAGCTGACCGATGCTTAAACCGAATCAACAGGAGGAAATCACCATGCCGACTGCCGAGTGGCTGAACAAATACGAATCCATCAAGGACAAACTGGCCTGCAAAACAGACCTGGACGCTCATTTCACAGAGAAAGTGATTGGGAACATGGGCGTGGATGTGCTTGACATCGGCGCCGTCCACTTTCCCACAGGAATGATCTTTGCCTGCGATCCTCTGGTAGAGCTGGAGGACACGCCGCCCTTTATCCAGAC
>CASEPH010000154.1 GCA_949289625.1 uncultured Clostridia bacterium | reverse complement strand
CGGCGTTCCGCGTCCGGGTCGGTTTCCTCATTCCCGGCGCGTTCCATAGCAGAGAGCAGCGACGCTTCGTTATGGGGCTTCGGCGGCGTCGTGAAATGCTCCGTAACCGCCGCTTGTGGGTTGTCAAAGGTCTGCCCCTCGGCAAAAGGCGGCACGTCCAGCGAAAGGGCGTTTTCCTCGTCGTCCTCGGTATCGGCTTTCTTTAGTCCCAATCTTCCTGCAAGGACAACATCTGCGATAAAAGCCCCTTTGCCTTTAAGGAAAGTTCTTTGTTGCGTTTGCCTTGTATAGTGTTTTCCTACATGTCAAATCGCGTGTTTAACCGCTCGCTTCAAAACGGCAAAACATATACAGCATAATATTTAACATAAGCAGTCCTTCAAAGCCGCAAACAATGCCGTTTGCAGATTGAGGGACTGCTTGTAATATCGAAAATTTTTTCTTTATTAATCACGCAGAGCGGTCTTTGCCTTTACCTCAACGGTAGTATCATAGCAAGAAAACATAGCCTCTGTATCGGATGGTTTTGTTTTCTGTGTCAAGAGACTGACCGCAGGTACAATCACCAGACTCCCCACCATGGCAAACACCCCAGAATACAGAGAATTACGGAAAATCAACCCGAAAAATCCCCCGGCCAGAGAAACACCGCTCAAAGAGATGCAAAGCTGTACCAGCATCAGCAGCACACCAAAAGTGAACCCTGCTGCAACGCCGCCTCTTGTTGTTTTTTTCCAATATAGTCCGTACAAAAAAGGAGCCAAAAAAGCACCTGCCAAGGCCCCCCAGGAAATACCCATGAGCTGCGCAATAAAGGTGACCTTGGATTTCGCCTGAACAATGGCGATTACAGCGGAAACCGCAATAAAGAACGCCACGAAAACACGCAAACTAAGCATTTTGCTTTTTTCCGGAATTTCTTTTCCGTTCTGCTCTCTGGCGGGGACCACAAGGTCCAGCACCAGTGTCGAGCTGGAGGTCAGCACCAGAGAGGACAGCGTGGACATGGACGCAGACAGCACAAGGATCAGCACAACCGCGATCAGCACGTCAGGAAGGCCGGAAAGCATGGAGGGAATGATGCTGTCAAAGCCGTTGGCGTCCACTGCCTCCGGTGTGGAAAAAAGTCGTCCAAAGCCACCCAGAAAGTAACATCCACCAGCGACCACAATGGCAAAAAACGTTGAAATAATGGTCCCCTTGGATATCGAACCCTCGTCTTTAATTGCATAGAACTTGCCCACCATCTGAGGCAGCCCCCAGGTACCAAGCGACGTCAGCAATACCACGACGAGCAGATAAAACGGCTGCGGTCCAAAAAAAGAAGTATAAGCTCCTTGCATCACATCAGATTCCACAAGGGACAACGCTGCCAAAGACCCCATCAGTCCTCCATTCTGAAGCAAAACAGCAGCAATGATGGCCACAATACCAAAAAGCATGATAATTCCTTGAATAAAGTCATTGACCGCTGTGGCCATATATCCACCCACAATGACATAGATCCCCGTCAAAACAGCCATCACAATGACACACACCGCATAATCCACACTGAACGCCATCTCAAACAATCTAGACAGGCCATTGAACAAAGACGCGGTATATGGAATGAGGAAAACAAATGTGATGATAGACGCTGCAATTTTCAGAGCGCTGGAGTGATAACGATTTTCAAAGAACTCCGGCATCGTTTTGGATCCAAGATGCTGCGTCATTATGCGGGTTCTCCGTCCCAGAACGGTCCAGGCCAGCAGAGAGCCGATAAATGCATTTCCCAAGCCAATCCATGTGGAGGCAATGCCGAAATTCCAGCCAAACTGGCCCGCGTAGCCTACAAAGATAACTGCGGAAAAATAGGATGTCCCGAAGGCAAATGCGGTAAGCCATGGTCCTACCGCACGTCCACCAAGCACAAACCCGTTGACGTCCATGCTGTGTTTCCTGCACCGAATGCCTACCAGCAGCATGGCCGCAAAGAAAACCACTAGAAAAATAAGTTTGATTGCCATGTTTTTCACTCCTTTTTTCTACAGGAGACAAAAATAGTCGTCCCCTGCTCCTGCAGAGGACGACACGACGCACGCCGTACCGTGGTACCACCTCTTTTTTCCGTCTGAAGTAACAGACGGACTCAGAACACAATTCTATGTCCTTCAGCTATAACGGGCCTCCCGCCGTATCCTACTGACATTCGCGTTCAGACCGGAGCTACGGAATGTATTCGGCGGCTGATTTGTTCACTGCCTTGCACCAGCCGGCAGCTCTCTGAGAACGTGTCAGGACCTACTTGTTTCCGATCATCGCTTTTGGCTGGTTTATTTATACAACATTATATCAGGAATGTCAATACTTTAAAGCGTTATTACTTTAAACTTTTATACTTTTGTGTATAAAATTTATATAAATGGTTCTGACACCAGTCTATATCTTCCCTTTCCAAGCTTTTGTACACTCCCGTTTTCACAGAGTTTATGCAAAACACGCTGCAATTGCCGTCTGCTGCATCGAAGCTGCAGCACTGCCGCCTCAATACCGTGAAGTTCCTGCTCTGGACAAAAATTCTGCATATACAGAAGCACACGTTCTTCAATGCTTGCGGCTTGGGCATCCACAAAAGCAAATAGCTGCAATTTTTCTTCATAGGATCGAAGCAGCGTATGCAGAAACCGAACATCGTTTTGGAGCTGCTCATAATACTGATCAATGTCCACACAGACACAGCTCACATTGGTCACAGCCTCCGTGAAAAAGAGTGGTGTTCCCCGGCTGGAAAACTCAATATCTCCAAGAAGGATCGGCGCCTCATGCTGATTCACCGGAGAGATGCTCCCATCGCTGTGAAGCCCATAGATGCGTACAGTTCCCTCAATCAGAAAAAGAAGTTCCTTCAGCGGACGATATGGTACAGTAATATACTCGCCCTTTTCATATTGACGCCCCTGAAAAGCAATGTCCTGTGTGTCAAAGCACGCTTGAATCTCCTTCTCCCTGACCCACTTTGCAATCATTGCAGCATCTTTAATATTTTTCATCAAATCCCGCCTTTCTGTAATTATTGTGCCATATGACACAATAAAAATCAAACGAAAATGATATAATCGGTTTGATTTTAAAGAGAGGTGCAATGATGGATCAGGCATTATTTTCAGAAAACAAAGTGTCCAAGACATATATTCATATGGCGTTGCCGCTGGTGTTCAGTTTGGTGGTAACCCTCATATACAATCTTGCCGACACATTTTTCGTCGCGCAAACCAATAACACCAATCTGGTTGCTGGCGTATCATTGGGAACGCCATTGTTTATCCTGTTGATGGCATTGGGCAATATCTTTGGACAAGGTGGTTCCTCACTGATTTCGCGTATGCTGGGCCAAAAGGACCACGAAAATGTACAGCATGTCAGCGCCTTTTGCTTTTATGTTACCATATTTATTGGCATTGTGATTGCTGCTGTTATGCTGGTTTTCCGAAATCCCATTTTATACGTGATCGGAGCCAATGCGGAAACCTACAACTACGCCTCCAGCTACTATATCTACTTGGCAGTTGGTGCTCCCATCATCATGCTTTCTTTTATCCATTCCAACTTTCTGCGTTCCGAAGGAATGTCAAAAGAATCCATGATTGGGACCATTCTGGGGGCATTGGTCAACATCGTTCTGGATCCAATCTTTATTTCTGCTCTGGATTGGGGCGCCAGCGGTGCAGCTGTCGCCACAGTGATCGGGTATCTCTGTGCTGACATATGCTTTATTCTCGTAGTAGCAAAAAAAAAGCGCTTCACTCTCGGTGGACCCAAAAAAGATCAAAGTATCAATCCAACATATGGGGCAGATTTTGGGGATTGGAATTCCCGCAGCCATTATCAATGTGATGCAGAGTGCCAGTGTGGTGCTTATGAACCAGTTTCTGCTTCCCTATGGAAATGAGAAAATCGCGGCCATGGGGATCGTATTGAAGGTCAATATGATTGCGTTACTGATCCTCACAGGCTTTGCCTTTGGAGGCCAACCCATGTTCGGTTTCTACTATGGCGCCGGGGATAAAAAACGTATGCGCGAATTATTCCAATTCTGTCTCCGCTTTATCGGCCTGATTTCTTTGGGTCTAACCGTCCTTCTCTTTCTGGCGGCCCCCCTTCTCATGCGGAGCTTCATGTCCAACGAAACCATTGTTGCCGATGGAACGATCATGCTGCGCTGGCAAGTAATCTCCACCCTATTCGTTGGGATCATCCTGCTTCTGACGATTCTATTTCAGTCCACCGGAAAGGTTGCAGGTTCCTTTATTCTCTCCATCAGCCGACAGGGCGTTGTGTTTTTACTTGTCCTGATAATCGCTTATCATACGGTCGGTTATATGGGAATTTTGGTTTCTCAAGCCATTGCTGATGTGTTCACCGCAGTTCTTGCAGGTATCCTGTTTTATAAACAACTGTATAGAGAATTTCGCTAAATCATTTCTGCACACCTCAACAAAGTTCGGGCCGCCAACATGAAGCATTTTGCTCCATACTGGCGGTCCATTTTGTGTTCTTTAAACGCTGCGTTTATGACTTTTCCGAGAGCAAAAGCCGTTGAACGCTATCCGGAATCTCTCCGCAGGACATCACCCGTTCGTTTGCTGTGCACAGCTCCTCTGGTCTCCCAAATCCATACAGACAGCCAATGCTTTTCAACCCGTGTACTTGTGCCACCCGCATATCCGAATCCCGATCTCCAATCACCAGATAGGGTCCGGGGAACTGAGCGGCAATTTCCCGAAAAATCTCCTCCTTGGGCCGTCCCTGATAGTCCTCGCAGCAGAAATATCCGGAAAACCAGAGATCCAGGTGAAAATACTTCCGATGGGCCTCCTGATAGTCGTGCTGGCAATTGGAGAGGAACACCAGGGTATATCCCAGTGCATGAAGCTGCTCCAGCATCTCCGGCACACCGTCATAGAGCTGGGCCTCTCCCCGGTCCACAGCCCGGACCAATTCCCTTCCGATTCTGGAGCTGGCCTCCTGGACAATCGAACCTGGAAGATCGGGCATAAAGTTCTGCCACATATCCGCCGTGTTCATGCCCAGAAATCTGGAAACCTGCTCGTCGGAATAGTATTGTTCCGGTGCGAAACCGCCCTCCACAAGCCACTTGTAGGCTGCGCGAAAGGCATGCCCATAGAGCCGCAGCGTATTGTGCAGGGTGCCGTCCCAGTCAAAGATCAGCGTCATCCGATCTGTCCCATGAGATTGACCATCTCAATGGCGGAAAGAGCGCAGTCATAGCCCTTGTTACCAGCCTTGGATCCGGCCCGTTCAATGGCCTGTTCAATATTCTCTGTGGTGATTACGCCGAATAGTACCGGTTTTCCCGTCTGAAGTCCCACTGTGGCAATTCCCTTAGAGACCTCCGCGCAGACATATTCGTAATGGCTGGTGGATCCCCGGATCACTGCCCCAACGCAGATCACGGCGTCATATTGATCGGACCGAGCCATCTTCTGCGCTGCCAACGGAATTTCAAAGGCACCGGGAACCCAGCAGGCGGTGATATGATCCTCCGAAACGCCGTGGCGCACCAAGCCGTCCACCGCTCCGTCCAGCAGCTTTTCTACAATAAAGCTGTTGAATCGGGACGCCACAATTCCCACACGCATCCCCTGGGGGGCAACGACTTTTCCCTCGATCTTCTGAATGTTCATAGTAATATCCTCCCTTAAATTTGTATCTATGTTATGCAAAATGAATCTTCTTAAAGATGTGACCCATTTTATCCTGCTTGGTTTTGAGATAAAATTCATCATAGGCGCCCGGGGCGATCTCGATGGGCACCCGTTCCCGGATCACGAAATCAAAGCCCTCCAGCCCGTAGATTTTGCTGGGGTTGTTGGTGAGCAGCCGGAGGGATTTCACTCCCAGATCCTGGAGAATCTGTGCACCGCTCCAATATTCCCGCAGATCCGCGTCAAAACCCAGTTCCAGGTTGGCCTCCACCGTATCCCGGCCATGCTCTTGCAGCTCATAGGCCTTGAGCTTGTTGATGAGGCCTATGCCGCGCCCCTCCTGGCGCATATAGAGGATAATGCCTCTCCCCTCTCGCTGGACCATCTGCATGGCAGTTTTCAACTGTTCACCGCAATCGCAGCGGGCGGAACCAAATACGTCCCCTGTCAGACATTCGGAATGGACTCGACATAAAATATCCTCTCCATCACCAATTTCACCACATACCAATGCCACGTGATGTTCTCCGGTAATGTCATTGATATAGCCGTAGATTTGAAAATCTCCGTATTCCGTGGGCAGCTTGGCGCTGGCCTCCCGCTGCATGTGGCATTCATACCGACGGAGATAGTCCTGCAGGTCTTTAATGGTGATAAAGCAAAGGCCGTAGGTCTTCGCCATCTCCTGGAGTTCTGGGGTACGCATCATGGTACCGTCCTCCCGCATGACCTCACAGCACAGGCCGCATTCCTTGAGACCAGCCAAACGGCACAGGTCCACAGTGGCCTCCGTGTGACCATCCCGGGCAAGTACGCCTCCATGCCGGGCCACCAGTGGAAATACATGTCCAGGCCGCCGCAGATCCTCAGGGCGTGTAGACTCGTCTACACACATCCGGCAGGTATAACCACGCTCTTCCGCAGAAATCCCTGTGGTGGTGTTCACATGGTCGATGGAGACAGTAAAGGCCGTGCAGTGATTGTCTGTATTTTCGGACACCATCTGCGGCAGATTCAACCGGTGAGCCAGCGCCTGGGACATGGGCGTGCAGATCAAACCCTTTCCGTGGACTGCCATAAAATTTACGTTCTCTGTGGTGGCAAACTCCGCCGCGCAGATCAGATCTCCCTCGTTCTCCCGTTCCGGATCATCGGTGCAAAGAATCAGTTTTCCCTGCCGAAGAGCCTCCAGTGCTTCGGGAATGGTGTTGTAAGTAAAGCTCATAGTGATTCCTCCTGAATATCAGATGTTCTATATGCAATCAAAACCCATGCTGCTGCAAAAATTCCAGGGTGATTCCTGTTTTCTCCGGTTTCGGAGCCGCAAAGGAAAGCAGCCGATCCACATATTTGCCCACAATGTCATTTTCCAGATTGACCTGACTTCCCGGTCCCTTTGTCAGCAAAACAGTCTGGGCCCCAGTGTGAGGAATCAGGGATACGGAAAAATCAGAGTCCGTCACCTGCGTCACGGTTAAGCTGACACCGTCAATGGCGATAGAGCCCTTTTCCACAATCAAACGTAAAAGTTCCGGTGAAGCGGAAATGGTGACCCAGTTGGCGTTGCCCTCTTGCCTGCGTGATAGAATGGTCCCCACACCGTCGATATGTCCGGAGACGATATGACCTCCAAAGCGGCCTTCTGCCGCCATAGCCCGTTCCAGATCCACCTGGTCTCCACTGCGAAGGCTGCCCAAATTGCTCCTTCGAAGTGTCTCCGGCATAACATCTGCAGTGAATCCATCCCGTTCCAGGCTTGTTACCGTCAGGCACACACCGTTGACTGCGATGGAATCCCCGATTTGGGTTCCCTCCAACACGGTGGAAGCCCCGATGGCAATGCTGCCGCTGGTTCCCCCGGAACCCACCCGCCGGACAGTTCCAATCTCCTCAACGATTCCAGTAAACACCGTTCATCCCTCCTGCCACATCGTATTCCAACAGCAGGTCCTCTCCCAGCTGTGTAATTTGCAAATGGTTCAGCTTGGCGCACTGTTCTGGAGACGAAACGCCAGCACCTTCTACGGGAGATTTTGCCGCACCACCGCCAAAAAGCTTGGGCGCAACATAGGCGCAGACGTGATTGACGATTCCAGCCCGCAGCGCTGCTTCATGGATCACACCGCCTCCCTCGATCAGTACGCTGTCGAGTTCCATGTTTCCCAATCGTTCCATCAATAACCGTAGATCCACCTGGCCATCCTGATTGGGGCATCGCAGTACCTCCACGCCCCGGTCCTGTAGCGCAGCTTCCGTTTCCACTGTGCCCTCAGCGCAGGCGACGATAGTACGATAGTCCTTTGCTGTCGTAACCAGTTGACTGTTCAAAGGTATCCGCAGACGGCTATCCACAATGATCCGCACAGGCTGCCGAAAGCCAGGAAGTCGACAGTTGAGCATTGGATCATCTGCCAGCACTGTGCCAATGCCAGCCAGGATGGCTCGATACCGTCCCCGAAGCTGATGCACATGCTGCCGGGCAGCTTCTCCGGTGATCCATTTAGATGCACCGGTGTAAGTTGCAATTTTTCCATCCAGCGTCATAGCGTATTTCATGACCACATAGGGCTTCCCTGTGGTGATATAGTGAAAGAACACCGGATTGATGCTGTCGCACTCCTCCCGGAGGAAATCTTCCTCCACTAGCACGCCGTTGGCGCGGAGCATTGCGGCACCCTTGCCGGCCACCAGTGGATTGGGATCCCGGGAGCCGATGACCACCCTGGCGATTCCCTGTTCCAAAATGGCCTCTGTACAGGGCGGCGTCCTTCCATAATGGCAACAGGGCTCCAACGTGACATACAAGGTGGCTCCCTCCGCGGACTCCTGAAGCGACGCAATGGCGTTACGTTCTGCGTGAAGCTCCCCGCAGCGACGGTGCCACCCCTCTCCGATGATTCGTCCCTGTTTGACAATCACGGCCCCCACCAGCGGGTTTGGGGCGGTCCATCCAGCGCCCTGTTTTGCCAGAGCGATGGCCCGTCGCATATGTTCCTGATCGTTCATCCTACACTCCCTTTCTCCGCAGAACGGCAAAAACGCCCTACGGTTCCATCATCCGCAGGGCGCTTGAAACGTAAAAACCCCTGAAATGATTGCTCATTTCAGGGGGAAGGCATCGAATCATGCTGTCTTCTTTCATCCAGACTTTACTGTCGGCCCTGGAATTTCACCAGATCTGCAAATCAAAAGATCGCTCGCGGGCTTTACCGCCGGTGGGGAATTTCACCCCGCCCTGAAGACTTATAGTTTAATTGAGAATATTATACACAGCAATTTTTCATTTGTAAAGAGAAAGTTTTTACCTCAAAATATTATTTCACAACCACAGGCCACAGCGTGAATTAGGTCTTTCTGGTCAACTGATGAACCCAGCGGTACTGATTGGTGTAAATCGCCACCGGGATACATTTGAAAATCTGGTCGCAGTTGAGACAGAACACCACCCAGAAAACGGGCAGCTTCCACCAAAAAGCAGCGGCAATGGACAGCGGCATCACAATGGCCCAAGTAGAAATGAGATTCAAGCGCATATTGAACTTGGTCTCACCTCCACCCCGCACAATCCCCACGGAAGCCGGCATCTGGTAGGCCATCCCCACAAAGATCAAGACCATTAGCAATAGCAGTTGACCAGCCAACGTCATCGCACTGGGCGAAAGCGCGTAAAATGACAGTAGCGGTCCTCGGATCAGAAGCAATACACCGCCCAGTAAAAAACCGATCACAAGGAAAATGGCCTGAAGCGCATGCACATAGGGCTGCAGGCCATGCTTTTCCACCGTGCCCGCTCCCACCATCTTTCCCACCACCACCGATGTGGCCGAGGCCTCGCTGACCGTAATCACCTTGAGATACTGAAACATGGTTGTTGCCACAGAGTTGGCCGCAATGGCATCCGCTGACAGATGCCCTAAAATCCCTGTTTGAATCGGCGTCGCCAGACTCCACAGAAGATTTGTCAAAACAACAGGTACCGCCACACGGCGATAATCCCGGAACAGCTGTCGGTTCCGTCGAAAGGGATTATCCGTAAACAGCCGCAGCTTTTTATCCACACGCAGGATATAAACCAGCACCACGCAAAACTCCAAAATCCTGGCAGTCAAGGTTCCAACAGCTGCACCTCGAACGCCCATCTCCGGAAACCCAAAATTCCCAAAGATCAGGGTGTAGTTGATCCCCACATTGACAATCAAGCTCATTGCGGAGATTCCAAAGGCAATCTGGACCACTTCCACACTGCGCAGGGCAGCCAGCATAATGGTCGTCATCACATAAAACACATAGGTATATTTCAGCAGTCCCAAGTACTCCAACCCGGCTGCAATAATCTCTTCATCCGTGGTGAACAGCCAAAGAAGTTGTCTGGGAAACAGTGTCGTCACTCCCAGCACCAGCATGCCGAAAACAAGCCCTACTTTGAGTCCAACACCGGTAAGACTTCGGATAGCGGACAGATCTTGCCTGCCCCAGTATTGGGCGTTTAGCATGACCACAGCGTCTCCGATGGCAATGGTGATCTGCTGCACAAGGAACTGGATCTGGTTCACAGTGGCAGCCCCGGAAAGGGCGGCCTGACTGTATCGGCCCAGCATCAAATTATCCGCCACGTTGACAGAATAGGACAATACGTTTTGAAGCGCCACCACCACTAGAAGCCGTAGCAATGTCCGGTAAAAGGTATTGTCTCTGGCAAAGAACAGCTTCTTTGTGGATTTTACAGGCATATCAGTCCCCCCTAAAAGCAGATATATGCCTATATTTTACCACAGCCTGAGGCTGAAAGGCAAGCAGGTCCTGAAGCTGCAGAATATAGTTTTAATCCAGCGTTGTCAAAAGACTAATTGGGTCCACCATCCATTTTCTTTCTCAGAACCGCTTACCTATACGGCTGAGCGCCATCACCACACTGTCAATTCCCAACAAGATAAGGTAAATTGCAGCAAAGTAGCGAATGGTCGTCAATGTA
>CASEPH010000153.1 GCA_949289625.1 uncultured Clostridia bacterium | reverse complement strand
TTCAAAGCAGGTGTCATTGATCAAGGCCAGTGCCTTGTCATTGACGGGGATAATGTCGCAGTCAAATTCACCCGTGGATACCGTCAGGATCGCCGGCATCTCGCCGGCGCAGAAGTCTTGGATGCTGTCCTTGATGCTGATCAGGGCCCAAAAACTGGCGACGCTGTCATCCCAGTTGACTTTATTGACAGAGAGCCGATTGGAGGCCAGGTGCTCGGCATCAGGTAAAGTGTAGAGCATCCCCTCCTGATGGAGTCTGCTCATGATCTTGCTGTACTGTTTGTCCCCAAGATGGGAGAACAACTCACGCATCTGGCAGGCTTCAACGACACCGAAAATCGATATCAGCTTCACCATAATGGTGAGTTCGGAGCCCCGGTACCGACTTGCAAAGGACATGAATTATCACTCCTCATGTAGAAGATTGGCGACATTCAACGCTGGCGGGGAAACCGTCAACGTTGAACGCCGCCGATGTGTAAATTGTGGCGGATGGAGCGTTGCCGCTCGTTGACGAAAAGCGTAAAAATCAAGACCGCTCTTTGAGGATTTGACTCAGTTCATAGCGGTCTGTAGTGATGAGTTGCTTCTCCAATTTGGAGGCTTTGAACTCAACCGTGATGTGATTGTTATTGGTGGAGATCAGTCCATTTCCTCGCTCAAAGCGGGTGATATTGGAGATCTCCGCATCCGTCAGTTTAAGGGCATCCTGGACACGCATAGCTTCATCATCTTCCAAGTTCAAGATGATCTTCGTCTTGGCGTTATTGATGATGCCCTTCCCGTATTTTCCACCTTCCAGTGCAAAGAAGTCTGTCAAGTCCTGGGTCGCAGCAATCGCCGCGCCGCCATATCCACGGATGATCTTAAAGACTTCCAAGCAGAACTCAGCAGCCATCGTGTTGCTACTGGCGCCGATCAGCTGCCAGATCTCATCTATGAAGATGGCCTTCTCCTTCGTTCGATCCTCCTTCGCCTTGTCCCAGACGTAGTCGAGTGCGACAAACATACCGACGACAAGCAGGTCGCCAGTGAGCTCAGAGATATCGAGGACCGTGTAGGGATTCGACAGGTCCACGTTGGTAGGCTGGTTGAAGGTCTTCGCGGAGCCATGCACCAGGCGGTTCAGGATGTTGCCGAGGCGTTTTGTCTCAGGAGATTGGATCAGCAGATTATAGACATCCTCAAGCAG
The DNA here is from genome assembly GCA_949289625.1 of uncultured Clostridia bacterium. The sequence continues at coordinate 4,715 of CASEPH010000153.1, read as the reverse complement.
CGGCATCTCCCGGTACTGGGAGGGATCGTCAGGGTCGATCAGGGACTCATTGTCATGCGTGATCCCCTTGAGCGCGTATGTTCGGATCAGCGTTTCGTCCAACAGCTGCTTCTCCTCATGGCTCATGTCTGGGATCAGAAGCGAAAAAAAGATATGGAGTTGTTGAATTTTCTTGGCCAGAATGGAGTTTTCATTGACGACTCCGTCAATGATCGCGTTGGCTGTCTGATCAACACGCCGGATCTCCATGATGTTGATGCACTGCCTGGATGCCGGACTGATCGAGATGAACTCGCCTCCGACATTCTTGCAGGCTCTGAGGAACTCATGGCCCTTCAGAGGAGCGATGATGAATACTTGGGTGCCTCTACGCCTCATCCTTAACGCCATCAGTTGCAAGGTAAAGGTCTTGCCTGCTCCGGAGGTTCCGATGATGGCCATATTCGCATTTTTATAGACCCGTGAATCGAAGATATCGACGATAACCAAGCTATTGTTGAACTTGTTGACTCCGAGCAATATCCCGTTCTCATCCGACATCTCGTAGCTTGTGAAGGGATAACAGCTTGCTGCGGCAGAAGTCAGCATATTCCGCTTGCCGCGCTCGAACAGTTTCTTATCCAGTTTGCAAAAGGGCATGACTGCGGTCATCGCCTGCTCCTGACGGAATCGGCATACCCGGAGATCCATGTCCTGGGAGACCATCAGGCGCTTTACCTCAGCGACCCGCCACTCCAGGTTTTCCAATGTGTCCGCCGTCACCGTGATGAGAATAACGGCGTAATAGAAATCCTCGTAATTTGCCAGGCCCTGTTTCAAGTAGTACCCGGACCGGATGGCATCCTCGATGTCATCGTAGTCGGTGTTGGTATCGGAGGTGTCTTTGATCCGGCTACGGTTGATTCGGATCTGCTGGCCGAGTTTTGTCTGGATGCGCTCCTTCGGCTCTCTCTGGAAGTAGATGTCTACATCGATCCCCTCACCGGCGTTAACAAACAGGGAGGTCCAGCCGGCAACAACGCGGGGATTATAGCCGTCGGAGGGAATCATGAGGTAGGAGTGGTACAGTCCATCCATGACGGTATAGCTGCCGTGCTGGAGATCAATGCACTCCGGGGCGATGATCCTCGGAATGGTAAGATCGGTGCCGAGGCCATGAGTCAGGTTATAGGCCTCCAGCTGCTCGATCCGCTTCTCCAGAGTGGTGTTCTCGCTGGTCTCACGATTGAAAATGGTGTAGAGGACCTCCAGCAGGAAAGCATTCTCGTCATCGTGGGTCACCACGATATTGTCGCAGTGCAGGAAGTACTGCTTGGCTGTCCTGGCGGCAGTCTCAAGCGTTGACACGATCTCAGAATACTCGGTTTTGCGGTTGTTGAACGTGGGCTCATATTCGAAGATAATGAGGAACCGACGGGTAATGGCCTCCCGTGAGCCTATGGTCTTGATCAGGTTATAGTAGTCAAGCTGGAGTTCCCTGCACTTCGGGTCCTGTTCACGTTCCATGTCTCGCTCGATGGCGTTCAGATGCTTACTGATATCCGCCTTCTTCGTGAGGACTTTGATTTGGATCTTGACCGGACTGATTTTCAGCCAGCTGGCGAATGAAGCGATGATATTTTTCTGTTCACGGACACTCCGAAGCAGGAAGTTGATGGGCTCGACCTCAAGGATTTTGATGTATCTGCCATCTTTCATGTGAACGATGCCGTTTTGGATGTCCAGGACTGGGATCATGTCCTCAGTGGTATTCTCCCGCCGGCGCCGCCGCCTTGGCTGCGCGGTGCGGTTTCTCGTCACCGCTTTGGGCGGAGCATGGCGGCGATGCCCCCTTGCCTTAGTCCGTGAGGGATGCTGTTTGAGAGTAATACCGAGCTGCTCAGGAGGGCGATGCTCAGGCGGTGCTCTGCGGGGCAGCCCAGAAGGTTTTTCAGGCTCTTGCTTCGCGGGAGTATCGGAGCGATAGAGGACTCTCCGATTGCACAGCCACCTGAACCAGTTGATAACGAACTCACTCAGGGAATCACCCTCAATCCCAGCGACGCCGAACACGCCGAGCGGCAAAGTGATGAGGCATAAGATTATCACCCGGGCGGTCAAAGAGATGCCGAGGTTAATGATGGGAAGGCCGGTAAGTAAAACGAGTGCGCAAGCTTCAATCGCATTGCGCACCCGAATCATGCCTCCGAATAGGCGGCCACTTGTGAGGAAGTTGCCTGGGATATAATAGACATCCCTTTCTTCTTTTCCATTACTCATTTACTACATAACCTCGAATCTGGCCGGGACTGGCGTCAAAAAAGCGGCGGTTCCACACTTTTGCGGCCGCATCCAATGAAGCGTAGATACCAGTTGCCGGCATGATGCAAAGACCATTGCGGCACCGGATGGAATAGCCGGCACGGGAGTGGATAGCATACGGCTGCCGGCCGCAGAAGGGACATGATGCCAGGCCGGCGATTTTTGCCCTCTGCCTGCGGATCTCTGTCAGGCGCCTGTTTCGGGTGTCTTCGTCCCAGCCACAGGTGTTGCAGCCATTGCGGTTTCCGCAATTGACCATCTTGTTGTTTTTACATCCATACTCATAACGTTCCATAAGTACCTCCATTTCAGCCGACGATCCAAAACGGGCCGCCAGCACTGGCATAACCTGCCTCATCAAGGATAATGGACAGGTCCCACTCCTTGTTGGATCTCTGATAACTCGCCGGGTCTGCGACCAGGATCTTGCCTTCCGATGTAACACCCCGGAGGACGATGAAATGGCCGGAAGACGTAAAATGTCCCTTGGCCATGAGCGCCACAACCAATTTCCCGTCCGCAAGGGCATCGACTATCCTCTGGGGCTCAGAGGGCGTACAGCCCTCGCAGGCGAGGCCCCAGGCCTTCGCAGCACCAGGGATCAGGGAGTGGTAAGAGCCGGACTTGCTGCACCAGTAGCCGTTTTCATAGGCCCACTGCGCCATGTGAGGCGGGTCAACAGTGTCGGAAGTCAGGCTGGAGACTACGATCGACATAGCGGTGGGACCGCACGCGTAACCTCCAATGTTGTCAGTGCCATAGGGCTCGTCCTTCCATCGCTCATCTAACTGGTTATAGTAAACGACCTGGGTCTCGCCGTCTGTGAATACCACGCCGTCGTATGAAAGACCCATTGCGGAGAACTCAGTATCTGATAGTACCTGATAAGAGCCATCAGAGAGAAACACCGAGAGGTTTTCCGCATAGTTGTCCGCCAGGTCCTTCTGATCTTCACTCAACGCAAAGACATGGTCTGCGAAATACCACTCACCGTTGTAGGTGACTGTATAGACTCGGACAGTGATTGTTGTCTCCTCAGCCTCTTCAGAACTGGAATCAGAGCTGGAGTCAGCTTCGACTGTTCTGGTCTCGTCCTTGTAGGTGAAGGAGTAGAGCTGATTGACATGCTGCCGAAGAATTGCTTCCAGGTCAGACTGGGAAATGGACTCCACGTCCGTGTCTTTGCTTGCGCAGTACATTGATATGAACTGGTTGGCATTGAACAGGACATCAGCCCCGTAGGGGTTATTCACTTCTTTTTCGTCACAGCCAGACGCGGCAAAGTCGGCATCGATCCTGGCAAGGACGTCAGTCAAGCCCTCCGATAAAATCGTGCTGATGCCCGTGTTCAGGCTCACCATGTTGGCAGAGAGGACCGTGTCATCCACGATTGCATTGGGCTCGTCGGTCCCAATTCCAAATAAAGAACCGAAAATGACCACAGGGAGCATCAGTACGATCAAGACTGGCAGAAGGAGCAGGATCACAATGCCGGCGATCCACTTCTTTGACTCCTTTGCAGCAGCGAGGGCTGCCCCGTGCGCTCCGCCGGTAGCAGCCCCCTTTGCAATATTTGCGATGGCTTTTCCCGTCTTTGCAGCTCCCCGTACGGAGGCGGCAGACGACTCACCGCTTGTTCTCTGTTCTCCAGGCATCAGACACGATCCTTTCTTTTCGGGATTTGGGGCATCTGCTCCACGATTTTCTCATTGTATTTGATTTTCCCGGAGGCATCCTCATAGGGCGTTTTCTGAACAGTCGGCTGGGCGTACTGCTTGTACCAGCTCTCTCCATCAACTGTCTTGACGACCTCGTAAGGGCCGCTGGGGACCATGTACTGCGAGGCGTTATACATGGCAAATTGACGTTCCTCGCCTCCGCCAGCCGGAGTCTCATAGCCCGTTATGCGGCCGCCGCCAATCTCAACGTCACGAAATGTCGGGGGCTGAGAGGGGATCGGAGCACCTTCTGCGGCAGGGGCTGGTGCCGCTCCAGGAACGGCCTCAGTGGTTTTTTCAACTGCCTCATGTCCTGCTTTCGGGCTGGATGGGATCGTGTTGGGACTTTGGCCCGGAATGGAAGCCCCGCCGGCGGACCCTCCATCCTGTGTGATGGTGACTTCGCCGTCTTCTCCGATACTGGAGTCGAGTTCTTCTCCAATGACCGTCGCTGCGGCAACTTCTCCAATGGGCGCTGTGGGTACCGTCCCACTACCATCAGTTGCCACCGAGCCGTATCCAAGGTAGTTGGTGAGTGCCTGGGCGGCCTGCTCACCTTTGATGGAGCCGACTGACGCGATATTGCCGGTGGCAACGGCGCCAACGACCTCATTTGCAAACTTCCCTCCGGACGCCATGCTGGAGCCAAACATCGCTCCACCGATGACACTTCCAAGTCCGGAGCCAGTTCCTGTT
>CASEPH010000152.1 GCA_949289625.1 uncultured Clostridia bacterium | reverse complement strand
ACCCCGCCGCAGAAAACACCTTGACGGACAGGCGGAAAAGGAGTAATCTACTCATATAAAGATATGTCATACATAAGATAGATGAAACAAAATTGAAACAAAACCGTCTTTTTTGAAACAAAAAGGCCTCAGTTCCATCTTGTACGCGGGGGGAATCTTAACATGGCCGAGCAGGCAACGTATTTGAGAAATTTAAAATCGGAATCCGTGGTCCAGCGGGTGATCAACTGCCTCACCGACGGTATGATCTCCGGCGAACTCAAGCCAGGGGATAAGCTGCCCACAGAGCCGGAACTGGCCGCCACCTTCGGCGTGGCCCGCACCTCTGTGCGGGAGGCCACCAAGATCCTGACCTATCTGGGCGTGCTGGAAAGCCGCCGCTCTGAGGGGACGTTTGTTGCAAACGGCTTTCAGGACAGCATGATCGACCCCATGGTCTATGGGATCATCCTCAATCAGGGAGAGGACTTCAACAGTCTGATCGAGCTGCGGGAGCTCACCGAGGTCGGGATCCTCCGCCTGGCGATGAAAAAGAGCAGTGCGGAGGACCTGGAGCACATTCGGGAAAAGCTGGAGATCTTTGAGGATGCGGCCTCTGGAAAACTGGGCGGCAACATTTTGGAGAGCGCCTTCCAGGCAGACAACGACTTCCACAATGCCGTATCCGCCCTGTGCAAAAACGATCTGGTGGACAAGATCAACCGGGTGGTCCGTGTGCTCACCTATGCGGTGCGGCAGAAAACCGTCTATACCATGATCGAGACCGGGCGCGGTCATGAGCTGCTCCAGGCCCACTGGAAAATTTATCAGATTTTGTGCACCAAGGACGACAGAAATCTGGAGGAGTTTATCCATAATACCTACTTTTTGGACGTGGCCCAGCCCTCCGGCGGTCAGGCAGCGGAGGACGAACCCACGGCCTGATGCTGACATTCCAATTTACTTTGCTGCAGCTGTCCGCTGTCTCTCCGGAGGCGGCGGACAGCTTTTCTTTTGGCGATTCCATCCAAAAAGCAGGGCCCGAATTAAGCAAAAGGGAGAAAGAGCAGCGGACCCATTGACATTCTTTCAGCAAAATGATATTACATAGCTATGTCAGACAAACAACATAATACAACCGCCAAAGAGTGGCAGCGGGGAAGGGCCCTCCCCGCCGGACGTGAAAAGTTGTTTGTCTATAGGAGGGTGATTATGAGAAGGAATCGAATCCGAAGCGCCGGCGCAGCCCTTGCGCTGGCTCTGCTCCTGACCGGGTGTACCACCGGAACTGATCCCGGCCACAGAGCGGAAGGCGAGTACCAAACCATTGAACTGACCATGGCCGTCAACGGCACCGACAACCAGATCGACGCCCGGGTGGGCGACTACTTCGCCCAGCTGGTGTCCGAACGCTCCGGCGGCAATGTCACCGTGGCGGTCTTCCCCAACGATCAGCTGGCCAACGGCAACGCCTCCCGGGGCATCGAGATGATCGCCTCCGGCAGCATTGACCTGGCGGCCTACGCCACCTGCACCCTGGCGGTCATCGACGAGAAGCTCCCGGTGGCCACCATCCCCTGGATC
>CASEPH010000151.1 GCA_949289625.1 uncultured Clostridia bacterium | reverse complement strand
ACCCTTCACTGTAACGGTTACGTCACCGTAACTCTGGAAACCACCATAAACGTCAAAAGCAACATCGCCATCTTTTGCAGTGATGGTGCTATCCTCAATCACAACATCTCCGCAGTTGTTGGACATGGTGTAGTTGCCAGTACCGGTCATGCCGCTGCCGTCAACGTTCATACTGTCCAGCGTCAGGTTGCAGTAATTCTGAATAATCATTCTAACTCCGGGGTGCTCTGTGTAGACTGTACCGTTTTTCATGATAACAGAGCCACCAGTGAGAAGCTGGAAGCACTGGTTCTGAGTATTCGGACTTCCGGCCAGAGGCGTCTCATCAACAGTGTATGTATTCCCACCAAAGTCAATAGTCAGCCCCTTGGTGGCATACTTAGAACTGTCAATGACGATACCACAGCCAGTGGCATCACTCTGCAGCTTGACAGTATCGCCGTCCACCGCTGCTTCAATTGCGGCTTCCAGGGAATAATATGGCACATTGTCAATAAACGCAACGGCATCTTCAAATGTACCATTCTCAACGGTAATTGTATCATTTCCCTTCGCCTGGTCAGAATCCGGATTAGCGCCCACATAGCCTCCAAATTTGCCTCCAGTAATAGAAAGCGTATTCTCTCCATTTTCCGCGCTGTCCAGAATCACGGAAGATTCTTCCGCAATATTACCGCTGCTCATGCTGAAGGATGCTTTTGCTGCTTTGGCATCTACGTTGACACCGCCCCAGCCGTTGCCACTGGTATAGAGCTCCGTTGCCTCAATGTTGGACGCATTCACGACAACACCATAGCCCATGTTGTTTGTGCTGGTTACATTATTCAAAGTCAACTTTGTCTGAACTTCGCTTCCCGGAGTTGTGTATGCCTGGATTCCGTGTTTGGCACAGCCAGCACCATCTACGGTAAGATTTTTGATTTCAACTTCTGCACCATTGGAAGCCAAGATCACATGCTTCTTGGTTGCAGAAGCATTTTCTGGCACAGTTGTAGCTTTCGCAGTAATCGTTTTGTCATTGCCATCCAAGGTAATATTCTTGTTAATGACATAGGCCGCAGAATTTTCATCAACACCATCCAAAGACACCGTTACATCCGAAAGCAGTTTAATCTCATCTTTTTCGTTCGCTTTTTGAATTGCTTCCTCCAGCGTCGTGTACGGTGCATCTGCCGTTCCATTTGACGGAGTCGTGCTATCATCATAGGTAGCATTCACATAAATAGTGGTCGGCTCGTCACCTGCCAGCGCTGTAACTGGCAGCACACATAGGAGCATCATGCATACAAGCAAAACGACTCCTATACGCGTTCGCATTTTTCCCATATAGATTCCTCCTATTTTGATTTGCCGGGACAGGATACCGCCACCGGCATAACACCGTGCAACAGTGGCTCCAACATCCGTCCGTATTCCGAGAGGAATACGGACAAATGGGTACCCATTTGTGCCCGGCATTTCTTACCTCATTATACCATTGAGGAATCATTTGTCAATTATTTTGGATATGTTTGGAGTGCAATTTTGTCTGTTTTTTGCACTAATTTTACATAGTATCGGTTTTCCCGTTCCGGCCAGGTATGTTTCCCAGCAATTTCCTATCAAGGCATTGAAACCACCGCTCCAAAAATGCCCCCATATGCCTGTTCCAGCTCAACCGAAGCAGGCCTTCCGCCAGAAGAATTCCAGCGAAAACGTCTGCCAGCACATGCTGCCGGATCAGCACTGTAGAGAGGCAAATCAGCAGTGAGGCCGCCAAAACCGAAAGCCGCACCCATAGCGGGATCTTCTTCCGCCGCCACAGTCCCGCAAAGCAGATCCAGCTCTCCAGGCAGTGAATGGAGGGGAACAAATTGGAGGCCGCATCTCTTTCGTACACAATTCCCAAAATCTTAGAAAAGAAATCATCTCCCAGTAGGGGCCGCACATTGGTGGTAGGCAGCAGCAGAAAAAACACCCCACAGATCAATTTGGCCACCACCTCAGCGGTCATAATGGCATACCAATCCTCCCCTCTGGCCAGTAGTACATAGCAAATCCCCCAGAAAGGAAACGCCAGCAGATAGACCAGTACCCAGCCCGGAACCACAGGGATCATTTCATCTAAAGTTGTGGTCATATCCAACATAGGCTGTCCCGCAGTGACCATCTGGGCAGTCCAATAGATTACCCCGTTGAGCACCGCACAGAACAACACTGCCAACAGGCGGCTACTGGGCAGCAGCCGTCCGAGAAACCGATCATACCAACGTCCCACCTTGTTTCTGTGCCGTTCCAATTTTCTCCCCCATTCTCACCAAAGTTTCCTCTCCTGCGGCGGAATTTCTCAAAATATCCTCATCCATCTGAACCCGGTCCTTTTCCAGCACCAGGATCACCGTGGATCCACCAAAGGCAAACAGCCCCTTTTCCTGGCCTCGCTGGACAAACCCCTGCACCGGATGGTTTTGGATGCGCCCCACCAGCAGCGCCCCCACCTCCATCATCAGTATGGTTCCAAAATACGCCGTCTCCAGGCAGCCATATTCCCGGGTGTTCTCCCGATAGATGGGCCGTGCCGCAGCAGCTCTGGGGTTTACCGTATGATATACCCCAGGGATCCGCACCAAAGTACCGACAATCCCGTCCGAAGCGTAGCAGTACCGGTGGTAATCGTCCACCGTCAGCCGGAACAACAACAGCATGCCGCCCCGGTACCGCCTGGCCAATGTTTCGTCTCGCAGCAGCGACTCCATGTCATAGGAGACTCCCTTGATGGTAAACCGGGTACCGGGCCAGATAGGAACAACTGTGAGCTTCCCGTCACAGGGCGCAATCAGATGTTCCGGTTCTATGTCCACAGGCCGCCGTTCCGGCAGGATCCTTCTAGTAAAAAAGTCGTTGAAGGATCTGTATTCCCGCTTCGGATAGTCCCTTAGTTCCAGCCGATTTCGGCGGATAAAACCAGGGATCAGCCACCGAGAAATCCGTCGCTCCAGCAACCATCCGCCCAATCTGCTGACCCAGGGGCGTACCAGAACCCAGAGCAGAACTCTGCCCCACATCGTCCCATATAGCCGCTCGATCAGCTTTCCCTGACCGTCATAAGTGGTCACCAAAACGCCGTCTCGACGCCGGCTATTCATTGATGTACCTCACGATTCTGTCGATCATGGGTCCCCCGAAGGGCTGCCGTTTGGCAATTCTTACTCGTGAAAACAGCATAATCGCTACAACTGCGCATGCCACAAATATAATGAGACAAGTGAGCATCCAGTTTTTCGGCTTCCGGAGCCGAAAATCCACGATAAACAGGGTGGCAGTCACCAGCAGCATCAACAGCAGCACTAGACGAAATGCGTTTTCCGTCACCGCAAAGCTGATAAGAAAGGTCAATGGCAGTATGACGGAAATGGATGTAATCGGCAGCCCATGATATACCTTTTCTCCACAGGCACAGCCGGTCTGCCGGTTGGTCTCCAGCACGTTGAAGAACCCCAGCCGGATCACGCCGCAGATGCAGTAGTATCCAATGACCGCCAGACTCAGTATGCTCTTGAGTCCCATGAGATAGCAGATCATAGCGGGAAAGATGCCAAAGCAGATCACGTCGCACAAGGAGTCCAGCTGAATGCCGTAAAGTTTTTCCTCCTGGGTCCGGTTCTTTTTGGTCCTGGCGATTTTCCCATCAAAGGTGTCGCAGAATCCGGAAACTGCCAGACATAAAATAGCGATCCGAAAGTGACCGTCCATGGCCTGGGTCATGCCGAATACGGAAGAAAATAGTCCCACCAGGGTCAGGATCACCGTATAGTCATAATAACCGATCATATTCAACTTCCTCTCTCTCATGTCTTCCCAGCAGGAAGACGGCTGCTACGGTAAACACAGCGCTGATCAGCAGCTGTCCATAATAGCTGATCCCTCGACTTACCAGCAACACAGGGAGCACCTGCTCCGCGCCGCATAGGGCCGAAAAGATCCACAAGAACATGGTCTCACTGGCCCCCATACCGCCAGGCAACGGTAGGAGGTCGGTCCCCAGAGAGATCATGGCCTGTAATACGATGGCGGTACCCAAGCTGATGCCAGCAATACCAAAGGAGCGTAGGGCCACATAGGTCACTGCAAACAATGTACTGCGTTGGAGCACCGTCAGCGCAGTGATCCGCAGGATCATACCCCAGTGACTTTGGAAGCAATCCGCAACACTGCGGTATTTTCCCATCCAGACCTGAAGCCGCTCCATCCGCTGCTCCAGCTTGTTTCCATGGGAAAGTCTTTCCCATAGCCGCAGTCCCAGCCTCAGGCAGCGTTCCACTGCTCCCGGACGAAAAATCAGCACCAGAGCCCCTGCTACAAACAGGGCATTGAGCACCAGGCCAAGCCAACACCACCAGATCACCGGTTCCAGCGCTGCCATGACTCCAGCGGGACGCAGTAGAAACACCACTATGCCATAGAGTACCAGCACCAGCTTATAGGTGATGGTCACCAGAATCAGCACCGGCACAGAAACCGACGCGTTGATCCCATCCTTTTTCATAAAGCACACCTGAGCAGGCTGGCCACCTCCCGCAGAAGGGGTAATGCAACTGAAAAAGAAGCCCACAAAGGAATACAGGAAGCAGTGGGTCAACCGATGAGGCGTCCGTAACGTGCCCATGATACGATGGAGGACCAAAGATTCTCCACCAATAAACAGCACCACCAGTCCAAAGCCCAGGAGCCACCATCGCCAATCCGCACTGCGTACCAGCTTTAGCAGGCTGTCCATATCGCTCCCACGGAACACGCCCCAGATCGTAGCGCCCATAACCGCCCCCAGGAACAGGAGATTCAGCGCCCATTTTCGCTTCTTCACAGTCTCCCTCCTCTCCAGCGCATTTCTATCTGTATTGTATCAACCGGGCAACCTTTGTGCAATTAAGAACCCTTTAAGGTTTTTCAAAATGCCCATTAAAAATTGTATTATTGTTCTAGCTTCTTAATACAGTAATACAATAATACACATTTTGGTCTTTGTCAACCCTTTTCCCCATCATTTTATCACCACATAGCCGGCATCTGCCATGGATTTACCTTACACCTTCGCCCGCAAACGAACAATACTGTAAGGAATCAGGCTCCTGCCTCCTGTTCATCAGGCTGGATCTCCCCCAGCTCCGCAGGCTGCGGATATCTGCCATGGGTATCCGTCCACTGGCCATAGGCCATTAAAAAGTCAAAAAAACGCTGGGCAGATGCAGAAAATTCCTTGTCCCGCAGCCGGGTTAAATAGACCTGCCTGGTACAAAAGGAGTCGTTGATTTTGATCACATGAACATAGCTCATCTGCTGCTGGCTTTGCAAATAGACGCTTCTTGGAATAAACCCCACCCCGAAGCCGCTGTGGACGGCTCTAGGGGTCATCTCCGGGTCCCGGACCTCATGGATATTCCGCAGACGAATGCCCACCATGGAAAAAAAGTATTCGCACAGATAACGAAAGCCATAGGACCCAGGCAATGAGATCAGCGTCTCCTGCCCCAGTTGGTTAAAGTTGATTCGATCCTCATTCGCGAGCCAGTGTTCCCCATTGACCAGCAGTAGCATTGGTTCCTTTAGCACCAGGGTGGATTCCACTGCCGAATCCGAGTCGTCAAACAGCGTCAGGGCAAAGTCCACCTGTCCGGAATACAGCAGGGGCCGAATGGCCTGTCGTGGGGCCAAATCTTGAATAATGTTACAGCTTGGCCTGCGCTTTCGGTAAAGGGTCTCTGCCTCTGCGCAAAAGTCGGGAGCTTCGGTAGCGATGGCCACTCTGCCCTCTGTATTCTGCCGATACAGACCGATCCTGTGCCGCATATTTTCCAGCTGCAGGAGAATATCGGAAGCCTCAATCTGCAGGGCAGCGCCTGCCTCTGTCAGCTGAAGTTTTCTACCTACCTTTTGGAAGAGCTGGACCCCCAACTCTTCCTCCAGTCCGTGAATGGCCATGCTCAGGGTCGATTGGGACACATTGAGCACCTCAGCGGCCTGCTGCATGGTCTCACTGCTGGCTACACAGACAAAATATTTCAGTTTTGCGAATTCCATTGTATCTGCCTCCATTTCATCTGCCATTATAGCATATACTTCAACATTTTTGAACTATACGCTTCGATAATCTGAATTGAAACCAAATAAATTCAGTGATATAGTGGCTACATGATAATCACTTCATATTTTGTTCAGATCAATTGATAGAAAGGAAGATACTTCATGAAACGTCTTGAACACAAAGTAGCCATCGTTACCGGTTCCAGCTCCGGCATTGGCCAGGCTACCGCCATCCGTTTTGCCCAGGAGGGTGCCGACCTGGTACTCTGTGCCAGACGACAGGACCGACTGGAGGAAACTGCCCAAATCTGCCGTGGCTACGGCGTCCGCGCCATCGTAGTAAAGGCGGACGTGACCTGTCACCAGGACTGCACCCGTGTTGTGGAGGAGACCATGGCTGCCTTTGGACGCATCGATATCCTGGTGAACAACGCCGGCATTGCGGATAAGCACCGTCCCATCACAGAATGTGATGACGAATGGTGGGATCACGTCGTCGCCACAGACCAGACCTCCCTGTTCTACCTGACCAAGGACGCCCTGCCCCATATGGAGGCCACCGGAGCCGGCTCCATTATCAACGTATCCTCCATCGGCGGTGTGTTCGGCAGCGCCGGCATCTCCTACTCTGCAGCAAAATCCGCTGTACTGGGCATGACGAAGAACATTGCCATCCAGTACGCGCCCAAGGGCATCCGCTGCAACGCCGTGTGCCCCGGCCCCACCCCCACGGAGCTCAACGCCCCCGAACAGATGGCCACCTTTACTATGTGGTTTGCCGATCAGTGCGCCCAGCATATGAACATGACTCTGCCGGAGTCCACGGCGGAGGATCAGGCCAACGCCATTTTGTTCTTTGCCAGCGACGAATCCAAGGCCGTCACCGGACAGGTGCTGGTGGTGGATCACGGTACCACCCTCTGATTCGCAACGCCGTCTATTGCAGGAGCATTTCAGCCCGAAACCCGTCCATGGGGCGGATTTCGGGCTGTTTTTCAACATCGGCTGCGCCTGGGAAATTCCATTCCAAACACTCACTATCCCTTCCCGACATGTTGCCTGTGCTTCCAGATTCCCAAGGCTACGCATATCAGCGCCAGCAGCCCAAAACCAAGATAAATCAGCACCAAAACGTTTCCAGTCACCAGTTCCGCGTCCTGCCAGTTGGAAAAATCTACGGGGATGCGAAGGGAAAAAGGCTGATCTCCAATCCATCCGCAGGCCAGCAGAATCCGATCCAAGCACCAGGGCGCAAGATAGGCCCACAGGCCTGTGGCCAGGAATCCAACGCCAGCCCGAAACCATCCATTGACGGGCAAATATCGTCCAGCCCCCAGCCACATCCAGGGCAGCACTAGACACAACAAAGCTACCGGCAGTCCCGGCAGCGGGAACCAATCTCCCCAGCCCTCCAGGGCCAGCCCCAGCAGAAGAAACACCGACAGGATTCCAAAATAAATCAGAGCTTTATGGTCTTTCATCGGTTCCGGCCAAGGAATCTGTCCCATCACAAAGGGCAGACAGACCAGCGCGATCCCAAAAACCGACCAAAATGCAGCCGTAAAATACCAATTAGCACCTTCATACAGGCAACTTACTCCCAAAAGAAGCAGTAGAAGAACGGTAGCCACAGCAACATAAGCAAGCCCTCTGTGTCCTTGCAGTGGCAATTGCCGGAGCATTACCGGCCCCAGCGTCAGCCAAACACCAAAGAGCACCCCTGCAGCCGCCAGGAAGAACCAACTACCACCGTCATAGATACAGCCTGCACCCAGTAGAAGCACCAGAAGGGCTGTTTCCACTGCAATGTATACAGAGGTTTTGCGTTCTGAAATTTGTTCGGGAAGCGGTAGTTTTCGCAAAATATAGGGGGTGAAAAACAGTCCCATACCAAAGAGCACCCCTGTCGCACCCAAAAAGAACCAATCTCCACCTGTATATATGCAGCACACCGCCAACAAAAGCAGCAAAAACCCCGTAAAGCTGCCGAGACAGGCAACGCCGCGCAGTCGCTCCGGCACCAGCACAGGCACCAACGTCACCGAAGCCGCCATGCCCTCTGCCATCAACACAATCCAAAACCAGTCCAGCGTATGCTCTGCCGCCAGATTCCCGATCAGGCAGGCCAGGGCGATGGTTCCATATAGGATTCCCTGGGCCAGCCGGTAATTCCGGGTCAGCCGGAGATATTTGCGGGCCAGCTGCTCGGCCCGACGTCCCTCCACATCCTCCGCTGAGGACAGCAGTTCCTTTTCCGTAATGTCCAAAATGGCGCATATACTCTGCAGCAGGGTGATGTCGGGATAGGCCAGCCCCCGCTCCCATTTGCTCACGGCAGAATCCGTGACAAACAGCTTTTCGGCAAACTCCTTCTGGGTCATCCCCAGCTCCTTCCGCCGTTTCATGATGTAGGCGCCGAAGGATTTTTTATTCTCCATCAATAAGTCCCTCCTTGTTATGGATAGGCCTTGCAAGACTGTTTGCATCATAGAAAACACCTGTAGAAAAGTCAAGAACTTAGGGTCATTTTCTCACTCGACCATTTGGAAAGTCCTTGATTTACAAGGAAAAGAGGATCAGAGCCAAAAGGCTTCGATCCTCTTTTCCTATCTCACCAAATAACGCTATTCTTCCATCTCCCGGACGCCTTTCCAGATCATCACCGTACATAAGAGGGTCACACAAAAGAGAAAGATCATACCCGTGGGAATGCTTCCTCCAGACTGCAAGGCTGCCGCCACACCGGAAATTGTGGCGATGAGGCAGATCAGGCAGCAGATGCTCACCAACGCCGCCAAGACAAGGCAGGCCTGTTTTTTCTTCATCCAATCACTTCCATAGCTTCAATGTTTTATTTGCCAGCTTGGCCGCATGGAACGGTAAACCTTCCATGTTTTTTGCCACTTCCCGCAACTTTTCCCGAATGGGGATTCCCTGAGGACAGTGCTGCTCACACTTGCCGCATTGATGGCACATAGAGGCGTAGCTGGGGGTACTTCGCAGCAGGGTACACATGACATACTGCCGCATCCCGGAAAACCACCCCTCTGCCGCCCGCATATTGTAGGCATGGAAGGAACCGGGAATGTCCACGCCAAAGGGGCAAGGCATACAGTAGCGGCAGCCTGTACAGGGAACCTTCATATTTTTCTGGATCTCCTGCCGAACTTGCTCCACCCGGTCATAGTCCTCTTGTGACATGGTCCATTCTGAAGCTTCCGAAGCTCCCTGCAGATTCTCCTGTACCATGTCTAGGGAGTTCATTCCCGAAAGAACCACCGTTACCTCCGGCTGCGCCCAGAGCCATTGCAGCGCCCAGCGAGCTGGACTTTTCCCTGTTTCTGCAAAGAGGGCCCGAGCCTTGGGCGAAAGGCCCTGCACCAGACGGCCACCCCGCAAAGGCTCCATAATGATCACCGGCAGTCCCTTGGCGGCAGCATATTGGAGTCCGGTCCGTCCTGCCTGGGAATGCTCGTCCAGATAGTTGTACTGGATCTGGCAAAAGTCCCAGTCCCAGGCGTCCACCAGTTGGCAAAACATATCGCTGTTTCCATGGTAAGAAAACCCGATCTGTCCGATCTGCCCTGCAGCCTGCTTTTCCCGAAGCCATCGGTCAATGCCCATTTTGCAGAGCCCCCGCCAAGCCCCTACGTCAGTAAGCATATGCATGAGATAGTAGTCCACATGGTCCGTCCGCAGCCGTCGCAGCTGTTCTTGGAAGCACTTTTCCGCCCCTTCCACAGAACGCATCAGATAGTGGGGCAGCTTGGTAGCCAGATATACCCGGTCTCGGCAGTGATTCCGTTCCAAAATCTTTCCCACCGCAGCTTCGCTGCCTGGGTAGATATATGCGGTGTCCAGATAGTTGACGCCGCCCTCAATGGCGGACATCAGTTCCCGCTCCGTCTTATCCAGATCAATGCTTGCGCCTCGTTTGGAGAAGCGCAGGCAGCCGTAGCCCAATATGGAAAGCGAATTTCCGTACTTGTCCTTCCGGTACTCCACTATGCCTTCCCTCCGTCCCGGCGAATCAGCAGTCGGACCGCATCCACCGCCGTGGCCACAGCTTCCGTCGTATCATAGCATTTGGGATCTTCCAAGCCCATGGCCCTTCGGGTTTGGTTGGCGAAGACCATCAGCACAGCCCCCACCCGGAGCCGCCGCACGGCCCCGGCAATAAACAGAGCCGCCGACTCCATTTCGCTGCATTTGGCCCCGCATTTGATCCATGCCTCCCACTTGCTTTTCAGCACATCTCCCACAGCCATGGAATCCGGGTCATGCTGGCCATAAAAGGCATCCTTGCATTGGACCACGCCCAGGTGATACCGATTTTTCCGGGCAATGGCCGCGTCCCGCAGGGCCAGGGTCACATCAAAATCCGCCACCGCCGGATATTCCATCGGCGCGTATTCCCGGCTGGTTCCCTCCATACGGATGGCGCCTGTGGCAATCACAATATCGCCGCCCAGCACCTCCGGATCCATTCCGCCGCTGGAGCCAACGCGAATCATGGTATCGGCGCCGCAATGGGCCAGTTCCTCCAAAGCAATGGAGGCCGATGCACCGCCGATGCCCGTGGAGCAAACGCTGACAGGGGTCCCTTCGATGGTACCTGTGTAGATCTTAAATTCCCGATTATAGGCCACCAGATGATAGTCGTCAAACCGTTCCGCAATCTTCTCACAACGTCCGGGATCACCGGGCAGCAGTACATACCGTCCCACATCTCCCGGCTTGATCTTCAGATGAAATTCCTCTTCCGGAGAATAGACAACAGGCATAGCAACGTCCTCCTCTCAAATTATCTCATATCCATTATAGTGCATTTCCCCACAGGTTGCAATGAAAAGAAAACGGATCGTATTCCGCGTGAAACGGACATGATCCGGGTATACTGATTTTCAGGAGGCGATTTTATGGAAATTCGCACAGATTTGGCGGTGGAATCCCGCATTATTGAAGAATCTCACGACGCTTTGCCCAACGGCATCCGGCTTCAGCGGCAGTCCCGCCATGGCATCCCCACCACGGTGGTGGAACTGAAAACCAGGTCGGCATCGGAAGCCGTGGGAAAACCCAAGGGCACCTACATCACAGTGGAACTGGGCAGCGTTCTGCGGCGGGAAAAGGAGAGCTTTGAAGGAGCTGTCCGAACCATTGCGGAATACCTTCAGGCGCTTTTGTCCCTGCCGGGCAGCCTTCCGGTACTGGTAGCAGGACTGGGCAACCGGGAAGTCACGCCGGACGCGGTGGGGCCGCTGACGGCGGACCACATTCTGGTCACCCGACACATGCTGAAGAAAATGCCCCGGGAATTTGGGCACTTCCGGCCTGTGGGGGCAGTGGTCCCCGGCGTACTGGGCACCACAGGCATGGAGAGTGCGGAGACCGTCCGGGCCCTGACGGAAAAGACCGAGGCTGCCGCTGTCATCGCCATTGACGCCATTGCTGCCAGGGATACGGACAAGCTCTGCAGCACGGTCCAGCTGTCCAATACCGGCATTACCCCCGGCTCCGGTATCGGCAACACCCGCTGCGCCCTGGATCAAAGCACCCTTGGGGTCCCGGTCATCGCCATTGGGGTACCCACCGTCACCGACGCCGCTACCATGGCCGCAGATCTCTTTGAACGGGCCGGGCTCACCGCCGACGAGCAGCGACTCAGGCAGGTGTCCACCGGCATGATCGTCACCTCCAGCGACATTGACCGCCGAGTCCGGGAAATCTCCCGGGTTCTGGCCTATGGCATCAACGCCGCTTTGCAGCCCCACCTGGAGCTTCAGGACCTGACAGATCTGACATTTTGATCCCATTTTTCGCATAATACACAAAAACAGCTCTGTAAATATGGTTATGTCAACATCATATTCATTATCCGTTGTATTGCGACAATCTTCGACTTTGTGGAAAACTCTGTGGATAATGTGTAAAACCCATTGCAGTTTGGGGGTTTTCCCGCATCCCATTTCTTTCGTTTTAGACACAACCCCTTGTATATCCTCCTGCATAATTCCGCTGAAAAGCACCATTTCTGCAAAAATCGCCCCATAAACGCAACCAGTTTTCCCCCAGGTATCGCACAAATATCCACAGAAAGCCGAAATTTCCCCTTGACGGGAAATCGCAAAGTATGTAAAATAAGCTAATTATTGATGTTTATCTGACGCGGGAGGGAATAGTATGGCAGTGAAATACATTTTTGTCACAGGCGGCGTAGTTTCCGGACTTGGGAAAGGGATCACCGCCGCCAGTCTTGGTCGCCTGCTCAAGCAGCGGGGGTTCAAGGTAACCATTCAGAAGTTTGATCCCTATCTCAACGTGGACCCCGGTACCATGAGTCCTTTTCAGCACGGAGAAGTTTTTGTCACCGATGACGGCGCGGAAACGGACCTGGATTTGGGCCACTACGAGCGGTTCACCGACGAAAACCTCACCGTCAACTCCTCCGTGACCTCCGGCAAGGTATACTGGTCCGTGCTGAATCGGGAGCGCAATGGAGATTATCTTGGAGGCACCATTCAGGTCATTCCCCATATCACCAACGAAATCAAGGACCGAATCTATCGGGTGGCCAAATCCGCCCCCACGGATGTGGTGATTACAGAGATCGGCGGCACTGTGGGTGATATTGAATCCCAGCCTTTCCTGGAGGCCATCCGGCAGGTGGGCCAGGAACATCCTCGAGAGGATGTCATGTACATCCACGTCTCTCTGGTGGTGTCCATCCCCGGTTCCAACGAGCTCAAAAGTAAGCCCACCCAGCATTCCTGCAAAGAGCTGCTGTCCCTGGGCATCCAGCCCGATGTGATCATCTGCCGGGCAGATCAGCCCATCACCGAGGACATACGGCAGAAAATCTCTCTCTTCTGCAACATTCAGCCTGATGCTGTAATTCCCAACCTGAACGCCCCCATTCTATATGAAGTACCTCTGATGCTGGAACAGGAGGGTCTGGGGAACGTGGTATGCCGTCGCCTGGGACTGAGTGTCCCCGCGGTGGATCTAGCAGAGTGGACCGCCATGGTAACCCGGGCCAAGTCCTGCACAGAAACCGTGGAAATCGCCCTAGTGGGAAAATATGTGCAGCTCCACGACTCCTATCTGTCTGTGGTGGAGGCCCTGACCCACGGCGGCATCGAAAACGATGTAAAGGTAGTAATCCGCTGGGTGGATTCAGAGCAGGTCACCGACGAAAATGCGGAAGAACACCTGGGCGGCGTAGACGGTATTCTGGTCCCCGGCGGCTTTGGCGATCGGGGCATCGAGGGCATGATCTCCTCCATCCGCTATGCCCGGGAGCGTCATATCCCCTTCTTCGGTATTTGCCTGGGGATGCAGATGGCAGTGGTGGAGTTTGCCCGGCATGTGGCCGGCCTCCCCTCTGCCCACTCCAGCGAGCTGGCAGACACCCCGGTTCCTGTCATCGACCTGATGCCGGAGCAGCGGGATATTACGGAAAAAGGCGGAACCATGCGGCTGGGTGCCTATGCCTGCAAGATCATGGGCGAGGACACCTTCACCTTCCGAGCCTACGGCGAACCGGTAATTTACGAGCGTCACCGCCACCGCTACGAATTCAACAATCTCTATCGCGACGTGCTTTCCAGCAAAGGCCTGGTTCTTGCCGGACTGAGCCCCAGTGAAAAACTAGTGGAGATCGTGGAGCTGCGGGATCAGCCCTGGTTTGTGGGGGTACAGTTCCATCCGGAGTTCAAATCTCGGCCCAACCGGGCCCATCCCCTGTTCCGAGATTTCGTGGGTGCCGCCAAGCAGCATAAGCAGCCTGTCTCCGCCGAAAAATAAATTTTGCAAAATACATTTTCCCTCTTGATTTTTCCTCAAAAACTCTGTATAATCTTATTCTGCATGGTAGTTAGATTCGGTATTTATGCCGTGAGAATGATATGTGGAGGAGGTGTTTTCGTGCCCAATATTAAATCTGCCAAGAAAAGAGTTCTCATTTCCAAGGCTCAGAACGAGATGAATAAGGCTGCCAAGTCTCTGCTCAAGACCAACGTCAAGAAGTTCGAGGCCGCTGCCGCTGCCGGTGATAAGGAAGCTGCTGCTGCCGCTGCCAAGGTTGCCGTTGCCACCATCGACAAGTCTGTCGGCAAGGGGATCCTCCACAAGAACAATGCCGCTCACAAGAAGAGCAGCATTGCCCTGAAGCTCAACAGCCTCTGATCCTGCGATTTTTGTCGCCTCAAATCCTTGATTTGAGGCGACTTTGTCGTTTTTCCCTTGTCCCTTTCCACGGGATGTTGTATAATAAAAAGCAACGCAAATTACGGAGGTTATCCCTATGAATTATGCTGAAGAATCCCTGAAGCTGCACTATCAGTGGCACGGTAAATTGGACACGGTGCCGAAGATGGAGATCCGCTCCAAAGACGATCTTTCCCTGGCCTACACCCCCGGTGTGGCCCAGCCCTGCATTGAGATTCAAAAGGATCCCAGCAAAAGCTATGAACTCACTGGTCGCTGGAATACGGTGGCCGTCATCACCGACGGTACTGCAGTGCTGGGACTTGGCGACATCGGTCCCGAAGCGGGTATGCCTGTCATGGAGGGCAAATGCGTCCTGTTCAAGGCCTTCGGAGGCGTCAACGCCATTCCCCTTTGCCTCCGCACAAAGGATGTGGACGAGTTTGTCCATGCAGTATCTCTTCTGGCCGGATCCTTTGGTGGGATCAATCTGGAGGACATCTCCGCCCCCCGGTGTTTTGAGATTGAACGGAAGCTGAAGGCATGCTGCGATATTCCCATTTTTCACGACGACCAGCACGGCACTGCCATCGTGGTGCTTTCCGCTATGCTCAACGCCCTGAAGGTGGTGGGCAAGAAGCTGGAGGAAATCAAAGTCGTTACCTCCGGTGCCGGTGCCGCTGGTATTGCCATTATCAAGCTGCTGATCTCCATGGGGCTTCAAAACGTCATTATGTGCGACCGGACCGGTGCCATCTATGAGGGCCGGGACAATCTCAATCCCGCCAAGGCGGAGATTGCCGCCATTACCAATCGGAATCGGGAATCTGGTTCCCTGGCCGACGTGATTCAAGGTGCCGACGTGTTTATTGGTGTCTCTTCCCCCGGCACTGTGACCCCAGCCATGGTCAAAACTATGGCAAAGGACCCGATCCTCTTCCCCATGGCCAACCCCACCCCAGAGATCATGCCGGAGGAGGCCCTTGGCGCAGGTGCTGCCGTAGTGGGAACCGGCCGTAGTGATTTCCCCAACCAGATCAACAATGTGCTGGCCTTCCCAGGAATCTTCCGTGGCGCCTTCGACGTCCGTGCCAGCGACATCAACGACGAAATGAAACTGGCAGCCGCCTATGCTTTGGCAGATCTGGTTTCTCCCCAGGAGCTTTCCAAGGACTATATTATTGTTCCGGCCTTTGATCCCCGGGTGGGCCCAGCAGTAGCCAAGGCTGTAGCAGAATCCGCGAGAAAAACCGGCGTAGCCCGCATCTAATATTTGAAATCTCTCATGCTCTGCACTTCAGGAGGTGATGTTCTTGGCTCTGTCTGATCCCGTAACTGTATTAAAGGGCGTAGGCGAGACCAAGGCCTCCCTTTTGGAGCGGTTGGGCATCCATACACTGGAGGATCTGATCCGCTTCGTGCCCCGGCAATACGAGGATCGCACCCAGTTTTCCCCCATCTCCGGTCTGATTCCTGGCACCCCCCGCTGTTTTACCGCCATGGTGGTTTCACAGCCCCGCACCTCCTATATCCGCAAAGGGCTAAACACCACCCGGTGTACTGTGGCAGATCAATCTGCCAAGCTTCATCTCACCTGGTTTAACCAGCCCTGGATCAGCAACAATCTGCAGGTCGGAGAAACCTACTGCTTTTACGGTACCCTCACCGGGGACGAGCACAGTCACCAGGTATGCAATCCCGTCTGGGAGCCTTTGTCTGCTCCCCCTGTGGCCACTCGGTGTATCATCCCGGTGTACCCTCTCACCAAAGGACTGAGCTCTAAAGCTCTTCAGCAGCTGATCTTTCGCGCCATGGATCAGGAAACGATCCCGGAAATCTTGCCAAAATCTATCCAGCAATCCATGATGCCCGTGATCTCCGCATACCGTGAAGTCCACCACCCCACCTCCATGGAACAGCTGTCCCAAGCCAGACGGCGGCTGGTCTTTGAGGAATTTTTTCTCTACACCATGGGGCTTTCTCTGCTGCGGATCCGCAGAGACCAGGAAAGCCACTATCCCTGCCCCAAGCCCATTCCCCAGAGTTTCTATGACCGGCTGGACTTTTCCCTCACCGGCGCACAGCAGCGGTCCCTGGAGGAGATCTCCTTGGATCTCTCCTCCGGCCGTCCCATGAGCCGGCTGCTCCAGGGCGATGTGGGTTCTGGAAAAACCATGGTGGCCTTGGGGGCCATGCTGCAGGCGGTGGAAAACGGTCTCCAGGC
>CASEPH010000150.1 GCA_949289625.1 uncultured Clostridia bacterium | reverse complement strand
TGTTCGGGTCCGGTGAAAACAACCACTCCGGGTCCATCGAAAACAACCAATTTCAGTCCAATAAAAACAACCAATCCAAGATAAGAAAGCGTAGCCAACCCTCACTTGGAATGTGAATTAAACTTCGTTTCTGCTTTCGGTATGGGCGGCGGCCGCAGCAGCGGTCATCCGCAGGGAGACGGTTTCCAGTCGCTTTCCCCGGAAGCTCTCTCCCTTCATCGCAAAGACAATTGCATCATCAAAGATGCGGTCAAGAGCGCACAGGAGGGAGTCGTTCTCACTGAAATTCTCCTGCCACCGGGCGGGGTCCCGGTTGCTGGTAAAAACCATGTTGTAATAGCCGTCCTTCTGGTAGCGGCGGTCAACCATGTCAAAGAACAGCCGGGTGTTCTCCTTGTCAAACTCACAATGCCCCACCTCATCAATAATCAGACAGGAAGGCCGCACAAGAGAGGCCAGTAGCGTTCCCTCACGGCCTGTACGCCGCGCGTCTGTCATACGGTCTCTCAGTTCCGTCATCTTAATGAAGTAGGCCTTCAATCCCTGTTCACAGCAGGCCCGGCCAAATGCCTGGGCCAGGTGGGTCTTTCCCGTTCCCGGCTTGCCAATAAAGGCAAGATTCTTGTGGGCGTAGAGTGCAGAGAGCGTGGAAAGGCTCCGCAGCTTCTCCACATTCTTCCCGGTAATGCGGTTGAAATCAAAGTTGTCAAAGGTCTTCGGCGCCTTCAGCGGCAGGCGGCTGGTACGCAGCAGGAACTCCACGGACTCACGCTTTTTCTTGTCTCTCAGATACTCAAAGGTCTTGGAAACAGCCAGAATCTCGCTGTCGGTCATGCCGTTTTTCTGCGCCAGCACAGCGAACTCCTCCGCAGAGAGACCGTATTTCATCAGTTCTTTGCTGCACAGAGCAACGGCTTCAAACAGCGAATCAGTCATCCCAGTCGTCCTCCTTGCTAAAATTGAACTTCTCAAAGGAGAGGTCGGGCGGAGGGCTTGGAAGCTGCTTAATCACCGTCTTTACAGGCGTGGAGGGATACTCCTCCGGCTGTTCAGGAAGGGCGTACTGGTCTTTGCAGAAGCTGTCATAACGGCTCCAGGTCACATCATGGGCAGCGAGGAGCCGCGTCAGATCCGCAGAGTAGATATACAACTGGTCAGCGTCACGCATAACACGAGCCGTCTTGCCGGAATAGGTGTAAGGGACACCGAAGCGGCGTCCTTCGTAGTTCACAAAGCCGTCAAAAGAAATGCGGCGTTCGGGGCACAGGTAAAACAGCAGTTCCATGTTGTCATCCAGCTTCGTCACCACATCCGCACAACGGCTGGTATGCTCATCCTGCGGGACTCCAAGTCCCCTGTGGTAAGCCGTGTTCTGTTCGGCACACCATTCCAGCGCAGCGTAGTTCAGGCCGGTCACATTCCAGAAAATGCGTCCCGCAAGGAAGTTGTCCTTCACGAATCGGACAAGACGCTCCACCTTCCCCTTGGTAAAAGGGTGGCGAGGCTTGCAGAGTTTCGTCTGGAAACCCACGGTTTTCATGAACTGCTCATAATCCTTCTGCCAAACCGGCTTGCCCTCATGGTTCCGCCGGATCACCACGCTCTTCATGTTGTCCGTGAGAACGGCTTTGGGCACTCCCATGTAGCGGAAAGCGTGAACCATGCCGATGAACAGATTTTCCTGCCTGGCGTTGGGAAAGAACTCTATATACCGCTGGCCGCAGTGATGGCAAATCATTGCAAAACACGCTGTCTGGTACTGCTGGCCGTTATACGAGTCCACCGTCACGAAGCCCCAGTCCATCTGGTACGCCTCGCCAGGTGCAGTGAGATACCTGCGCCCACGGTTCCCTTGAGAGGCAACAGCGTGGCGAGGTGCCGGGACAAGATGCTGGTGTGAGGCGATATAACGCTTAATTGTGGTCTGGCTGCCAGTATAGCCGTTTTCTTTCAACCTGCTTAAACACACGGCAGAATTAGTCACGCCGTTTCTCAGCAGCCCGTCCAAGAGACCCGTGTAGCCACTCAGCAAGGTTACAGGAGACTTCCGTCCCTTGGCTGCGTGCTGTGTGTCCTCGAAATTGTGCGCCTTCATACGGCGCAGTTTCTGGCGCGAGAGGCCGGTACGCCGGGCCAGCTCCGCGAGGTTGACTTTCTCCAGGGAGAACATCTCTCCCTGTTCTGCCATCATCTCTTCAATGGCTTTCGCCACCTCTGGGGTCATAGCCGCTAAATTGGGTTTCTTCATGTTTGCTCCTTTCACCGAAGGTTGGCTACACCACCAGTGTAAAGGAGTCTGTGAAAATGTCGATTTGTTATTTTCAGTGGACTGAAATTGGTTGTTTTCGATGGACCCGGAGTGGTTGTTTTCGCCGGACGCTAACAGGGATTCAGTTCATCCTTAATACATTAGCATTCCGTGTTTTGCCTCTACTGCTACATTTTCTGCTGATTTGTAGCAGTAGAAGCAAATGGTGTCGCAATTAAAAAATGCCGATGCTGCCTAAAAGCAGCACCGGCATTTATTTTACCCGTGGATAGGGTGTTTTTTCATCGGTCAGCCCCAGGAGATAGTCCACACTGACGTGATGATACTGGGCCAGCGCCGCAAGGACCTGCGGCGGAACCATGCGCTCGCCACTTTCATAATAGGCGTAGGTTCTCTGCGGCACATTGATTTTCTCGCCCATCTGGGCCTGCGTTAAGTCGGCATCCTCACGCAAATTGCGGATTCGTTCGTACTTGGCAGTCATTTGGCATCACCAAGTACACTATATCCAAGAACAAAATGTTCTATTTACTTTTTGAACAAATTGTTCTAAGATGTAGAAAACGGCACCATGAAAGAGGGATCACATTGAAACAGGAATATTACAAGGTGCTTCGCGCCCTTGCAAAAAGTAGTTTTGAGGACTGCTATCACGGGCTGAACATTGCGCTGGAGAGCGACCCGCAGTTCAAAAAGTACATGGAGCGCAACTACCGGGTACAGGTCTATGAACGGGAGAACGACTTCTATCTTACTGCCAACGAGCGTAACTTCCACCTCATTGGCTTCATGGACGCTATTATCTGCCTGGAACGCATGGGTCTGATCCTCTGGAACCCCACGGATAGGCCTGCGATTGAAGGCGAGGACGAAGAACCGGACGAGGAGGATCTGGAGTGTGAGGAACGATTCAACCGAGAGTGCGAGGCCATGAAGAAGCTGGTCTGGTATGTGGAAACCGGTGAGGAATGAGCCAGAGGGAAGAGAATTATGCAGACAAATCAATTTGAGCAGGCGTTCAGCGATTTT
>CASEPH010000149.1 GCA_949289625.1 uncultured Clostridia bacterium | reverse complement strand
GCAGCCGTTGACACTGATCCAGCGTCCGGCTCCATTGTGCAGATCTCCGGGATAGTAGCTGAAAAGGCCTCCTTCCCGTCCCTTTCTGGTGGCGCCCATCAGAAAGGTGATGTCCATATCAAAGGTATCCCGATAGATGGGATTGGACATAAACTCATGGGCCTGAAAGCACATGGGTGCAAACATCCGAAAGTGCTTGCCCTTTCCATGCAGCCTGTGCATGGCGTCAAAGAACGCTGTGGGTTCGTTGGCACATTGGCTTGTGCCAATCACATCCCCATTTTGAAGGGAGTCCAGCGCCTCTTCCAAGGTCACCAATTTTTCTTTATATGCTTTCTCATAGGAATTCATCAACGGATTCTCCTTGTATACAGTTCTGAGGTATATTATAATGGGATTCGGAAAAAATGCAAACGATTTCTATGTTTCACGTGAAACATTTTGATACCCAGGAAAATGTTTCACGTGAAACGTGAAAGTCTCTTGCATTGTAAGGAGCCATTTAGTATAATGAAGATCCTAGCAAACTTGAAGGAGGCGGCCGAAGGATGATTCTCTCTCTGGTGAATCAAAAGGGCGGCGTGGGAAAGACCACCACCGCCGTAAGTCTGACAGCAGCGCTGACGCAGCTTGGGAAAAAAGTACTGCTGTGCGACTTTGATCCCCAGGCCAACGCCACATCGGGACTGGGCGTGGAAAAAGTCCCGGAAAGAGCCACGGTTTACGACGTGGTCATCAATGGAACGGCAGCCACAGACGCCATAATCCACACAGATTACGGCGACCTTTTGCCCAGCGGGCCGGATCTGGCCGGTGCAGGCATCGAACTGGTGAGCCTGGATCGCCGAGAATTTCGTCTCAAGGACGCGCTAGCTCCCCTGCGTCAGCAGTATGATTACATTTTGATCGATTGTCCCCCCTCTCTGGAGCTGCTCACCCTCAACGCCCTGTGTGCTGCGGATCAGGTGCTAATCCCGGTACAGTGCGAGTATTACGCTCTGGAGGGCCTCAGCGATCTGATGACCACCCTGCGGGCTGTAAAACGAACCTATCAGCCCCAAATTGGGATTTTTGGTTTGGTGCTGACCATGTACGATGGCAGAACCAATCTCAGTATGCAGGTGGCCCAAGAGGTCCGGCGGCATTTCCCCGGGAAGGTATTTGCCTCCGTGATTCCCCGAAACGTCCGGCTCAGCGAAGCACCCAGCCACGGCCTTCCCATTACCGTCTACGATCGGTGCAGCCGGGGTGCGGAAAGCTATTTGGCCCTTGCCGAAGAAGTCATCAAGAAATCCGTTTGAGCCGGACAGAGAGAGTTATCTGGCATCTTTTAAACGGAATCCCATGTCCCACTATCATCCTGTAAAGGAGACGTTATATGGCAAAATCATCAAAAGGTCTGGGAAAGGGCCTTGGCGCCCTGTTTTCCGAGACGCCAGCCGTCCCGGAGGACCAGTCTGCACCCACTTCCCTGCCTATTCAGAGACTGGAGCCCAATCCAGATCAGCCCCGAAGCGACTTTGATGAGGCCGCATTGTCCGAGCTGGCGGATTCCATTGCCCAGCACGGCCTGATTCAGCCCATTACCGTTCGGCCCCTGTCTACCGGGTACTATCAAATTATTGCCGGCGAACGGCGCTGGCGTGCCTCCCGTATGGCTGGACTTACCGAGGTCCCCGTCAACGTGATTGACGCGGACGATAAGCAGGCGGCCCAGTTGGCGTTGATTGAAAATCTTCAGCGGGAGGATTTAAATCCCCTGGAGGAGGCCAAGGGTTACGAAACCCTGATGAACACCTATGGTTTGACTCAGGAGGAAGCGGCCAACGGGGTTGGGAAATCCCGGCCCGCTGTAGCCAATGCGCTGCGGCTTTTGAAACTGCCGAAAAGCATTTTGTCTCTGGTGGCGGACGGCAGTCTGTCCGCAGGTCATGCAAGGGCCCTGCTCCCACTGGAATCAGAATCCAGGCAGATGGATGCCGCCCAGCGGATTTTGGAGCAACAGCTGTCGGTCCGGCAGACCGAAGCCCTGGTCAAACGAATGCTGAAACCGGAACCTGTGCAGACACCCCGCTCTGTGCTGCAGGTGGACTATTATAAAGAATGCGAAACCACGCTGACTCGACGGCTGGGCCGGAAGGTTGTGATTCACGCGGGAAAAAAGCGGGGAAAATTTGAACTGGAATACTACGGAGACGAGGATTTGCAGCGGCTTATTGACGCACTGGAAACCTTGGATCTGCAACAAAGTCACATCAATACAGAGGTGGAATAATCATGCTCGACATCAAATTCATTCGAGAGAACCCTGACATTGTAAAGGAAAACATCAAAAAGAAGTTTCAGGATCAGAAACTTCCTCTAGTGGATCAGGTCATTGCTCTGGACGCAGAAAACCGGGCAGCCATTGCAGAGGCCCAGGAACTCCGTACTGCGCGAAACAGCCTGTCCAAGGAAGTGGGCAAGCTGATGGGCATGGCCAAAAAGGATCCCTCCAAGCTGGAGGAAGCGGAGGCCCTCAAGGAAAAGGTTAAGGCCCAGGCCGATCGGCTGGCAGAACTGGAGGCCAAGGAGGACACGCTGGCAGAAGAGATTCGGAAAATCCTTCTGGTGATTCCCAACATCATTGATCCCTCCGTTCCCATCGGTCCCGACGACAGCTATAATGTGGAAGTGCAGCGGTTTGGCGAGGCCAAAGTTCCGGACTTTGAGATTCCCTACCACACCGAGCTGATGGAGCGTTTTAACGGCATCGACCTGGATGCTGCCGGTCGGGTCTCCGGCAACGGCTTCTACTATCTGCTGGGAGACATCGCCCGGCTCCACGAAGCTGTGTTGGCCTACGGTCGGGACTTTATGATCGACAAGGGCTTCACCTATTGCATTCCGCCCTTTATGATCCACGGCAATGTGGTGGAAGGCGTTATGAGCCAGACGGACATGGACGCAATGATGTACAAAATTGAGGGCGAGGATCTCTACCTCATCGGCACCTCCGAGCACTCCATGATTGGTCGGTTTATTGACCAAATCCTGCCCGCCGAATCCCTGCCCCAGACCCTGACCTCCTATTCCCCCTGTTTCCGAAAGGAAAAAGGCGCTCACGGTATTGAGGAACGGGGCATCTACCGGATTCATCAGTTTGAAAAGCAGGAGATGATCGTGGTCTGCCGTCCCGAGGACAGCATGGATTGGTACGAAAAACTCTGGCAATACTCCGTAGAGCTGTTCCGTTCTCTGGACATTCCCGTGCGGCAGCTGGAGTGCTGCTCCGGCGATCTGGCGGATCTAAAGGTGAAATCCTGCGACATCGAAGCCTGGAGCCCCCGGCAGCAAAAATATTTTGAGGTCTGCTCCTGCTCCAATCTGGGAGACGCCCAGGCCCGGCGGCTTCACATCCGCTACAAGGACGAAAACGGCCGGAATGTGTTGTGCCACACCTTGAACAACACCTGTGTGGCCCCACCCAGAATGCTGATTGCATTTTTGGAAAATAACCTGCAGGCCGACGGCTCTGTTCGCATTCCGGAGGTTCTGCGTCCCTATATGGGTGGCAAGGCTTATTTAGAGAAAGTCTAATTTCGCACCGAACAAATATCCCTGAACATGCGTATACGACCGAAAGAAAAGGTATATTATGGAAATTAAATTCCCTGAACAGGATAATCCCTTTCCAAGAACCATGGCCCGGGCAGTGATCAGCTGCCTGGTGGCTCTGGCCATCGGCTTGTTTTTGGGCAATGCCCTGGGAGCATTTTTTGGCACAGACGAGTCTGTCATCAACACCTCCAACTACACCGACACCATGGCTGCGGCAAAAACGGTATTTATGGATGCCGATCAGCTGGATTCTTTCATGAATACCGCCCAGAATTTTCTGGATATGGATGGCCTGCGTCTGTACAGCAGCAAGAACCACGACCATATGCTGGCCCAATACCAGGGCGCCATGGTGCCCGCCGAGGAACTGTTTGACGAGGATGTACAGCGTTCCCTGCTGGAGCTGATGAACACCGAGGACGCTCTCTACGGCGTGGAAACCGCCGGCGGCAGTCCCATTGAGGGTGTTCGTCTTTGGAACGTGGCTGTAGAGGATCAGGTGGTATACTACTACCTCTATTACGATGAGGTCGGCTATGTGGGCATTGCCTATGACCACACTGAAACCGTGCTGAACGATTCCCGGCTGGCCCTGCCTTTGACCCAAAATGAGGAGGGCGAAACCGGAATGTGGTATATCATCTACGACATGGAGGACTGATCGTGGAGGGCAACATCATCCTTATCGGTATGCCCGGCGCGGGAAAGAGTACCGTTGGCGTGATTCTGGCAAAGACGCTGGGTATGGATTTTCTGGATTCCGACCTGGTGATCTGCAAAAAAACGGGAAAGACCCTGCAGGAGATTCTGGATCAGGAGGGCCCGGAGGCTTTCTTGCAGCTGGAAGAAGAAATCGTGTGCCAGCTTCAGCTGGAGCGCACTGTTTTGGCCACCGGCGGTTCTGTGCCTATGCGCCCCAACGCCATGGAACATCTGAAACCTCAGGGCACCATTGTCTATCTCCAGGTGGGGCTGGAAGAACTGCGGGCCAGACTGTCCAACATTAAAACCCGTGGAATTGCCTTTGGCCCCGGGGAATCTCTGGACACGCTCTACACCAAGCGAATCCCCGTATACGAATCCTGGGCAGATCTCACCATCTGTGCCGCCCCTGGGCACAATACCATTGAGCATATGGTAGAGCAGATCGTGAGCGCACTCAATGCATAATCCCGGAAGGCCAATCTCCGGCCAGGAGATTGGCCTTCCTGCTGTGAAAGGAGGCCCATATGCTTCATATCATTGCGGTCGGAAAACTGAAGGAACCCTTTTATCGTACCGCCGCGGCGGAATACGAGAAGCGCATGAAGGCCTATGGCGGCATTCGGATCACGGAGTTGTCGGAGGTACGCCTGCCGGAGAATCCGTCCTCCGCGCAGATTCAAAGCGCTCTGCAAAAGGAAGCGGAAGCTGTTCTGCAAAAGCTGCCAAAAAACTGCTGGCTATGCATTTTAACACCAGAGGGGAAATCCCTTTCTTCTCCGCAGCTGGCGGAAAAGCTGCAATCGGTCCGCTCTGGGGGAAAATCCGAGTTAGTCTTTCTGATTGGCTCCTCCTTTGGATTGGACCAGGCCCTAAAGCAAAAAGGCGATTTTCTCCTCTCTATGTCCCCCATGACCTTTCCTCACCATCTGGCACGTATCATGGTGCTGGAACAGCTTTATCGGGCTGAAAGCATATTGAATGGGTCAAAATACCATAAATAGATAATTTTATTGCATCTCCTATGATTCTGTATCTTGTATTCCTCGACAAAATTTGATAGAATACAAGATATTACGTCAACTACAAGGAGGACCCTCCATGGGAAAACGCATTTTAACGTTGTTCTTGGCTCTGTGTTTGCTGGTTCCCGTGCTACCCATTTCCGACGTCTTTGCAAAAAGCACTTCCGATGCACTGGCCGTGGTTTATATCCCTTTGGACGATCGTCCCTTTAATGATCGCCGTGTCCAGCTGATGGCGGATACACTCAATATTGATCTCATCATGCCGGAGCAGGAACTCTATGCCACCAAACTGGACAGGCAGGAGCTCAATAGCAACGGCACCCAGTACGGGAATCGGGAGGCACTGCTCACCTGGCTCCAGGAGGTTGCTCCGGACTATGAC
Source organism: uncultured Clostridia bacterium (assembly GCA_949289625.1). Next base: position 11,653 of record CASEPH010000149.1, on the reverse strand, counting down.
GTGTTCATCCTCTCTCTGGATCAGCTGCTCTCCGGCGGATTGATGAACTCCAGGTGTATGTCCGAGATGCAAGCTCTGGAGCTGGCAGACGGAAGTACCTTGACGGAATATGAGGTCATAGACTATTTGGCCGAATTGGCCCAGGACAAAGAGGTTTATATCATCGACTCCGTCATGCGTCTGGCTACCTCCTGCGACTACGGCGGATATAATCTGACCCACTACAACATCTTCCGGACCTATGGCGCAGTGGGTCGCCCGGTCCTCAGTGGCTCGGAACTGACCGTGGCCAACATCATCAATAATTACGCCTACGCCTCCGACGGCTATACCAAGGCATATACTCGCTCTAATCTTTCCGCGGACGAGCTTTCCATCCTGCTATCTCCTATGGACAGTCAACAGGATACACCTGACTCTGCGGAAGAGGAAACCGCATATCTTAAACGGGAAGAGCCAGCCTACACCGACATCCAGAACAGCCAAAACAGCAATTCATCTGTGGCAGCTCCGGTTGAGGCGGAAAATTCCCTGCTTTCCGACTACCTGGAGATTCGTGCCCGGAAGCTTCAGCTGACGAACTATGCCATGCAGCAGCTCTGCGGGCTGGAAAACGTCAGCTATCTCCTGGGTGTAGACGATTCTTCCGAGGGTAACAATATTCAGCGCAATGAGATTGCCCTGTTCCAAAGTTACCTGGACGACGACAACGATCAGTTGTTCAGCGCATTGGACGGCTTGGGTCAGGTTGCACTGAGCAAGATCTTTTTCTCACAATATCCCGTGCAGGATCTGAATATTTCAGTAACCTATCTGGGCGATCAGGCGGATCAGGTACTCAGTTATAACTGTTATACCCCCAGGCAGATTATGGATCAGGCCATTGCCTACTTCGGCGGAACCCAGGACACGGAATCTCCGGATCTCTCCGTCATTGCCATTACGAATTCCAAAGACAATACCACTCAGACTTATTGCAGTCTGATCAGCCTTTTGAATGAAAATGAAGCAGCCGGACTTCCCACGATCCTGGTTGACCTTACATCAGGGCAGGGCGACACACTAAATACGCTGCTGGTGGAGAATACGCACCTTGGCATGCTGCTGAGCTACTCCGGACAGTCCGAGATCCCCAACGGGATCATTATGGCGTTGAGCCAAGGGCTCTCCCGTTATCAGGCGCTGGCCACCCCGGATTTTCAAACAGACGAAACCCAATCCGCCCACATTTTGAACCTTTCCTATGCGCTGATCAATGAATTTGGATTTTTGGATGGTGCCTATGAGGTGATGGACACCAAGCTCAGCGATTTGGGACTAAGTTCCCGCAACTTTGGCTCCATTGATGCGGCGGTGAAAGAAGAGATCTTTCAGGCTTTGACAGACAGCGTCACAGAGGCCTCTGCCCCCCTGTTGGATAATCTCTCTTCCAGCAATTTTATTACAGGCCTGTCCCCCTATACCACAGCCAGCATTCAAGACGTTTCTATTGATGCCTGCAGCTATCCCTGGCTTCGACAAATGGAAATCGATTTCACCCTCTCCAAACGCTGGTCGGAAACCAGCTATTCCCTGGGCACCCTGCACCAAAGCTATATTAACGGTATCACAGATACATCCTTTGCACCCAACGAAAATGTCACCAGAGATCAAACCGCAAAGCTACTAGTCAGCGCCGTGGGTCTGACGCCAGAAACGCCGACCAGCGACGCCCCGGAGGACGTGGCACAATGGGCCTGGCCCTATGTATCCCTGGCCATGGATCGCGGCTACATCAAGGGGTATCCTGACAACAGCTTCCGCGGTAACAACAGTATTACCCGGGCAGAATTTGTATCCATGGTGATTCAATACGTCCAGGCAGAGGGGATTGAGCTAACTCCTCAAACCACAGTCTCTTTTTCTGACGTGGAAGATACGGACGACATTTGGTATAATCAAAACATCTACATGCTGGCCAGAGCCGGCATCATCAACGGTTATTTGGACGGCACCTTCCAACCCGAAGCATACATCTCCCGGGCAGAAGCCGTCACCATCCTCAATCGCTTAACGAATCGGACGGAATCGCTGTCTCCATCCCTTTTGGCCGCGCTTCGGTTCCAGGATGTCACGGCGGAATGGCAGATTCCCCAAATCCAGGAGGGTAGCATTTCCCATTTTTGCGCCGTAGAATAGCAAAAAAGGCGCGTTGCAGAAGAAACCTCTGCAACGCGCTCTATGTTTATTCTGTCCAATCCGCACCCTTTGCCCTGCCTACCGGTTTCCTTATGTTCGTCCCTTGAGATCCTCCAGGATCGTCTTTTTCCAGTTCTTTGGGAGTCCGGCACCAGTTCGCACCCGAGACACAGACTGACTGACGCTTTCATAGAGGACCTGAGTCCCCTGGCTGTCCGACCGGTAATCCACGGCGCAGGCTCTGTCAATCCCAAAATGGGCCGCTGTTTCCACCGCATCAATGTTGGCAGCCAGAAACATAAACTCCCAGCCGTACTTAATTTTTTGCCGCTGGATCATCTGCTTTACTCTATCGCTGGAATAAATGCGGCTGGCATTTTCCATCCCGTCCGTGACGATCACAAACAGTGTATGGGCCGGCACATCCTCCGGCCGAGCATATTTGTGGATATTTCCAATATGATGGATGGCTCCCCCAACGGCATCCAAAAGCGCGGTACAGCCGCCCACAAAATAGTCCTGCTCCGTCATGGGCCGGACATGTTCCAGCCTCACCCGATCATGGACCACCTTGGTGCTGTTGTCAAATAAAACGGTGGAAACATAGCAGTCTCCCGGTTCCTGCTTTTGTTTTTGGATCATGGCGTTAAAGCCCCCGATGGTATCGCTTTCCAATCCCGCCATGGATCCGCTGCGATCCAAAATAAAAACCAGTTCCGTTAAATTGTTTTTCATGATGAAAACCTCCTATTCTATAGCTGTTGACCTTTTACAGCCATAGTATAGGAGGTTTTCAGATTTAAGTGGTCGCCTGGAAAGCGACATGTTCCAGCGTGTCCGCCAGTTCCACAAAGCTATCCGGCAGGTATTCCGCTGCCTGTGCCTTCAGCTTTGCCATATCCTCCGGCAACCCACCTCTGCCATAAAATGCCCAGGCAATGGACCCAGTGATAGCCCCCAGGGTATCGCTGTCCCCACCCAGGGAAACCGCATTCCGAATCGCATCTTCAAAGTCTGTAGATTCCAAAAACGCTTCTATGGCCTGGGGCACTGTGCCCTGGCAGCTCTCGTCAAAGCTGTAGGTCGGTCGAATCTCCGCCAGGGTCCGATCCAGGGGATAAAACCGACCACAAATATACGCCCGAATCTCTTCCTTGTCTTTCCCGGTTTTGGCCAGGTAGATGGCGGCAGCCGTAGCCTGGGCCCCCTTGATTCCCTCGGGATGATCATGAGTCACCTCTGCGGAGCACTTTGCCAGGTGGAGCGCTTCCTCCAGAGACCGGGCCAATATTCCGCAGGGAGAAACCCGCATGGCAGCGCCATTCCCATAGCTGTGATAGGGTTGCGGATCCTTTTGCCGCAGCCAGGCTGAAAATCTGGCGCCATATCCGCCCTGAGGAAAAGGATATTCGTGGCCCAGCAGCTGCATCTCTTGGACAAGAACCGTATGCAGCTCCTGATCCGTGTGAGGACATGCCAGCAGTGCCCTTGCCACTGCAACAGTCATAACCGTATCGTCTGTAAACGTGCAGCCCTCTGAAAACAACGGGAACGTTTTTGTCTTAATGGCGCCAAACTCGTATTTGGAGCCCACAATGTCGCCGATTATCGCGCCATACATAGTCTTTTCCTCCTAAACACCCAGCAGGCTCTGATCAAAGGCAAACAATGCCTCATTGATCTCAAAAATATTATAGTTACCACTGCGGATAAAATACTCGATGATAATGTCAAACTTACTGCTGTGGGACAGCGCAAACCCTGCCTTTCTCAGCAGTTCCGTTGTCTCCTCCAGAGAAAGCTCTAACGCAATGGCAAAGGCTATGACCGTGGGTTTGCTGGGCTTATACTGGGCATTACTGCGGATTTTGGAAAACAGTTTTCGGTCAATATTTGCCTTTTTATAGCAGGCAGCATCTGTCATCCCTTGTTCATCAATTTTTCGCAGCAGCATTTGGGAAAAACTCTCGTCAACCTGAGCCACCGCCTCAGACAGACTTCCCCGAAAAAAGGATTTTCTTGGCTCCGGCTCCAGTGGCATTCCTGCCATCAGCGTATATTGAGGGAGGCCTTCCTCGGGAAGAGGGGCCGTTTTTCTGGAAATGAAATGGGTGTCCACATAGTGCTGGTCGATATACTCTGTAATGTGCTCAAGCAGTTTTTTGCTGATCTGAAAGCTGCCCCTGTCAAACACCACCAATGTCACCTGCATATCATGTTCCATCAAAAATGCACCAATGACATTGGTGGCTACCTGGAGCGCCTGTTCCTTGGGATAGCCATAGGCCCCGGCAGAAATAAGCGGGAACGCCACTGTTTCACAGCCATAGGCCAACGCCAGCTCCAACGATTTTTGATAACAGGATTCCAGTAGCTTCTGCTCCCCATACTGGCCTCCATGCCAAATCGGTCCCACTGTGTGGATCACATATTTACAGGGCAAACGATAGGCTCCTGTGATCTTGGCCTGTCCAGTCTTGCAGCCACCTAGTTTGCGGCACTCCGCCAGGAGTTCTGGTCCCGCAGCACGATGAATGGCGCCGTCCACGCCGCCGCCTCCCAACAGCGTCTCATTAGCCGCATTCACAATGGCGTCGCAGGTTATGGTTGTAATATCATTTCTCACAATCTGAAACGGCATGGTATCCCTCCATAATCTGTTTGATTCCAGTATATAAAGGAAAAAGGAAACTGTCAACGAGGTTTGCTGCAATGCTCGGTAGCGCAATCCTGGTTATAATTCTCGCCCGCTGTGAAGGCATTTCCTTCGGTTATTGCAGACAAACCATTCCCATTTCTCCTCTCAGCGCCTGTCTTTCCTCCGGCAAAGGCAATTTGGCTGCAAAACCACAGGGCATGGCAGCGCACTGCACTTCATTAAAACTGCCGTTTTTATCAGAGACATTCCTTGTCTTTTCGAGCAATTCTTTTTCCTCATTATATCTTTGGTTATACAACTGTTCATGTAATCAAGTCAAAAAAACACCATATTTTTTATATTGTGCGCCTGAATCCCTGTATTTTTCAAAAAAGCTCTTTTATTTCTATTTTGAGATAAAAAAAGGAAAAAGCTCCGATTTCTCGGAGCTTTTGTTCAGGAATCCCTTCGAATTCCAAATCATTGGAGCTGGTAATGTGACTCGAACACACGACCTGCTGATTACGAATCAGCTGCTCTACCGACTGAGCTATACCAGCATTCTTTTGTTCCAAGCCTATGCCTCTGCACCCTACTCGGATCGCTTCCCAAGCCGTATCCTCGGGGTGTGGCCAAATATGCACAAGGCACAACGGAGGGCCTCAATGGAGCTTTGTTATTTTATCACAAAACCACAGTTCCGTCAACTATATTTTCATTATGACGGAAGACCTCGCATTTTATGCAAAATAAGAGGATCAGGGAATTATCAAATTAGTTACAAACAGTTTACATAAAATTACCGGAAATCACGCCTGATGAAAGTTATCCACAGTTTCCACAGGGTTTTCCACAGTTGTCCTCTGGATTTCCACCGAAATTGTAGGTTCTTTCCCCTGTTCCGCCCCAGAAACACATCTGTTTTGCGGTTGCTCCCCTGTATTTTTTGTTTACATAAAATTTAACAAAATTTTTTGTCAAGCAAAAAATCGAAAAAAAGTAAGAATAATTTGGTTCATTTTCCCCCGTATTCGCAGGAATCCAGGGAAAGAGAGGCCACCGCATTGAGTTCCTGGCCGGCAATATTTCCCGCAAGAAATTCATAGTATCCCTGACAGGCGATCATGGCCCCATTGTCTCCGCAGAGGGAGAGGGGCGGCATATACAGCTTGGCTCCCACGCGACGGCACTGCTCCTCAAAGGCCTTGCGAATATGGGAATTTGCCGCCACACCGCCTGCCACGGCCAATTTTCCGTAGCCGGTTTCTGCCAGGGCTTCCATGGTCCGAGGTACCAGCATATCCGTCACAGCAGAGACAAAGCTGGCACACAGATCCGGCACGGAAAAATCCTCTCCCCGCTGCTGAGCGTTGTGAATGATATTAAGCGTAGCGGTTTTCAGTCCGGAAAAGCTCATATCATAGCCGGCGATCTTGGTTCGGGGCAGTGAAAACGCATCGGGGTCGCCGCCATTGCTCTTTTCGTCCAAGGCTTTGCCTCCGGGATAGGGCATCCCCAGCACTCGGGCAATCTTATCAAAGCACTCGCCCGCCGCATCATCTCTGGTGGATCCCATAACATGGGTATCTGTATAATCCCGCACATCCAGAATCAGCGTATTGCCCCCCGAGATGCTCAGACAGACAAAGGGAGGCTCCAGCTTCGGAAAGGCAATGTAATTGGCGGCAATGTGGCCCCGAATATGGTGTACCGGAATCAGCGGAATTCCCAACGCCAGCGCTGCTGCCTTGGCAAAATTCACCCCCACCAGCAGTGCGCCGATCAATCCAGGGGCATAGGTCACCGCAATGGCGTCCAGTTCTTTTCTGGTAACTCCCGCCTCCTGGAGAGCCTGTTCCGCCAGTCCTGCAATGGCCTCAATGTGCTTTCGGGAGGCAATTTCTGGCACTACGCCGCCATAGATGGCGTGCATGTCGATCTGGCTTAAAATACAGTTGGACAGAATTTCCCGGCCATCACGGGCAACGGATACCGCAGTCTCGTCGCAGGAGCTCTCTATCCCAAGGATCAGCATGATTTTCCTTCCTCCTCAAAAAACAGTGTCATCAAAATGGCATCCTCCACCGGATCCCGATAATACCTGGGCCGTCTGCCCACCTGCTGAAAGCCCATCGCCTCATAGAGTCCCAGAGCAGCAGTATTGGAGGGTCGCACCTCCAGGGTCAGCCATTGCAGACCCATGCTTTTCAGCCGGGCCGCCATCTCAGCAATCAAGGCTCGCCCCACGCCACGGCCCCGAAATGCCGGCGCTGTGGCTATGGTCATAATATCCGCGCCGTCAGGACCGTACTGAACTCCGAGATATCCGGCCAGCGCATCCCCTTCCAGCGCCACCAGCCAAATAGCCCACTGGTTTTGCAGCTCACCGCCAATGGAGCTCTCGCTCCAGGGGGTTGAAAAACAGGCCTTCTCCAGAGCAGCCACCTGGGGAACATATTCCATTGTCATAGGCTGCAGCTTCATCCCGATCCCCCATTTGTTTCGTTTTTCGTTCTGCACGTCTATTTTGCATCGTACCAGCTCTTGCCCACATGAGCCTCCGCCACCAAAGGTACTTTCAATTCCGCAGCGGACTCCATTTCCTCTGTCACCAACCGAAGCACCTGTTCCGCCTCTTCCTGGGGGCATTCCACAATCAGTTCGTCGTGAACCTGCAAAACCAACTTGGCACGCAGGCCTTCCCGCTCCATTCGCTCCCGGACACGGATCATGGCGATTTTGATGATGTCGGCAGCCGTTCCCTGAATGGGCGTATTGAGGGCCATACGCTCCGCGCCGGTGCGCACATTGTAATTGCTGCTGTGAAGCTCCGGCAATGCCCGGCGACGACCATACATAGTCTCCACATATCCCGTCTGTCTGGCCTGCTCTACCACCGTCTTCATATAGCTGCGGACACCCTGATAGTGCTCCAGATAATTGTCGATATAGGCCCGGGCCTCTTTCCGGGTGACTCCGATGTCTCCTGCCAGGGAGAAGTCGGAAATTCCGTAGACGATCCCGAAATTGACCGCTTTGGCGCTGCGGCGCATCTGGGGCGTTACCTCCTCTGGCGTCACCCCAAAGACTGTGGCCGCGGTCACGGAGTGGAAATCCTCCCCGGACCGGAAAGCCTCCTGCATAGCGGTATCGTCGGCAATGTGGGCCAGGACCCGCAGTTCGATCTGGCTGTAGTCCGCGTCCACCAGCACATTGCCAGGGGCGGGCACAAACATTTTCCGAATCTCTCCGCCCAATTCGGTCCGAACAGGAATATTCTGCAAATTGGGATCCGTGGAGCTAAGGCGCCCTGTGGCAGTGACCATATTTTGAAATGTGGTGTGAATCCGGCCATCGGAGGCGATGACCTTCAACAGCCCTTCGGCATAGGTGGAATGAAGCTTGGTCAGCATTCGATAGTCGATGATGGCGGGGATAATGGGATGCTTATCCCGGAGAGATTCCAAAACATCGATGTTGGTGGAATAGCCGGACTTGGTCTTTTTCCCATGGGGCAGCCCCAGGGTCTCAAAGAGCAGCGTCCCCAACTGTTTGGTGGAGTTAATGTTGAATGGTCCCCCGGCATAGCCGTAAATCAGGCTTTCGCAGTCGGAGATACGCTGGGACAGCATCTCTCCAAAGGCAGTCAGGGTGCTTTTATCCACGGCAATCCCTGTGTGCTCCATTTCAGAGAGCACCGGGCAGAGAGGAAAGTCGATGTCCTGATAAACCTTCTCCATTCCATTTTCCAGAAGCAGCTCCGGCAGCTTCTGGCCCAGGGCCAAAATGGCCGACGCCTGTCCCGCCAGATCCTCGGAAAAGGTTTTCTGACAATATTGCTGGCACAGCGTCACCGGCGGATATTTGGACCGGGAGGGTTCCAGCAGGTAGGCTCCCAGCGCTGTATCATAGACGATTCCCGTTGCCTGAATCCCTCGGGCCAGCAGGCCTGTCTCCATGGTTTTTCTGTCATGGCAGACCTTTTGCACTTTTCCGGTCCAGAGTTCCTCTAGCAGCTGGGCATAGTCGATGATTCCCAATTCCGCCGAAGCCACAGTATAGACCGTGTCGGAGATGGCAACAGCCATTTCCTCCAGATCCTCGGTAACCGCCACGGCAGCCGTTTCTGTGGCGTCCAGAGCCGCCCGCAGCTGATCCGCGCTTTGGGTGTCTGTCACAGGAATGACCGTGACGCAGGACTGTCCCTGCTCCAAGCAATCCTCCTGTTCCGGTTCCAGCAACCGGTATTTTTCGATGAGTCGCCCAAACTCCAGCTGGCGAAACAGATCCAGCACCGCACGCCGATCCCACTTCTGTATCAAATTTTCCTCCGGGTGAAAGTCCACCGGGGCCGTGCAGCGGATGGTGGCCAGTTCATAGCTCTGATAGGCGGATTCCTTCCCCTCAGCCAGCTTACGCCGCACCGCAGGCTTGAGGGCCTCATCCTCTACATGAGCATAGACTTCATCCAAAGAACCGTATTTTTGCATCAAGTCCTTGGCGGTCTTTTCCCCGATGCCCGGCACACCGGGATAGTTGTCGGAGGAATCCCCCATCAAGGCCTTCAGATCAATCAGGCCCTTGGGTGAAAAACCATATTCTTCGGCAAATACCGCCGGGGTATAATTGACGGATTTGGTCTTTCCACCCTTGGTGGTGACCAGCTTTACGGTCACATGGTCATCCACCAGCTGAAGAGAATCCCGGTCTCCTGTCACCACCACACAGTCCCAGCCCTCTTGGCCGCAAATTCGTCCGGCGGTGCCGAGAATATCATCCGCCTCCCAGCCCGCCAGAGAATACATCGGGATCCGCATGGCCTTTAAAATATCCTTTAAAATTGGCATCTGGGATGCCAAATCCTCGGGCATTGGCTTTCGGGTGGCCTTATACCCGGAATAAGCCTCATGTCGGAACGTAGGCCCTTTTTCATCAAAAGCCACCGCTAGGGCATCGGGCTGTTCTTCATCCAGAAGAGACTGCATAATATTGAGGAAGCCGTAAATTGCTCCCGTAGGCTGCCCGGCCCGGGATGAGAGATACCCCACCCCATAAAAGGCCCGGTTTACCACGCTGTTACCGTCAAGAATCATCAGTTTCATTCTATCACCCGCATTCCGCTGGCACATTCGGTCTTGCCGCCGGAATTCTCCAGCCGCAAATATGCCATGTGCCGCAGCGTTTCTCTTTCTTGCTGTTTCTGTTGGTCTTGCCCCATGCATCCGCCATATACTATTTAATAGTACATGTACAGATTGCACTTGATCATACCATTATATAGCTTGCGCTTTTTAGTACATTTTTTTCCGTAATACCGTTCCAACTCCTCTTCGGAGGAGATGATATACACATTACAATCCCGTTGGGCCGCCATATGTTTGCCAAAGGCCCGCAAAAGCTGCTGGGCCTGCCGCTGTTCCAGCATCCGCTGGCCATAGGGCGGATTGGTCACCACCACGGACTTTCCACCCGGAAGCTCCAGCTTCACAGCATCCGCCTCGGAAAAGACGATGCAGTCGTCCATTCCGGCCTTTTTGGCGTTGGAGCGGGCGATGGACAGGGATTTTGGGTCGTTGTCTGAGGCAAAAATCCGATAATCCCCATGGTATTCCCGGCTGATGGCCTCTTCCCGGGCGTTTTGCCAGAGTTTTTCCCGGCTCATTTGCCACTTCTGGCAGGAGAAGGAGCGCATCAGCCCCGGCGCCCGGTTCTTGGCAATCATGGCTGCCTCAATGGCAATGGTCCCCGAGCCGCAAAAGGGATCCACAAAATTGTCCCGGCCCCGGTACCGGCTCAGTGTCACCAGGGCTGCCGCCAGCGTTTCCCGCAGGGGCGCATCATTGCCCACAGCTCGATAGCCCCGCTTGTGCAGTCCCGCCCCGGTGGTGTCCAAAAACAGCTCCGCCTGATCCTTCATAATGGAGAATTGCAGCTGATACAGCGCCCCGTTCTCCGGCAGCCAATTCATATGATAGTGCTGTCCCAGCCGCTGAGCTGCCGCCTTTTTGATGATGGCTTGACAGTCCGGCACGGAATGGAGCTGTGAATTAAGGCAGTGCCCCTTCACCGGAAATGCCCCGTCCTTGGGGATAAATGCCTCCAGTGGTGTATGCAGTACCCCCTGAAACAGCTCCTCAAAGGTACGGGCCGGAAATGCCGCCAACCGCAGCAGCACCCGCTCCCCGGTTCGCAGCCACAGATTGGCCCGGATGATATCCTGAAAAGAACCGGTAAAGAGCACCCGGCCATTTTCTCCCCGGACATCTCGCATCTCCAATCTGCGAAGCTCCTGGGCAGCAACGCCCTCCAGCCCAAACAGGCAGGGGACGGAACAAGTATAATCAGACATAGTATTCTCCTATCGTTTCCATTGCAAGCCATTGCTTGATTCTATAAGTATATCCGACTTTTTCGGAAAGTGCAACACAAACAGAACCATAGGGTGCAAACAGGTCGGTTGCGCAGATACAAGTGCTAGCGAACCGGAAGTCATTGCCGTAGGCGTCCAATATCTGCGCTTTATGTCCTTCGCCTACATTGCCCACTGCTTCCTGGATGGATTTCAATCCATGGCCAATGGTGTGGGCTTTAGCATGCTGTCCTTCCTGTGCTGCACCGTAGACGGTCTGGTGGTGCGGATCCCACTGGCGTGGCTGTTTTCCTCTGTGCTGGGCATGGGGCTCCCGGGGGTTTTCTTGGGATGCATGCTGGCACCCTTCTCTGCCGGCCTCATCAGCGCCATATATTTCTATTCTGGTATCTGGAAAAAACAAAGCCTGATCCAAGCAAAAACTTCGCAGTAAATTTGATATTTTTACTTTCAAAAGCAACAAAACG
>CASEPH010000148.1 GCA_949289625.1 uncultured Clostridia bacterium | reverse complement strand
AATAACAAAAAAGTCTGAAGATTGTAATCTTCAGACAAATTTTTGGTCGGAGTGTAATTATAGGACTTGGAAAAATCCAGTCATATCAATGGTTTTGTATGCAACAAGCAAGGGGTTCTTATCCTAATTTCTTTTCAAAGCGGCTGGTGAGTTGTGATAAAAGGTTTTCCCGAATGATGTAACAATTATATCGTTCTGTTCTTCTGGGTTATCCATCATTTCGATCCAGACATTTCCGCCAAGCCGATTTTGATTTTGCAACAGCCCCAATGAGATTAAACGATCTACTTGATATAATTCTCTGTTTTGGATTTTCAGTCCGTCATTGATGGCGGCTTCAAATAAAATCTGATAGTCACTTATAAACATACGACGGTTGGCTTCCGACAACTCACAGAATTTTTCCCAAGAGATAGCGCCCTTAACATAAGCTGCATAGAAGCTACCTAAAACCTGAGATTGAATTTGTTCAACTTGGTTGCCTAAAATTATTAGAACTCGCCCAAGCTCTTTTTCTGCTTCTTTTGGATTTGTTTCGAGTTTTTCTCGATGTTCAGTTAACTTTTCTTGCGATATACTGCCTGAATTAAATTCTGTGATAAAGGCAAGAGTCTGTTTTATGAGGTTACGCTCATGAAGGTTATAACCGATTTTACAAATAGATGAAAGAGTGCTAACAACGGGAATTCCTTTTAGCACTTCATTGTCCAAGAGAGCATCAATCCCAATCTCGGCATATTCAGCAGCTATTTCATAGGTTGGAGAAAATAAAGTGTCTTTAAGGGCGGGAACTAACTCGCTCATATATACTGGATTTTCTTCAAGTGGATCTTCAAAACGGCTGCGGCCATCCTCATTCTGTCCAACACATTCAATATCGTCATGGCGGTGTTTGATGTGTCCCAAAGTGTGATTGACAGCGCAGCCGGGATTGTGCAGGGCTCAACGGACATTTCTTCCTCCATGATCGACACGCTGGAGGCAAGTCTGGAAACCATGAGCCTTGGCGCTCTGCTGGGGCTGTGGCTCCAATCGTTCCTCATTCATGTAACCATGTGGGCGCTGAACATCGTGATTTTCGTCATCGTCTACGGGCGCATGATTGAGATTTACCTGCTCACAAGTCTGGCCCCGCTGCCTGTGGCCACCCTCTCCAATCGGGAGCTGGGCAGCATGGGCCAAAACTATTTGAAGTCCCTGTTTGCTGTGGGATTCCAAGGGATGCTGATCCTTGTGTGCGTCGCCATCTATGCGGTGCTCATTCAAGGGATCGCCACGGGCGGCGACCCCATCGGGGCCATTTGGGGCTGTGTGGGGTACACGGTACTGTTGTGCTTCTGCCTGTTCAAAACAGGGACGATTGCCCGGAGCATCTTTAGTGCTCATTAAGAAAGGGGTGTTGTATGCCAAGAAGATACGGGCCGGACGGAACGGCCCTGTGGAATGGAAAAGCCCCGGAGGAATTTTCCGAGGCGGATGTGTACCGCTTCATGGCGGAAACGGAGGAAGTGCTGCAAAAGCGGGAGCTGCTGGGCGGTGAAAGCGACGCCAGGTCGATTGCCCAGCGGCTGGCCGAGGGCCGCACGCAGGCCGCCCGGGACAACGCCGCCCGCCCCGCCAGGGCAGCGGCGAAGGAGTCCGGGCATGACCGATAAAGCCACTTTGGGACAAAATGTCCCAAATTTCAAAATATCCGCAGGTGTGTGGATATTGCACTCCGATCCGACCAGCCGGAGCATACGCAGACCCGCACCAAACAGCACAAACAGGAGCAATAAGGAAAAGGACGGGCAAGCTGTCCAGCTTGTCCGTCCTATGTAATACTCGATAGATCTGGAGTTATTTCATTTCTACAATAATAGACCCCTCCATTATCTTACTATCTTCGAGTAAACTACTATACAGGCTTTTTGAAACATCTTCAAAAGTTAAATTCTCGTTGTCCGTAAGTACAACATAACAGATATCTGATTTAGCATTAGGCATTCTACCACTTAATTCCAGTCTAAACTGATATGCTGTATCATCACATTCCCAAGTTCCATCGTTCATTTCATAATATGTAGCTAAAATTCCGTCACTCTCTGATTTCTCATATGTTTTAGTAATATCTGTTTTTCCGCACCCTACAAGCAGCATAGCCAAAAGGCCAACTACAATTAACATCTTTTTCATCAGTCAACCCTCCTCCTATTGATGGATTTGAATTCTCTTTTTTATTATACTGGAAAACTATGAACAATTCAAGCATAGAGCGCATTAAGAAAGGGGTGTTATATGCCAAGAAGATATGGGCCGGACGGAACGGCCCTGTGGAATGGAAAAGCCCCGGAGAAATTTTCCGAGGCGGATGTGTACCGCTTCATGGCGGAAACGGAGGAGGTGCTGCAAAAGCGGGAGCTGCTGGGCGGTGAAAGCGACGCCAGGTCGATTGCCCAGCGGCTGGCCGAGGGCCGCACACAGGCCGCCCGGGACAACGCCGCCCGCCCCGCCAAGGCAGCGGTGAAGGAGTCCAGGCATGACCGATAACGCCGCTTTGGGACAAAATGTCCCAAACATGGCGGAGGGCCTGTACCTCATGGACGGGATCAAGGGGCTACTGTCCCTGCCCCAGCACTCGGTTGATATGCTGCTCACCGATCCGCCCTACGGCACCACCCGGAATTACTGGGATGTGCCGCTGCCGCTCCCCGAGCTGTGGGAGGCGGTGAAGTGGGCAGTCAAGCCCAACGGGGCGGTGCTGTTCTTTGCCCAATGCCCCTATGACAAGGTGCTGGGAGCATCCAACCTGTCCATGCTCCGCTATGAGTGGGTATGGTACAAGGAACGGGGAACGGGTTTTCTCAACGCCAACCGAGCCCCGCTGAAAAAGTCGGAGAACATTCTGGTGTTCTATCAGAAGTCCCCGGTCTATCATCCGCAATTTACTTACGGCAAGCCATACACCCGGACGCACACCAGCAGCGGCATGAGTACCAACTACGGGAAATTTGTGCGGCAAGGCTCCGGCTCCAGCGATGGGCGGCGCTATCCGGGAAATGTGTTGTTTGTCCCCACCGTGATGGGTGGCATCCACCCGACACAAAAGCCTGTGGAGCTGTGCGAATACTTCATAAAGACCTACACCGACGAAGGAGCGGTGGTAGCGGATATTTGCGCTGGCTCCGGCACAACGGCGGTGGCGGCCCTCAATACGGGCCGCCGCTTC
>CASEPH010000147.1 GCA_949289625.1 uncultured Clostridia bacterium | reverse complement strand
ATGGCATTGGAGAACAACAGCCCCGACCTTCTGACCCTCCGGCAGCGGCTGGCGAAGGTGACGGCCCGGCAGGGGAAACTGCTGGATCAGGTGCTGGAGCACATGGAGAACCAAGCCCTCAACGCCCAGCTCAAGGCCGTCATGGAGGAAAAGCAAGGCCTCCAGGAGCAGATCCAGCAGCAGGAGCAGGATGCCGTCCACAGCCAGATCCAGTCGGCCCGGATGGCCGAGCTGCGGGCATGGGTGGAACGGCTGGAGATCAACACCGAGTACAGCGATGAGCAGGTCCGCATGGCCATCGAGAAGATCACCGTGGTGGACGCCGATACCATCCGCATCCGGTTCCGGTATCCGGGGCTGGAGGTGGAGAAGAAGCTGTGCTGATAATAGAAAAGGAGCGAAGGATCATGGCACTGTACATCACAGGGGACACCCACGGCGACTTTCGGAGATTCCTTCCGGAGCGGTTCCCCGAACAGGAGCGCCTGACCAAGGAGGATCTCGTCTTGATCTGCGGGGACTTCGGCGGCATATGGTACGGCGACCACCGGGATGATGAAGAGCTGGACTTCCTGGAGGTCAGGCCGTTCACCACCCTGTTCGTGACCGGAAACCACGAAAACTATGATGCCCTGAATGCCTATCCGCTGGTGCAGTGGCACGGCGGAACAATCCGCCGCATCCGGCCCTCCGTGCTCCTGCTGGAGCGGGGCCAGGTATTCGACCTTGGAGGCAAGCGCATGTTCACCATGGGAGGCGCCAGCAGCCATGACATCCAGGACGGCATCCTGGATCCAGACGATCCGATGTTTGATGAGAAGTTCCAGCGCCTCCAAGCCCGAGACGCTGCCTTTCGGGTGGAGCACCGCTCCTGGTGGAAGGAGGAACTGCCCGCCCCGGAGGAATACCGGCAGGCCCGGGCAAATCTGGATCGGGTGGGATGGAGGGTGGACTACATCATCACCCATTGTGCCCCCACCAGCATCCAAAACGAACTGCTGCGGGGCCGGTCCGCCCCGGATTCCCTCACGGACTTCCTGGAGGAGGTCCGGCAGCGGTGCCGGTTCCGATACTGGTTCTTCGGGCATTACCATGACAATGGGATCGTTCGGGAGCGATTTGTCCTGCTGTATGAGAAGATGATACGGGTGAAGTGACTTAAAATAGCGGATTATCTCGACATGACCGCCATATTATGTTAAAATGGCTCAAAAGTATATTGCCATAAGTCTGCGATATCAAGGAAATGAGTTGGATATCTATATAAATTGTATCAAGCCCATTACATATTTCGCAGAGCCAAAGAGTTGGATGGTCTATGCATATAATGGAATATTGTTGCCATCCTCGATGGCGATATGGTGGACGAGGCCGAAAAGCTACAGGAAGATTTTCCTGAGTATAAAATAATTGCGCTGAAAACAGATGACATCAGAGACAAAAAGACAAGAACAATTCAAGCTAAAGCTGGTATAACCGATGAAAAGGGTAACTACAAGGAAGAATACCGAGAATATATCATCGGTTTAATAAATGAAATCAACGCCGCGCTGTAATTATTGAGTGAATGACACTTCCAGGGCCAAAATATAGGAATAGCACATAATGACATAACAGTTAACGGAAAATCGAGGTGGCGAGTATGCCTGAAAATTTTGAGTTCCTGATCTATCGCTCGGCGGAGGAAGATGTCTCCGTCAATGCTGTCATCAAGGATGAGTCGATTTGGCTGACGCAGAAGGGGATGGCAGAGTTATTTGATGTACAAACTCCCGCTATTAGCAAACACCTGCGTAACATCTTTGATGACGGTGAGCTGGATGAAAAAGTGGTTGTTTCCAAAATGGAAATAACCACTCCTCACGGGGCGATGGAGGGAAAGACACAGACCAGAGAAGCACAGTTTTACAATCTGGATGCAATCATCTCCGTAGGATATCGTGTCAACTCCAGGAGGGCCACGCATTTTCGTATTTGGGCGACCGGCGTGCTAAAAGAATACATGCTCAAAGGCTTTGCTCTGGATGATGAACGGCTCAAGCAAGGCCGGACAGCCTTCGGGAAAGACTATTTTCGTGAATTACTGGAACGCGTTCGCTCGATTCGAGCTAGTGAGCGGAGGATCTGGCAGCAGATCACGGACATATACGCTGAGTGCAGCCTGGATTATGACCCAAATGCCCCAACAACTCGAGATTTCTACGCCATGGTCCAGAATAAATTCCACTATGCAATCACAGGACAGACGGCGGCGGAGATCGTCTATTCCCGTGCAGACCGAGAGAAGAGCAATATGGGCCTGACTACCTGGAAAAACGCCCCGGATGGTCGCATCTTGAAATCAGATGTTCGGGTGGCTAAAAACTATCTGGATGAAAAGCAGATCCGGCAGCTGGAGCGGGCAGTCTCGGGTTACTTCGACTATATCGAGGATCTAATCGAGCGGGAGAACGCATTCACTATGGAGGAGTTTTCAGCCAGCGTCAACGAGTTTCTGGCCTTTCGCCGTTATGATATCTTGAAGGATAAGGGAAGGGTGTCCCGACAGATGGCGATCAACAAAGCGGAAACTGAGTATGATGCCTTTAATAAGACACAGAAAATTGTTTCAGATTTTGATAGGGAAGTTCGAAAGATGTTGGAGGAAGAAAACTGAACAACCCTACCCGATTCGAACAGTTTTCGTGAAACTGTCAGATCAGGTAGGGTCGCTTTACGTTTTCGCGCCTTGCAATGCAAGCTTTCCGGAGCATTCTGCTCCAAAAAGCAAAATGAGACACAAAATTGCAAACAGTTCAAATTTCAACTGTAAACACTCTCGTTTTCTAAATCTGAACCCCTATGTCTCAGTATCATGCATCTTTTTTCTCAACGTATGACACGTCGGAGCAAAGTCCGCTTTGCTCCGACGTCTTTTTATGGAGGCTTCTTCAAATTATGTGTAAATCTCCTGAGTGGTGTAGAATAGAAGCATCACACAGGAGGTTGTTCAAATGGCCAGAAAGAATCGCACACCGGAAGAAAAAGCCCGGCGGGAGAAGATCCGCGAACTGCTGCAGATGGC
>CASEPH010000146.1 GCA_949289625.1 uncultured Clostridia bacterium | reverse complement strand
TGGCCGGTACCCAGTGGGGTAACAAGAAATACATGAACATGAAGCACCTGGAGGCTGCCGTTGAGGATGCCTCCATTGCTGGCTGACTTCTCTCATGCCAGGGCCTGCAAACCATTTTGCGAAAAATACTTGACACTACCACGTGGTTTGCAGTCCTCTGGTAAAATGAAGTCACGACACACCATTCTGAAAGGAAACAGCAAACCATGTCTGAAAAGATTGTACAGCTTAACGAGGAAGTAATCAAGGGTCAAATCAAAGAGTTGGTACGGGGCAGCCAGTCCGGTTTTCTTTCCATCTCGTGCCTAAGCTACAATTAGAGGAGCAACTAGCTGACTCGCTGCAAACTGGGCTGTGATGTCCGTCAATGAGACTGTCAGCCATCCTTTTGTTGTAGCGTTCGATTTGAGCAGGTTGAGCCATAGAGTTCGCGTCACCCAATAGATTGAATCGGCAACGAGAAAAAGATGGATTCCGGTTGCAGATTAGTATGGGAGGTAGATACATGAATTCTGTTGGCATTGATATATCCAAGGGGAAAAGTACTGTTGTGATCATACGTCCTTTTGGTGAGGTTGTCATTTCACCTTTTGCCGTGTGTCACACCAGCAGCGAACTGAGCAAACTGGCAAAGCTGCTCAAAAACCTGAATGGTGAGACGCGTGTGGTCATGGAAGCTACAGGAAACTACCACACGCCAGTGGCCCGGCTACTCTATGACACAGGGCTATATGTGTCCGTTGTCAATGCGAAGCTGGTGCATGGTTACGGGAACAACGATTTACGGCGTGTCAAGACTGACAGAAAGGACGCTGTAAAGCTGGCGAACTACGGCCTTGACCGCTGGCTTACTTTGCCGAAGTATATCCCGGAGGAAGACACCCAGCTACTGTTGAAGAACTGCTACCGCCAGTACCGGCAGTATTATAAGGTGCAGACCGTGCTGGAAAACAATTTGATTTCCTTGCTGGATACCACTTTCCCGGATGCGAGTCGTTTGTTTAGTAGTCCAGTCCGCGCAGACGAAAGCGAGAAATGGGTGGACTTTGTGGCAGATTTCTGGCACTGCGGATACATCTGTGATCGCTCTGAAAAGGCGTTCAAGAACAAGTACCAGCGATGGTGCCGAAAACACGGCTACAATTTCAGCGAGGAAAAGACTCATGACATTTACACAGAAGCCAGTGGACACATTGGTGTTATGCCAATGTCTGACACCACAAAGTTGATTGTAGAACAGGCCGTGTCACAACTCCGGGCAACCACCGCCACACTCAAACAGGAGATGCAGACATTGGCGTCCCAACTGCCAGAGTATCCTATTGTCATGAGATGTTCGGCATTGATCCGGTTCTTGGCCCACAGCTTATGGCAGAGATTGGAGATGTACGCTGCTTCCATTCTAAGAAGGCTCTTGTGGCTTACGACGGTATTGACGTCCCGCCGAACGACTCCGGCGATATTACGGGCAGGCACAAGGGCATGAGTAAGGTTGGCGCATCCTCCTTGCGCCGGGCATTGTTCCTTGTCATGAGCGCCTATTTGCAGAATGCCTCGCTTGATGAACCCGTCTACCAGTTCATGGACAGGAAACGAGCTGAGGGTAAGCCCTATCGTGTTTACATGATGGCTTCAGCAAACAAATTCCTACGGATCTACTATGCCACAGTGAAAGCCTACTTGGAGACTTCGGATCAGCATTAACCTTACACCACATACCGTTGGTTGACCGTCGTTTCAATTTTGAGATGCGAAGCGGCTTGAGTTTATGCACTCTTTTTAATCTTTCGAAATTTTTCATTTTTCATATTGACGAAACTTAGCAGGTCTTCCTCATTTAACCGTACAATCTTCTCAGACATGGTTTGCTGTTTCCTTTCAGAATGGTGTGTCGCGACTTCATTCTACCAGAGTTCTGCAAATCATGTCTTCTTTTCTTTTGGCAAAATTTATCTTACCTTATCGTAACAAAGAGAAGGCCTTACTCTTGACAAAATATGACTGCGGACCGAAAAACTCCGGCTCGCAGTCATGGGAACAATAATAAGGAATAACGCAGATAGAAAAGCGGAAAAGTATTTATATACCGCTAAGATAGAAGATCCGGCAAGAACAGGACTAGCTCTGGGAACAGCATTAGGATCATGCAAGAAACAATGATGGCGAGCAGGAATGGCCAGATCCCTTTGAAAATGGTCTCCAAGGGAACATCCTTTGCAATGCCCTTGATAACGTACACATTGATGCCTACAGGCGGAGTAATGATGCCCATAGCGACAACTAGGACGATGATTACGCCAAACCAAATGGGGTCATATCCCAGTGTCTCGCATACGACAGGGTAAAAGATAGGTACCGTAAGCAGGATCAGGGGCAAGGCGTCGATGAAACAGCCGCCAAGAATGTAGATACCCAGGACCAGCAGTAGGACAGCCCATGACGGCCAATCGAGAGAGGCAGCCCAAGTAGCAAGATTGGCAGGAATCCGACTCAGGGCGATGAACCGCCCGAACAAAGTTGCAGCAGCCACCAGATAGAGGACCATGGCACTGGTCTTCGCAGTGTCGAATAAGGCATGCATAAACCCCTCCGGAGTAATTTTTCTGCGGATCAGCACGATCAACAGAATGGCAAAAGCACCGAACGAACCTGCCTCCGTGGGAGTGAAGAATCCAACAGATAGTCCGCCTACCGAGACAATAAAGACAATAATGGTCTCTGCCAAGCCGCCCCTCATAGCCCAAAAGCGCTCCTTCCAGGATGCCCGCTCGCCCCGGGGAGCCAAGGAGGGATTCATGCGGATCTGGATACTGATGGCCACCATGAATAGAAGCATCAGCAGAATGCCTGCGGCGATACCGGCGATGAAAAGTTTACCAATGGACTGCTGAGTAGCGGTACCGTAAACAATAGCGATCATACTGGGAGGGATCAGGATACCCAGCCCTCCGCCCGAGGCCACAGATGCAGTAGCCAAGGAGTCGTTATAGCCATATTTTTTCATCTGTGGCAGGGCAATGGCTCCGATGGTCGCTGCTGTAGCGGTGTTGGAGCCACATACAGCGCCAAAACAAGCGCATGCCACTTGGGCGGCCATGGCCAGTCCGCCGCGCCAGTGTCCGACCAGTTTATAGGCAAAGTCAAATAGCTGCTCCCCAATCCCGGAGTAGTATGCAATATAGCCCATGAGCGTGAACATGGCTACTACACTCATATTATAGGAGTTGAACGAGGAGAAGAAGTCCATAGTTAGCAACGACTCTGCAGCCGAGAAGTTCCGCAGGTAGGCAAAGCCGAAAAAGCCAACCAGCGTCATACTGCCCGCAATGGACATCCCCATAATCAGGAGAAGCACGAAAATCAGAAGGCCAATCAGCCCTACGACAACAGTCGATTCCATTTACTCCCCCTCCTTCCAATTGGTCAGCTTAGCCGCTGTCTTGGCCAGCACAGTCAAAACGAACAGCAGCATCCCCAGCGCACAGACGATCAGGAACGGGGTATAGGGCAGCGACGCGTTCATGGACGTTGTGCCGGCCGCTGCACTGCTGGCCGCATAACTGAAAAACGAGATCGTCAGCATACCGCCCACAACAATGTCCAAAAACGCCATCAGCAGGTAAATTCCCTTTTGGATGGGAACCGGAAGATATCCCACGATAAAGTCGACCTTGGGGTTCCCGTTTTGGGATTCCGTAAAGCCCAGGGAGAAGACTACAATCAAGCAGGAGATGAACCCGGCATAGTCAGTGATGCCCGCCAGGGACGCGTTGAACAGGTTGCGCATGATGATATTGAATACTACTACCAACATGTTGACGACGATGCAGATATTTCCCAGCATGCAGGCCCAACGGTCGATTTTCCAAACAAAATTTTTGAACGAACGTATCATATGCAGGACCTCACTTTAGTAAAAGCGCGGCGCTCAGCCGTAGGTTTGCGCGTATTTATCCACCAGCGCCACCAGGTCGTCGTAGATCTGCTGACCGTCGTAGCCCAGGGCGGTGGTATCCGCGATCCAGTCGTCAACAATGGGCTGGAGCGCTTCGCTCCACCGGGCTTGTTCCTCGTCGGACAACTCACTGAACACCACGCCGTTCTCTTCACCAAATTCCTTGCCTTCGATGTCAATCTCGTCGAACAGCCCAGCTACCTTGTCCACCATTTCGTTGCTAATCTCCACGATGGCCGCTTGGTATTCGGCGGGGAAAGAGTTCCACACTTCCTCATTGATGGCGATATAGTGGTTCCCTGTAGAGATTCCAGAAACCGACAATCCATACTTCACCACTTCTGCAAAGTTCCAGCCTTTCAGGGTCTCATAGGAGTTGCAGATGGCCTCCACAGTGCCCTTGGATGCGGCTTCGTAGGTCTCACTGATGGGCATGCCTACCGGGGAAGCACCCAGGGCAGTCATAGCATCCAGGGCAGCACCGGTAGCACGAATGGATAAACCGCTCATGTCCTCCAGAGTGGTAATTTCCCGGTTAGACAGAATTGCAAAGGGTGTCATGCCATAGGCCCACAGAATCTTCATACCATCGAACTCATCAAAATCGTTCTGATAGAACTCATGGAAGGCATAGGTAAACGTTTTGCTGCTCGTGGCGTTGAAATTGGGCAGGTAAGTGGCGATGGAAATGGGAAACGCAGAGGTGTCATAAGCTACGTCGGTTTCCACCATATCCACTACGCCGGAGACGACTGCATTGTGCATATCCGCAGTAGGAACCAGCGTGTTGCTGTCATAGATGGTGATGGTAATATCCCCGTTAGTGGCATCGCTTACCTTCTGAGCAAACTCCTCCAGATAGGGAAAGAAAGCGTGGGTCGTGCTGTAGCTGGTGGCCAGACTCAACTCCATTGGGGAGAAGTCCTCAACACCGCCGCCAGAGAGAGCGGAGGAAGTGCCTCCATTGTCCGAAGAAGAGGTGCCGCTATCACAGCCGGCCAGGAGGATGAGAGCAAGAACGGAAGAAGTCGCAAGCGCAAGAACACGTCTATACATATTCAAAGTACCTCCTTACAATTTAATATGTGGTGGCTGAGCAGAGCGGATCTTATTCCCACTGGAAAGATCTCGTCTCGGTTTTGATTTCCTTATCGATGTCGGCCGCATGCAGAACAATCAGTTGGAGGTCCGAATCGGAGTTGTTCCAATAGCGGTAGGGAGTGTGAGGCGTGTTGTAGAATGCTATATGCCGCCTCATAGCATAACTCTTATCCGGATAGACTGCCAAGCCAGTCCCGCGGAACACAAAGACAATCTCATCGCTGTCCTTGGTGATAAAATCGCGGACCGGAACGGAGCAGCCGGGTGCCAGACGGTGATATGCGGCGCGGATTCCGTGTCCCTTGCAAAGCTCAGTGACGAAGTGACCGGGGGCTATTTCCTGGGCGGGAGCTTCATAAAAGTTGATCATTTCGTGCTTTTTTCCACCGGTATAGGGCTCGCCCATCTTGTGATCGCCACGGCCCACCTGGGAAATCGGCTTGGGATAAAAGACCAGAAGGACAACATCTTCGATGCCAGGGTGATGGTTCCCATGGGGCACCCCGGCCGGAATATAAGTGCACACACCAGGCACCAAGGGACCACCCTCACCGTCAGCGTAGCGCATGATACACTCGCCCTCTACGGTGAGCTCGATTTCGTCCGCGCCGGGATGGAATACATAGTCGTTATAGGGGGAATCAACGCCAGGTTCCTGCTTGACCCACAGAAGGCCAAAGTTATCGTACTCATAGATGGATTTGCAGTCGTGTCCATAATCTACATCTCCATCATGGCTGCCGCCGATGCGAGTACGGGCAGAGGGGACAAAATTTCCGCTGCGCAGGTCAAGGCTCCGCAGACAGTCCATCACTTGGTAGGTCCGTTTGCTCATGGTCACAGCTCCTTTTCCATAGTAATTTTGAATAGCAGGTGACTTATAATGAGACATTTAAACTTTTCACTAAAAAATAAACGGCTCATTATAAAACAATTTTATGGGATTTTGAGTTTTTAATATGGCGCCACAAAAATAAAAATCCGCACACCCAGCTGCGAGTCAATTATACTATAGAGAGCTTATTTAGATATGTTTCAAAATAATTCTATTTGATTTTCCGATACAAGGTACTCCGGCTAATTCCTAGTCTCTCCGCGGCCTTGGTCTGATTCATACCTTCCTCCTCTAGGATACCGCGGATAATCCGCTTCTCAATCTCCTCCAAATTACCACACCAAAATGCAGCAGCACCGCGATTGCTGCTCCATATGCTCTTTTCCATTTCGATCATACGCTGTACGTCGTCCAGCGAAAGAATGGAAGAGTTGGATGCCAACATGGAACGACGCAGCACGTCGACCAGCTGTCTTAAATTAGAGCCCCAAGTGAACGATTTCAGGCAGTCCAGAGCCTCGTTGCTGATTCCCACGATTTGCAGCCCCAATTCAATATTGAGGAAAGAGATGATATAGTAAATATCCTCGTCCATATCTTTGATGAGATCGCGAACCGGGGGAACATCCACACAGATTCCACTCAGGACATGATATAGCCGGTGGCTGAAGTGGCCACGGGACACTTTTCTGTATATTTCATCCCATGCGGTGGAGATGATACGCACTCCCCGCTGGTGGTATAGATTGAACAAGAAGTCGGTCAGGGGCTCCTGAAGTTCTGGCTTGATCACATCGGCATCAGCTAACAGGATGGCGGATAGGTTGGATTCCGTAATCCATCGCAGTCCTTCATCGTTTAGCAGATGGAAGCTGTCGATGGTTAGACGGTTGCAATCGATCCGAAGCATAGCCTTCCGACTGTTCAGCAGAAAGGCGATGTTCTCCTTACCCAGGCCCCGTTCTCCGGAGACTAGAATAGATTCCCGATTGGTCCTGTACTTTTCGATTCGGTCCTTAATATATCCAAAATCGGTGGAGCAATAGATATTGGTAATAAGATCAGATTCTGGGTGGTCCATATACGTGATGGCGCCGCCTCCAGTCAAATCCACAAACCGCTGCCGTCTAAGGAGAAGAACAGTATATTGTTTGTGCTCTTCTCCGGACACAATATTTTTCCGTGTGGCCTCCCAGACGATATCTTTCGTCTTCAGCTCAAACTGGCCGAAGCCAGACTTTTCCTTGCTTAGGGCTTGGGAGAGTTTTTCAAATTCTTTGGGCGCCTTATCCCCATTGTGGTAGAGGATTTTGCCATCACCGTCTTGGACGACAGCGTAATCCGGAATCTCTCTGAGCACCTGGCGGAAGATATCATACCGGCTCTCCACTTTTTTTGCTTCTTGGAATAGCAAAAGTGCTTTGTCAAAAGTATTACGGACACTCTCCACACCATAGGCAATCTGGATTCCATTCAAGCCAATTTGGTGGGCGTATTTCACCGTCTCCATACCGCCAAGGATCACATTATAATGAAGTTTCTTTAAAGAAGCCAGCAGTTCGTGCATTTCTTGGGCGTTGTTTGCGTCAAAGGTCTGTATTGAGAAATTCGTCAGCTGGCAGATGTCACTCACATATTCCTTAGCCCGTTCTTTTCCTGTAATGTCATAAGAGACAAAAGCGTGTTTGCCTCGAATCCTGTCAATGGCTTTCAACGCATGCAGCAGATCACTGAACGTCAGCTGCAGGTTGACGACCGGGATATCATCAGCACACAGCTCCTGAGCGTAAGAACCCCAGGCAATAATCACATCGGCCCCTTTTGCGCGGGCGGCCACTGCCATTTCTGCCGAAGTTCCCCCATCCTTCTCCTCGTATAGTTCCAGCGAAACGTTAGCATATTCTTTAGAAACCTTCAGAAAGATATTATTGAGTCCGGCATAGGGCGTGACAGCCAAAATAGTACATGTTTTCATAAATCTCACCTCTTTGATGATAGCGTTGTATGGAACAAAAATAAAGTATACGACAGCTTTCTATACAGAATCATTTAGAATCTATGCATGGAACAACAGAAGCAGAGAAACAAGTGAGAAAACAACTGGCGGACCTTTTGAGCCTCCTAGAAAGTATTGAACAATGTGAAAGCCTATTGCGTTCGAAAAGACATGAACTGAAAGAGAAATTATTGGGGTAGCACTGCCGTGCAAAATTTCTTGAATTGCTCTATCTGCAAAAGTTTGAGTCCATAGAGCAGTTTAAAACGAAACTGGTCGCCTGCCTTGAACGTTACAGTAACCGAAGAATCAAATTTAGCCCGGGATACCTACTTTCAGCCATTCTAGGCGCAAAGCATTTTCTGCCGTTTGAATCGGTTATTCTTGTCCAATATTTTGGGTGTAGTTTGCATATTTGTCAAGTTTGATATATTCAAATCATTTATTACCCAAATCGGCAATTCTGTAACGAAGAAACATCTCAGCGATCGAGGCCAACGTTACTTCCTTCCCTGTTTGTCCTGTAGACCGACATGTGGCAGAAACGAATGCCTCCCCTGAAAAACTATTCTGTCGCCCTGTTGGGGACTATGCGGCAGAGATTGAGAACGTTATGTTTGAGTGTACATTCCCCTAATATCTGAGTTCAACGACAGAGTTAACATGATCATTCCCACATGGAAATAAAACTCTATTTCTGTTATCGGACACCCGATTTCCTAGGTGACAATCGCAAATGTGAAAAGTGTATATGTATAGGAAGTTCAATGATTAAATTTTACGATGGTATAAAATCCTGACTAGGACTGCTATTAGCAATAGACAGGCAGGGCTATCTACCGAAATGTCCTGGGCCGGACTCAGGCGGAGGCCAGAGCTAAGCTGAAGCAGGCCATAGAGGGGAAAGCAGGTCGCCCCAGTGAGATCGAAGCAACACACGGTGGGAGAATGGATGGATATCTGGTTCGAGAACTATACCAAAGTGAAGGTGAGACCCTCCTCCCACCAGACCTACCGAGGCTATATCAACAACCACATCAAGCCCCACTTCGGCAAGATTTCACTGTGCAAACTCACTTCTCTGGATTTGCAGAAGTTCTACAAGAAGCTGCTCAGCAGCGGCAGAGTAGAGCGGATCGAGAGCAGGAAGCAGAGCAAGGGCCTGAGTCCCAAGACCGTACGGAATTTCCATCAGATCATCGCCTCTGCTATGGAGTTGGCCAGGGAACAGAAACGATCCTCACCAACTCGACTGAAAGCTGCGTATTGCTCACGGTCGAGCACAAAGAGATAAAAAACTCTTCCGGTGGAGCAGTTAGCGTCCTTCCTGCGGGGGCAAAGGAAAGTGGAGTATTCGTGCTCTACTATGTAGAGCTGGTCACCGGCCTGCGCGGGGGAACTTCTCGGCCTGCAATAGGTGGACCTTGATTTAGAACAGAACAGCCTCCGGATAAGACGGCAGGTGGTGAGGATCAATGGAGAGATCGTGGAGATACCTCTGGAAACAAAAAACGCCCTATCGCACCCTGCCTCTGGCAAAGGATACAATAGACGTTTTGAATCAGCAGAAAAGAAAATGGGAAGCTGTCCTTGAGTATTCCCCAGTCCCACAGGAGGCCTCATGTCCCTGAACAGCGTGCTCCACATGCTCCACCGAGTACTGAAACGGGCGGGGCTGCCTCGAGTCAGGTTCCGCGATTTGAGGAACACTTTCGCAACTCTGGCCCTCCAGAATGGGGTAGACGTGAAAACAGTGTCCGGGATGCTGGGGCACTACAGCGCCGGATTTACCCTGGACACCTACGCCCACATGACTACAGCGGCGCAGAAAGAGACGGCGAGAGCCATGGAACGGGTGCTGACAACGGCCCTCTGAACCGCAAAAAGATATTCCAGAAAAGCAACGGGACCCGGGCGCAAAAATCCGCGCTCGGGTCTCGTTTTTGTTCCGTATGGGTCAGAATCTGGGGCAGATTTTGGGGTAAAGGTTAGAAAACAAACTCGCCTTAAATGTTCCAATGGCAGACGGGATATTACTTTTCCAAATTATGCTTGGCCGGAAAGAATAGCTGCTGGATTTTTGCACAACATCGTCTCCAACTCGTCGAGCGAAAAGCCGAGCTTTTGAAGCTGCACTGCGTACTCTTCCAGTCCGTCATCGCTGAAGGGCGCGTCCAGCTGGCCAAAGTCAGTAGTCAGGATCACGTGTTCACACCCAACGGCCCGAATCTGGCGCGCAATCTCCTCGATGGTACAGCGCCCAAACCAGGCGTTGTTGTAACTGTGCTCGATGTAAGCCCCTAACGATGCAGCTTCCTGCTGCTGTTCATCGCTGTAATGCAGGGCTGGATGCTCTACATGGGTTAAAATCATCTGCTTGACACCCAGCCGTTTTCCTTCCCGCACGACGCAGAGCCCTTCTTCCGCACTTAGATGCCCTGTGGCAACGATCAGGTTATGGTGGGCCGCCAGTTTCAGGACTGCCTCAGCTTCTGGTAAGAGCGTGCCGCGGCCATCCGTCGCCTGCAGATACACAGAGGCGTCAAAGGTGGGATCGTCTTTATGCTTGTGCTCCTGAAATACCCGGGCGTCCATCGTGGGAAACCACAGGATGCCGCCCCCCATCTGCGCGAACCGCTCCACCGCGTGTACATTGATTCCGCCCACGGAGAGATTCAGGGCTAGCCCTCCGGAAATTTCCAGCTCCGGAAATTCCTTTTGGAGCAAGGCGGCTCTGGACGCCGTCTCAAAATAATGGCATTTAATCACGCAGCCCTTCATACCGGCGGACTGAATTCTCTGTGCCAGCTCCCGGTCATCACACTTTCGTGGAATGACGTCAGGGGCCACGTGTACGTGCAGGTCATAGGCATTTTTCAAAATTTCTCTCATTATCAACCAGCCTCACTGTTTAATAGGGCATGAAAATGGGAAGCAGGATGGCGACCACGATGTATGTAAGCACCACCATCGGCAGGCCGATTTTCACATAGTCCATAAACTTGTAGTTCGTCCAGCCGGCGGCCAGCATGTTCTGGGGAGCGGCAAAGGGCGTTGCATAGGAAGCGGCACCCGCCAGGCAGACTACCATGGCCACCGAGGACGGATTCACGCCGATGGCCTCGGCAACCGAAATCGCAATGGGCATAAACAGCAGGATCGTCGCCGTGTTGGACATCAGCTGCGTCAGTCCGCCCACCGCAACGAACAGAATTGTGGTAATCAGCAGGGGGCTGGGGCTGTCTCCAAGGATATTCAGGGCAAAATCAGCCACCACATTGCCCACGCCGCTGTTCTGAAGGCCGGTGGATACGGCGGACAGAGAGCCCATCAGGAACAGGCAGTTCCAATCAATGGCGCGGAACGCCTCCTGAGCGGTCATGCACTTGGTCCCGACAATAATTAGAGCGCCGATTACTGCCGCGATGTGCATGGGCAGCACATCCAGGTCGAGGGCGCACAGCACCAGCACGCAAAACAGCGTCACACAAGAGATGATCGCCTTCCTCTTATTAAGCGGTTTGCGCTCGGTCTGGGCAAATTCCGGAATGTAGCCGGTGTCCCGCAGCATCTTTGACCCGAACACGGTAAAATAGATGGTACCGACGACACACAGGCAGAGGCCGAAGGGAGTAATGTCAAACAAGCCGAAGCCATCATATCCGGCGCTCTCCAAAAGGCCGCTGGATAGGACGTTGGACGGCACGCCCACCAGCGTGTTAAATCCGCCCAGCTGGGCTCCAAACAGCAGAGAGAGAAGGGCTTTGCTGGGCGCGATACCCGCGGCCAGACACATGGCCGTAACGAGCGGAGCCAGTGCCGTCATAACGCCGATATTGGTACAAACGGAACTGATGGCACAGGAGGCAATCATGGTAACAAGAATTGCCTTTCTTTCACTTTTGCCGGTAACGCTTGCCATTTTGACGCCGATCAGTTCACTGATTCCGGAATGAAACAGTGAGGCACCAATTACCATCATGGCGACCATCAGAATATTGGTGTTCGTACCATAGCTGGCGAACACGTCGCTCATATCAATCAGTCCGGTAAAGGCATAGATCAGCGAGGCCGCGATACTGATGACGACCAGGGGAAGCGGCTCAAAAATAAAACCCAGAACCGTGATGGCCATAATTGCTACGGCCAGTATCATTGGATCCATATGTTTCCCTCCTAATATTTTCTGTCATTGTGTGGAATTGCTTTTTGATTCGGTACACTATGCGGAAAGAAAGTTTTGATTCACTACATGGTCACTCCTCCTTCCAGCAATGAGATTGCGGATGATTTTTATAATTTCCGGGATCATGGCATCGGCCAGGTCGGCGGTGGACCCGCCGATATGGGGGGTGATGAGCACGTTGGGGGCGTCCATCAGGCCCTTGGTGACGGGGGAGGCCTCGTCCTCCACACAGTCCAGGCCCGCGCCGGCCAGCTGCCCCTTTTGAAGGGCCTGGAGCAGCGCGGCGTCGTCCACCAGTCCGCCCCGGGCGGTGTTCACCAGGCAGGCGGTGGGCTTCATGCGGGCGAGCTGCTCCGCCCCGATGATGTGGTAGGTGCTGTCCAGCAGGGGGACGTGGAGGGAGACCAGGTCGGCCTGCTCCAGCAGCTCCTCCAGAGGGGCGTAGGTCATGTGCAGCTCCTGCTCCCGCTCCGGAGGCAGACGGAAGGCGTCGTAGTAGACCACCTGGGCTCCCAGGGCCTGGACCAGAGCGGCCACCCGGCGGCCGATGTTTCCGCCGCCTACGATGCCCACGGTCTTATGGTTCAGAGACAGGGAGGCAAACGCGCCTCGGTCCCAGTTGCCCTGCTGGACGTTGTTCCAGTAGCCCAGGACTTTGCGGTTCAGGGTGATCATCATGCCCAGAGCCAGCTCAGCCACGGCGTAGGCGTTGACCCCCGGGGTGTTGAGAACGGGAATTCCCCGGCGGCCGGCGGCCTGGACGTCCACCGAGTCGTACCCGGCCCCCCAGCGGATCACCGCCTTCAGATTGGGCTTGTTGGCCAGAACGGCTTCCGGGGTTTTCAGGACGCGGACGATGATGCAGTCCACATCGGTGAGGGCCTCATAGTCCTCCTGGCTTTCCACGGAGAAGAACGTCTGATCCGGGAGAAGCGCTTGAAACTGTTCCAGGGTTCCGGCGGGATAGGGTCCAGCCAATGCGATTTTCATTTTGCTGCCCCCTTGATTTGGGCGGCCACCTGGCGCATGAGGGCTTCGGTGGGGGCCTTGCGGTCCAGCTTGGAGGTCTCCACGATCAGGTGATACAGGTCTACGCCGCAGTCCTGGGCCACCAACTTGAAGGTCTTCATAAAAGAGGAGTGGGCGCCGCTGTAGCCCAGAATCAGGTCCTTGGGCTTCAGGGGGGTGTGGTAGCCCTCCTTCTCCATGGCGGGGATGAGTTCCAGGTCCTCAAACTGAAGCAGGGTGTACAGGTCCACGTCCAGGGCCTTCCCCTGCTGGTGCATCAGGGCCACCGCCAACTCGGTGGGCATGTTGCCGGCGCTGCGGGCCATGCCCAGCAGGCCGCAGTCCAGGATGTCTGCCCCGTGCTCCGCCGCGGCCAGGGCGTTGGCGGCGCTGAGCCCCAGGTTGTTGTGGCAGTGGAAGCCCACCGGGATCTTGATGCGGGCCTTCAGAGCCTCCACATATGCTCCGGCATCGGCGGGGTGCATGGTGCCGGCGGAGTCCATAATGGTGACCTCGTCCACCCCGTGCTCCTCCAGCCCGGCGGCCTCCTCGGCCAGCTCCTCCGGGGTGAGCAGGTAGGCCTTCATCAGGGAGTAGCGCACTTTAATGCCGTGCTTCTTGATGATGGCGGCCTTGTCATAGGTTGTTTTTCCGTCTCCCGCGTCCGCACCCAGACGCAGGAAGGAGATGCCCTTGTCCGCAGCCATAGCCACGTTGTCTGCCTCAAAGCGCTTGGCGTTCAGAAACATGCCGATTTCCGCCCGGTCCAGATAGGGGTGGATCAGATCCAGGTAGGCCGCGTCGCTGATGGGGGCGGGAGATCCCTTCTCTGTGGCGCCCAAGCCCTTGGCGTTGCCCATCTCAATAATGCGGATGTTGCTGCGCAGCAGTCCCTCGATCATCATTCGGGTCAGCACCGGGGAGAAGCCGTTACCTACCACATTGGCCCCGTCCCGCAGGGTACAGTCCATGATTTTCATTGTGGTTTCCCTCCATAAGATTGCACCATATGTGCGTTTTGCCATATTCAAGATACAAAAAACGTGGTAAAATGTAAAACACAGATAATTTTGGCGGGGCAAAAAAATTTTTTGTGGCCTGCTTTCAATTTTTCTGTTTTGACGAAACGAACGGATATCAAGAGAGGGAGTGCTGCGGATTGGATACCATCAGTTTGTACTATTTTACCGAGGCGGCAAAGGATTTGAACTTTACTCAAACCGCCAACCGGCTGTTTCTTTCCCAGCAGAATCTCAGCAGCCATATCGCCCGGCTGGAGTCCAAGTGCGGCTGCAAACTGTTCCAGCGGAAGCCCAAGGTGCAGCTCACCTATGAGGGAGAACTTTTCCTGGCCTATGCCAAAGAGGCGGTGGCTTCGGAGGGCAACATTCTCTCTGTCCTGAAGGCGGTGGCCGATGAGGACTCCGGGCGTCTGCACATCGGGGTATCCACCCCCCGGGCGGCCATTTTTATTCCGGAGGTCCTGCGGGATTTCACCAAGACGTACCCCGGTGTCAGCGTCCGAATCTCCGACCGCCCTTCCTATCTGCAGGAGCGGCAGCTGGCAGACAACGCCATGGATTTCTGTGTGGGGGTGTTCCAGTCCCAGAATCCGGAGCTGCAGGCCACCCACCTGCTGACCGACGGGCTGTATCTGTGCATGTCAGACAATTTGTTTCGAGAATATGTACAAGACCGGGCAGAGCATCTGTTGAGCACCGGACAGGAGGGAATTTCCATGGCGGATTTTCCGGGACTGCCGGTAGCCCTCCCCTCGGATGGGATTCCCTTGTCTCGGGTGATTCTGTCCTGCTACGAGGAGGCGGGCGTTACCCCTAATGTGCTCCTGACAACGGCCTACCCGCAAATGTTCCGGGCCCTGTACTTCCAGGGGACTGCCGCCTTTTTTGCCACAGGCATGATTCTCAGCGACCACCTGAGAAACCGCCCGGCCGGCATTCCGCCGCTGCACGCATTTCCTCTGCTTCTGAATGGAGATTTTATCAAGCGGGAGATTACACTGCTCACCAACCGGCACCGGTATCTCTCCAAGCCAGCCAAGCATTTTATTTCCCTGACGCAGGCGTTTTTTGCCGCCATCGAACTGGAGCGGGCGGGATTTGAAGATGGAAGACCGCGG
>CASEPH010000145.1 GCA_949289625.1 uncultured Clostridia bacterium | reverse complement strand
CAGAGAGAGGATCTCCTCCGCCCGGCGGCGCAGGATCATGCCCTCCTCGGTGAGCACGATCTTCCGGGAACCCTTAGTCCCGCGGATCAATAGCTGCTTCCCCAGCTCCTCCTCCATCCCCTTCAGCTGTGTGGACAGGGCAGGCTGGGAGATGTGCAGGGACTCCGCCGCTGCGGAGATGCTCTGCTCCCGGGCCACAGTTAAAAAATAATGCAGAGTGCGCAGCTCCATAGGCCATTCCTCCTCAAAACCGGTATTCAGAATTTCAACTAACCCAAACCCAGTATATCGCCCAGTTCCATAACTGTCAATTATGGTATTGTATCACATATAAATATTTGCTATTTGTACTCTGGCGACCTAAACTATAGACAGTGAGACAACAAAAAACTTTCAGAAACGAGGTCAGAACTATGGAACAACAGATGCTCAAAGATAAAGTCGCTGTCATTACCGGAGCCAGCTACGGCATGGGCCGCATGATGGCCTGTACCTGGCCAGCAAGATGGGAAGAGCCGTCCGCGGGCAGGTCATCCAGGTGTGCAACGGCGCTTTCCTGTAAACAATGGTTATGAAATATCAGGAGAGACCAGCAGTCCTCATGACCACCCAGGCCCTGCTGGACAATTTGGAAGAAGCGGGCTGCGGCCCGGAATTTGCGGAGCGTTTTCTGGCGCTGGAATCCGCCGGCCAATACCGGGAGCAGTTGAAACTGCTGTCCGACCACCGACGTCACCTTTTAGACTGCCTGCACCGGGAGGAACGGCGGATCGACTGCCTGGACTATCTGGTCTATCAGCTGGAGAAACGCTGCGCCATAGAATCCTGAGGCCGTGGGCGAGATATTGTTGGGACCGAAGGCAGGGTGGTCTGTGCGTCAGGAGGTGGAAATGAAGCTATATAAAACGTCGCTCTCTCTTCTGCTGTGCGGTTCTCTGGTTCTGACTCTGCTGCTGTCCGGATGCGACAGCGAGCAGCAGGCGCCCGGCCTTTCTGCGGAGCAGAAAACCGGAGGGGCTTCGGAGCCGCCGGAACCGGCGTCTGGAAATACGATAGTGGACAATACCGGAAGTGAGGAGGAGAGCACAGAGATGAAGATGACTGTACAGATTGGAGAGAGCACTTTTACCGCCACCCTGGAGGACAACGCCGCCGTGGATGTGCTGGTGAGGATGATGGAAAATGATGGGTCAGTGACCATCCGGATGAACGACTATGCCGGCTTTGAGAAGGTGGGGTCTCTGGGGAGCAGCCTGCCCACCAGCAACAGCCAAACCACTACCCAGGCGGGGGACATCGTACTCTACCAGGGCAATCAGATCGTCCTGTTCTATGGTTCTAACTCCTGGAGCTATACCCGCCTGGGAAAAATCGACGATCTCACCGGCTGGGCGGAGGCCCTGGGCAGCGGGGATGTGTCGGTCACTTTCTCTTTGGGGACTGAGCCATGAAGATCTTGTGCTGAATGGCCGCCCCCGGCCCCACGAAACCTTCCCAACGAACGCTGATATATTCCTGAAGTGAATTTTTATCATAGGAGGCTAATCAATATGTTGAAACCAGCAGAACTCAATTTAACGCAGGAGTGGGACAAGACATTTCCCAAAAGCGACCAGGTGGATCACAAAAAGGTCACCTTTATCAACCGCTATGGGATCACCTTGGCGGCGGATCAGTACACACCGAAAAACGCGCAGAACAAGCTGCCCGCCGTGGCGGTCTGCGGGCCCTTTGGGGCAGTAAAGGAGCAGTGCTCCGGCCTCTACGCCCAGACACTGGCAGAGCGGGGCTTTCTCACCATCGCCTTCGACCCTTCCTTCACTGGTGAAAGCGGCGGCGAACCTCGGTACACCGCCTCACCGGACATCAACACCGAGGACTTCCAGGCGGCGGTGGATTTCCTCTCGGTCCAGGACAACGTGGACCCAGAGCGCATCGGCATTTTGGGGATCTGCGGCTGGGGCGGTCTGGCCCTGAACACGGCGGCCATCGACACCCGCGTAAAAGCCACCGTGGTCTCCACCATGTACGACATGAGCCGCATCGCCGCCAAAGGCTACTTTGACCAAGCAGATAGCGAGGAGACCCGCCATCAGGTTCGGGTGAGTTACAGTTCCGCCCGCACTGCTATCTACCGCAGCGGCGACTATGGCCGGGCTGGCGGCTGTCTGCCTCTGCCCGTTCCGGATGATGTCCCCTTCTATGTAAAGGACTATAGCGAATACTACAAAGGCCGGGCCTATCATCCCCGCTCCCTGAACTCCAACGAGGGCTGGAACACCATCGGCACCATGTCCTTCCTGAACCAGCCCATCCTCCAATATACC
Source organism: uncultured Clostridia bacterium (assembly GCA_949289625.1). The sequence continues at coordinate 1,657 of CASEPH010000145.1, read as the reverse complement.
AATGAGATCCGCTCCGCTGTACTCATCATCCACGGGGAAAAGGCCCACTCCTGCTACATGGGCCGGGACGCCTACGCCCACATGATGGAGGGGAACCCAAACCCGGAGAATAAGGAACTACTCATCATCCCCGGCGCAGTACACACAGATCTGTACGATCATCTGGAGGTCATCCCCTTTGACAAGATCCAGCGCTTTTTTCAGAGCTATTTGAAGTAAACCCCCAAAAAGCGGAATCCGAAAGGGCTTGTTATTACCGCAAATAACAAGCCCTTTCGTTTTTTGGTTTGTTCCGCCGGCGGCTTTGGCGAAAACGCCCGACAGATTACTTTCCATAATTCAACAGGATTGAAATTGCGAGAATTCGCTATGACACATTTGAATAAGACAGGTCTCGGTGAATCATATATGACTGCGGGAATGGAAACTGTTTTCTAAAAGAAATGACCGGATACACTGCTAAAATATAACCAGCCAGTGTATCCGGTCAGAAATGTTGAGTGGTCCAAAGAAGAGTTTGAGAAACCTGGGTAAATGCGGGGACACTATGGTGTATGAACGCAGTGTATGAATAGTGTATGAATAGTGTATGAACGGTGCACATTTTGCCACATTCAAGCACATCTACCCAAGTCTCAAAGTCTTTATTTAAGGGCAGTTTTTAGAACTTCCCGTTCTGTGCAGCTTCCTGTACCGCTACTGCAACTGCAACGGTAGCGCCAACCATGGGGTTGTTGCCCATTGCAAAAATACGTTTTTTTTCATTACATTCCTTATTATTTCATACTCACATTTCCTTTACGCTCAAAGCCTTTCCCTTATTACTAGTCACAAAATGTAATTTTATTTCACATACATTAATCACACATATTTTTTCTGCCGGCACACAAATGGCACACAAATTATGCTAATGCGGCCATGTCCCGGGGGACCCTGGTATTTTTTCCCAAAATGGTACGTCCGGCCGGCTTTCATGTTCTTTGACTGACATGTGTTGCCGATTGGCTGTGCATCTCGCCAGCTCATACTCCGAAAAGATACGCCCTGGTTCTACCGTAAATCGCTCCATTCCGGTATCAATCAGATATCTGCTCCGGATCTTCCGGATCACCTTACATGGTACAGCTTTCCCTGATATTATGATATACTTCTCTTCTTCATTCATAACTACGTTATACCAGAACATTTGTTCTATGTAAAGTATTTATGAGAAATGCAAGGCTCCATTACTATCCGGTATAAGCTCTATCGGATCTGTAACCATATATCCGCTGTCATCGAATGCGTACACTGCTCCGTCAATCACAGCTAAAGTGCCAGTGTACCACGTATCCCCTTCGAGAAGATACCACCATCTGGCATTTCCGCCCTCAAGGATCCAACCTTCCAGATAGGCACCGGAGACCCAGCCTTCCGGGATACGATACCACCGCACTCCACGGCTGTCGAAGGCTTTGGCATCGGGGTAGATGGAATCGCCCTGCTTCAGGCTGCCGACCTGGGGGCTATCCGTAGAGGGTAACGCCCGTACCCTGAGAGAGCTCGCTGTTACCCTGAGACCGGCCTGTCCGGTGCTGATGGGATAAGTGATAAGCTCCGGATCCGAAGCTGAAATCTGGACTCCCAGGGCTTCGTACGGGGGTCTGTAGAAATCGAC
>CASEPH010000144.1 GCA_949289625.1 uncultured Clostridia bacterium | reverse complement strand
CTGGATGTCTTCAGGGTGGGTGAAATGCCGCTCGGCCAGCGCCTGGGCCTGGTCGAAGCTGTCCTGCCGGCCGGCGGTGAAAGCGGTGCATTCCACCACCGCAATCTCGTTCACCCCCGACGCCAGCCGCTTGGTAATCAGGGAGGGATCGTCCTGCACCGCTTCGGGGAAGGTCAGCTCCTCCAGCCAGACCCCCGCAAAGATGTGCCCTTTCATCAGAATCAGCAGGGGGTGGAGGCCGATGGCCTCCAGACAGGCGGCATAAAACAGGGTCAAATCCAGACAGGTGCCCATCTTTTGCTGGATGATGGCGTCACACAACCGGACCCGCTGCCCCACCCGCTCAAAGCTGGCGGGCGGAACGGCGTAGACGATGTTTTGTTCCTGCAAGGCACTGTAGACGGCGGCCGCCTGGGACAAGACCCGGTGGGGGTCCTTGGTCTGGTAGGCGTCCAGAGAGGGGTCCTGGGTCCACTGACCCAGCTGATCGTCGGCCCGGGCCACGATTTTGGTGACCTCGGGGTGATTGGGGGTCACGAAGGAGGCCAGCAGTTCGGGAGAAAGATTCATCCCTGGCCATTCGTCATAGGCCAGAGCGGTGAGTTCCAGATATTCAGTGTCCAGGGGCTGGCCGTCCTGGAGCAGGGACACCTGCAAAAGGCCGGTGACCTTTTCGGTGAGGCCCGCCAGATATTCGGCGTCCAGAATGGGGCGGACATCCTTGACCTGATAGGTACACCCGGCGGGAAGCAGGTCAATGGGCTTGGTATAGGGCAGGCAGAAAGCGGGGGAGGCAGTGATGGAAAGCTCAGCGTGCTGGATGGGAGTATCCGAGGTGTTCCGGATCACAAAGGTCTGGAACAGGGGCATCTTGTTCTGCTGGATGGCGTAGTTCACCACCGGCAGGGCGGACAGCTCCAGACGGACCTGTCCGGCGGCCAGGCACTGGGTTTCTGCCGCCGAAAGGGTCAGCGCCTCGGCGGCGTCGGCAGCCTTCTGCCGGCGCTTCTCGGCGGGGATGCCGGAGGCCGCCGTGGGGCCAGCTGTGACCTGGGCAGGCAGCCCGGCCAGGGCCTGCTCCTGTTTTTGCAGAGTGTCCTGGAAATCTTCCTGCCCGGAAAGGTCGGCGGGCTCAGCGTAGGGAGCGGCGGCGAAATTCCCGTCCCCGTACACCTCCATATACCAGCAGCTGAGATGATAGGCTGCCTGCAGCAGGGTTTTGGCCTGGTCCACCGTGATTTGGCTCTGGCGGGCTGCATTGTTTTGGGCCTTCCGGAGGGCAAAAAAAAGCCCATCAATTTTGGGCGGCAGAATGCGGTTGCGCTCCAGAAGCCGAAGCAGCCCGGCGGGACTGGTGCCTCCGGGCACCGCGATGGATTCATAGGAGAGAATGCCCGCGGCAATTCGCTCGCCCAGGGTTCCCAGCTTAAAGATACAGTTTATGGGATTGGAAAAGAGATATACTTCAGCCATCCCGCCCAGCTGGGCCAGATCGGGCCAGTATCGCCGCAAAAAGGTAAAATTGGATGCCATGCATGCGCCCCCTGGTTTTTATTGTTTTTGACTGATAAGCCATTTAACGAACTGGTTAACAGTTCTAAGATCGTTTCGATCTAAAACTTGCGATAAAGCATATATCTCTCGGGAGGTTCGTATCTCTTCATTGGAACCATAATCCAAATCAAATTCCCTGCATTCTTTACTGCTTATACGCTTCTTATCGTAATCAATTTCTATAACACGTATTGTAATTCTATTACCAGGAATATAAAACTGTAAGGGGTGTTCAGAGAGGTAAAGTAAATGGGTTTTATAGACAAATGTGAGAACACCGCCAATGTCAACAAAAATTCCGTGCTCTGACACACGCTCAATATAGCCTTCATAACATCCTGAAATTTGAACGTCCTGAAAACGAACAGGTGTTAGATTTCGCCTTAAATCTTTAATAGCATCTACAACCGAGCCGCCAATTAATGTTCTATTAGGATCTGGTAATTCAGCCAATTTTAATTTGAAAAAAATAGTTTTTCCGAGAAAATACCGCAAGACACTTTTTGGAGACTCATCAAGGTCTAAAATTCCGGACAAAGAGGCTGGAATAAAGACAATTTTTCCTTCAGAGCAAACTTCCATTCCAAATTCAACAATTTCAATTACCAAACCGGCTTTGATTTGGCCGACATCCTTTAGTTCAAACTGATTCATAGATTCTCTTTTCTTTATAGCGCAATAGTGCAGCAAGTCCTTATATTCTCTTATTGTGATGAATAAAACTAAAAAAGTCAAGAGTACACGTTGCGTTGGCGTTTTTTAGTTAAGTCAGTGCGATGGAAGAATAGAGAGAGTTTATATGGCTCTAAGTTGAAATCGTTTTAGAGGCAGCTTTTATCATTCTGGTACAATGAAGCATCAATGTTCACGCTAGGGAGCTTACCCATCTGGCAAGTTGGAGATATGATTTAGCATTGTGTGTCCGAAGAAAAATGATTTTATACAAACTGATGCGCCCATCTTTGTGGATCCTGTCTAAATCGTTCGACAAATCGTTGACATTTGCGTTTTTCAGTGGTACCCTGTTCCACAACAAAGCCGCTTTACTCAATGAAAGCTACTACATAACTTTGTTTGTCCGCTCCGCAGCTTCACCAAACCATTTTGCCGCCATCCACCCACGACAAAATCTTTTGGTGCTGTGGAGCCTTTTTCTTTTTGAGAGACTTGCAGCCGGGCAACCGGTTCGCAATTCTTCATACGCACCTTGACAACTGCATCAGCCGTCCGGACTGGATACAGCGCCATGACCTCGCAGAAATGTGGGTGAGCCTGACAACGCCGCTGCAAAACAGGGGCAGGAACTTGATCTGGGGTGAACGGCGAACAACGACAGACACTTCCATTCACATTCACACTCCTATGCCTGGTTTTGAAAACCTGTATCCGCTTTTGAATCTGGATTTTCAAAACTTACGGAAAAAAGCAAAAAGCAAGTATCGACCCGTGGCCACAATTTCACAAATTGAAATTGATGCCGCACGCTCTGGTCGTACTTGTTGGGGAGTGCCTTCCCCAAACCCTGCTCTACACGCTCCGCGTGATTCTCGGCTGCGCCGTCTTTGTCTACATAGCTCCAAGGAGGAGCTACTCAAACGACAAGGAGGTACAATGTCCAAGACAAAAACCTGTCCGAACCAGAACACCATTCAGAAAAACGGCCCGCCGAGAAAAACGCAGTTCATCAAATTCAGAGTCACCCCAGAAGAAAAGCGGGAACTGGAAATCATGTGTGAGATTCTTCACGTCAATATGTCCACCCTGCTTCGCCACTGCTTACGCACCAAACCCATCAAGCAAACCATTGTTGTCACCGGCGACGGAGAGGATGCACTGAGCATCCTCTCTGACCTGCTGGGACAATGTGGCAGGATCGGCAGCAATCTGAACCAGCTTGCCCGCCACTTCAACAGCGGTGGCAAAGATTCAGAACAAATTCGGGCACAGCTCTTGACCGAATTGTCTGCACTCACACTCTTTCGGCTGGATGCCGAGAAAAAGATGGGAGAACTGTATGGCAACCATCAAGCATACAAGCTCGAAGAACTCCGATCTTACGGCACCTGAACACTATCTGACCTTTCAGCACAACGAGTACACCGGTCTCCCCCTTCTGGATGAGAACGGCCA
>CASEPH010000143.1 GCA_949289625.1 uncultured Clostridia bacterium | reverse complement strand
GTTTTCCTCCTTCATCTCAATGCGGGGGTCTGCGTCGTGATAGGCCTGAAGGCGTTGAATCTCCAGTGCGCTCTGGTGGCCGGCATAGTTCTTCCGAAGCGATCCCATGCCCACATAATAGCCCCAGTTGGCGCCATAGGATGCGGTTTCCATGTTTTCCGGCTTGGAGACCCAGAGCCGGTCCAGTTCCTGATCCCGGAAGTTTCCATCCAGCAGATAGGCCCTGCGGGCCAAGAGATCCTTCACGGCCTCCATATCCATCAACCGGACAGCCAGCTGCTCGTCTGTGTATTCTACTTTGTAACGCATATGGTTCCCTCCTTATTGACAGCCGTAGCTGTGGGTGGGGTCGAATGTCTCATAGGGTTCCGGTACTTCCGGCGCCGGGGTCCGGGGACGGCTTGTGCTGTACAGCGGCCGGACCACGGTCTTGACATTGGGTTCCGGCATCTGAAAATCAGCGATGGTGGCAAAGCCCTCCACCGGAGGATAGGGCTGTTCCCGCTGATTGTACTGCAGGCCGGCCTGGACATGGACGTCGTTGACGATCAGCAGATGCCAGATTTTCCAGCCGGCGTCCTCCTGGATAAAGTCTGCCGCCACCCAGCCCCATTCGTAAAAGGTCACAGGACCCGAGGGGCGAAGGTCGGAGTAGCTGTTGCGGCAGGTCCAGATGCCTCGAGCCGTTTTACCGTCTCCGGCAATCTCCACCACCGGTGTGTCCAGGGGCTTATAGTTGAGCAGGCCACAGCCGTAGGCCTCCTCCGGCGTCTTGTCCTGAAATTTTTCCGGGTACTTGGCCATGATGAGACTGGTGGTCAGCAGGTTTTTCTGGTGCAGGGCCTCGTAATAGCCCGCCACAGCCTCCCGGCCCTTGTAGTATCCGTCATTGACGCCCAGGCAGATGTCCTCTCTGCTGGAGAACAGCTGCGACACGATGTCTTTTTCTTTTTTGAGCAGATAGTGACAGGAGAATATGCCCATGAGGTTCTGAACCTTACGGCGATCCTCCCAGATGGTGACCAGTTTTTCCGCGTCTAAATTGAAATTCATATGGACCTCCCTTTCTGCGCCAGCAGTATATGCTGTCTTCGATTACAGCTATATTATAGAGGGTCCCGGGTTTGGGCGGAAATGCTTTTTGAAGGGCTGATATTACATCAATGTTATATCGGGAGTGAAAATGCTGCAAACACAAAGCCCGCCTGCTTTGTGCAGACGGGCTTGAAACATGACCGGGGAAAAGGAGATGCAAGGGGCCAACGGCTCCAGACAAAAAGAATCCCCATGGAATCCAAAGACTCCATGGGGATGGTACGCCAGAAGGGACTCGAACCCCCAACCCTCGGAACCGGAATCCGATGCTCTATCCATTGAGCCACTGGCGCATACCTACGTGCAAAAAGTATTATACCACAACAAACGGAAAATGCAAGGGCGAATTTTGCCGAAGCGCAAAAAACTTTAGGTTTCCTGTAAGGCAGGGGCTTTCACACCGCAGCTCACCCCTTGAATGGATTCGTCATTGGTGATCCAATCCTCCACATCCACCACGGTGTATTCTGTGGGAGTGTTGCGAATGATGACCTGTGCAATTCCCGCGTTGATGATATTCCGGCGACACATGGAGCAGGAGGTGGTATCTCGGAGCAGTTCTCCGGTGACGGCATCTTTGCCACAGAGATACAGGGTTCCGCCGATGCATTCGCTTCTGGACGCGGAGATAATGGCGTTGGCTTCAGCGTGGACGGAACGGCACAGCTCATACCGCTGGCCGCTGGGAATTTCCAACTGTTGCCGGACGCAGTAGCCCAGTTCGGTGCAGTTGATGCGGCCTCTGGGGGCGCCGTTATAGCCGGTGGAGACGATTTCGTCATTGCGGACGATGATGGCGCCATAATGGCGGCGCAAGCAGGTGGAACGCTCCAGCACGGTCTGGGCGATGTCCAAATAGTAATTGATCTTATCAATGCGGTCCATGGCAGTGCCTCCGGTCACAATTCGAGGATTTCGACCATTATTATACTAAACCCGAGAGAAAGGCGCAAGAGGTTCCACCAAAAATTCGGGTGGATACTATAAATTCCAGCGAGATTATGGTATGATAATCAAAATCTGCGAAAAGGGAGCAACGTCCATGATTACACTGGAAGCCTTCGACCAGGTGGAAATGCGGGTCGGAACGGTATTGGAAGCATCCATCAACAAAAAAGCACGGCATCCCGCCTATCAATTGAAGATCGATTTCGGACCGGAGTTGGGGATCAAGACCTCCTCGGCCCAGATCACAGAACTGTATACGCCGGAGATGCTGGTGGGACGGCAGGTGGTCTGCTGTGTCAACCTCAGTCCCATGCATATTGGCTCGGTCAAGAGCGAGGTGCGGGTGCTGGGCTCGGAGTCCAAGCAGGGCGTGGTGCTACTGCAGCCCACGGAGACCGTAGAAAATGGAGATCGGATTTTTTAGGGCAATGGAGGAAAACATATGAACCCATTGGATGTGGTTTTGCTGTGGATTTTGGTGGTGCTGGCGTTTGCGGCGGCAATCCTGCGGATACGGCTGGCCGACAAACAGGGGAACCCACAAAGTATGGGCTGGAAGATCCAGGAGTTTATTTTTCCGGTGCTGCTATTGGCAGCCATGGTGCTCTACCAGACCGGTACGGCGGACATCGTATTTCCGGCGGTGATGCTGGGACTGCTGGAAGAAATCGTCTGTGTCATTCTGCGCAGAAGACAGCGGCAAAGAGACGTATAATCATCAAAAAGCGGACCTGCCAAATTGGCAGGTCCGCAAGCATTTTAGGATCAGCAGATGACTTGACTCCAGCCATAGGGATCCTCGATACGGCCCCACTGAATGCCGGTGAGGGTATCGTAAAGATCCTGGGCCACAGGGCCGATCTTTCCACCGGAGATGATGTAGTCCTGACCCTTGTAGGACAGATCGCCGATGGGAGAAACTACGGCGGCAGTACCGGAGCCAAAAGCTTCCTCCAGCGTGCCGTCCTTCGCGGCGCCGATCAGCTCGTCTACGCTGATCTTCCGCTCCTCCACGGTGTAGCCCTTGTCCCGCAGCAACTGCAGGCAGCTCTTCCGGGTGATGCCAGGCAGAATGGAACCGTTGAGCTCCGGGGTGACGATTTTACCGCCGATCTTGAACAGAACATTCATGGAGCCAACTTCTTCAATGTACTTCCGTTCCACACCGTCCAGCCACAGTACCTGAGAAAAGCCCTTTTCCTCAGCCCGCTCGCCGGCCCGGAGAGATGCAGCATAGTTGCCGCCGCACTTGGTGAAGCCGGTGCCGCCCCGGACAGCCCGGACGTCCTCCTCCTCAATCATAATGCTCACAGGCTCCAGCCCGGTGGCGTAGTAGGGGCCAACAGGACTGAGCATAATGCAGAACTGATAGCTGTGGGAGGCATGAACGCCGATGTGCTTATCGGTGGCGAAGATGAAGGGACGAATATACAGGGAGGTGTTGGGGGCCGTGGGAACCCAATCCTTTTCGATGGTTACCAGCTGTTTAACAGCCTCGACGCAGAAATCCACATCCACCTGAGGAATGCTCATACGGTCACAGGAGCTGTTGATACGTTTGAAGTTTTCCTCGGGCCGGAACAACCGAATGTGGCCCTGGTCGTCCCGATAGGCCTTCATGCCCTCAAAGACCTCCTGAGCATAGTGGAGTACCATGCAGGCTGGATCAATCTGGAAGGGTGCATAGGGAACAATGCGGGGGTCATGCCAACCCTGGCCCTGGTCATAGTTCATCAGGAAAAGATGGTCTGTGGTGATGACACCAAAGGGAATGTTGGGACCCTCGGGCTTCGGCTTATGGGTCGTAGACAGGGTAACAGATATTTTTTCCATATATTTCAACCTCCATCGGTTTGTATGTTTTTCATTATTATAGCAAGCTGTGTCCGCGGCTGCAAGTAGAAAACCGCCCGTATTTTACTGATTTACAGGGTTAAATTCCGGCAAAGTGACAAGAAGCCGACATAAAAAGGGCCGCCGCAGAAGTTCTGTTCTGCGGCGGCCCAATATGGTCGGGGGGAAAGATCACTCCAGCATGTGCTGGCCGGTATAGAGCTGGTAATACCTGCCGCCCTTGGCCAGTAGTTCCTTGTGACTGCCAAACTCGATGATCTCGCCGGCTTCAATGACGCAGATCTTGTCGGAGTTCCGGACCGTGGACAGCCGGTGGGCGATGACAAATACAGTTCTGCCCTGCATCAGTCCGTCCATGCCCTTTTCAATCTCCTTCTCGGTTCGGGTGTCGATGGAGGAGGTAGCCTCATCCATGATGAGCACAGGCGGTTTTGCCACTGCAGCGCGGGCAATGTTCAGCAGCTGACGCTGTCCCTGGGACAGGCTGCCGCCGTCGCCGGTGATGTAGGTCTGGAAGCCGTCGGGCAGCTCCATGATAAAGTTGTAGGCGTTGGCTGTTTTGGCCGCCTGGATGCATTCTTCATCGGTGGCATTGAGCCGGCCGTATCGGATGTTCTCCATGATGGTGCCGCTGAACAGGTGAGTATCCTGGAGAATTACCACAAGACTGCGGCGCAGGTCATCCTTCCGGATGTCTTTTACGTCGATGCCATCGTAGAGGATCCGGCCCTCCTGAACGTCGTAGAACCGGTTGATGAGATTTGTAATGGTGGTCTTGCCTGCGCCGGTGGAGCCGACAAAGGCGATCTTCTGGCCGGGCAGGGCTTCCACAGATACATGCTTGAGCACCGGTTTTCCCTCCACATAGTGGAAGCAGATGTCTTGGATTTCCACATGGCCCTTGAGAGGCACCAGGCCCTGTTCTGTTTTCCAGGCCTCACCGGTGCAGGTGAGCCAGTCATCGATCTCTTCGCCCTGGTCGTTGATGGGAACCATGGTGATGGTGCCCTCGTCCACCTCGGGAGGAGAATCCATGACAGCGAAGATCCGCTCTGCGCCTGCCACGGCGGACAGCAGGGTGACGATCTGGTTGGAGACCTGGTTGATGGGCATGGCCACCTGCTTGGTGTAGGTGAGGTATACGCCTAGGGAACCGATGGTAAAGGCCACGCCGCCCACGGAGGATACACCGTTGATGACGAACAGACCGCCCACCACCGCCGTAATGGCATAGCAGATCCCCATGACCTGGTTGAGCACCGGCATGATGATCATGCCAACATAGGTGGCATGCATGGCGCTGTCCCGATAGGCCTGGTTCTTCTGGGTGAATTCGGCCTTGATCTCTTCCTCGTAGTTGAAGGCCTTGACCACCTTGATGCCCTCCACCATCTCCTCCACATAGGCGTTGACGATGCCCAGGTTACGCTGCTGACGCTTGAAGAGGGTTTTGGACTTCTTGCTGATTTTGCGGACGATGATATAGTCCACCACCAGCACGGTGAGAGTAATGAGGAACAGAATGTAGTTGAGATAGATCATCATGGCGATGGTGCCCACAAAGGCCAACACTGAGGAGATCAGCATGGTGACCGTCTGTTCCATGGCAATCTGTACGTTATCCGCGTCGTTGGTAAAGCGGCTCATGATTTCGCCGTTGCCGCGGACGTCATAATAGGAGATGGGCATCTCCTGGAGCTTTTCAAACAGATCCTTGCGGAGCTTGTTGATGGCCCTCTGGGACAGGAAACTCATAAGCAGTCCCTGGCCATAGGAGGCGGCAGCGCCCAGAAGATATACGCCCAGGAGTTTGAGCAGCTCGCCGGCCAAGGCCAGCCAGCAACTGGAGTTCCAGGCTTCTCCGATGTAGGGTACGATATAATCGTCAATCAGCGGCTTGAGGAAGTAGCTGGCCGCCAGGTTTGCCATGGTGGAGATCAGCATCATGATCAGCACCGCCACGAGCAGCAGCTTGTTGGAAACCACATAGTTGAGGAGCCGCAGCAGCGTACCCTTGGTGTCCTTGGGTTTCCGGAAGTCCTTGGCACCGCCGGGACCACGCTGGCCACGCATGGAGCCGGTATAGCTGCCAGCCTCATCGTCCTCGTCCTCCTCTTCGGAGGCTTTCTTTTTGGGATCTACCGCCGGGGCAGTTTCCTTCTTTTTACGCATCAAGGCCACCCCCTTCCTGCTGGGATGCATAGATTTCCTGATACACACGGCAGCGGGCCATCAGCTCATCGTGGGTTCCCATATCCTCCACAGTGCCGTCCTCCAGCACGATGATTTGGTCGGCGTACTGCACCGAGGAGATCCGCTGGGCCACCAGAAGCACCGTGGTGTCCTTATACTTATTGTAGAAGGTTTCCCGGATCAGGCCCTCGGTTCCGGAGTCCACAGCGGAGGTGGAGTCATCCAGAATGAGGATGGAGGGCTTCTTCAGCATGGCCCGGGCAATGCATAGCCGCTGCTTCTGACCGCCGGAGACGTTGACACCGCCCTGGTCGATCTCCGTATCCAGACCCTCGGGGAACCTGGAGATAAACTCATAGGCCTGAGAGTCACGGGTGGCCTCCAGCAGGGTTTCATCGTCGGCGTCAGGGTCGCCCCACTGTAGATTGGAACGGATGGTTCCCGTAAAGAGTACGTTGTTCTGAAGCACCATGCCGATGTGTTCCCGAAGATGGCGCAGGTTGTAGTTCTTGACATTCTTTCCGTCCACATAGACGTTGCCTTCGGTGGCGTCGTAGAATCGGGGAATCAGGCTGACCAGACTGGTCTTGCCTTCGCCGGTGGAGCCTACGATGGCCACGAAGGAGCCTGCCGGAATGCGGAAATTCAGATCACGCAGGATCATGCCCTTCCGGTCGGACTGGGGATAGCGGAAGGAAACGTGCTCGAAGACAATCTCACCGCGGATGGCAGAGCCATCGTCCTGGTCGGTCTCGCTGTCCTTGATGTCCGGCTCATGGTTGAGCACCTCACAGACACGGCGGCCGCAGGCCCTTGCACGAGTCATACCCATGAGCACCATGGAGAACATCATGACGCTCATAAGAATGTTATTGATGTACGTGACGAAACTCAGCAGCTGGCCGGAGAGCAAATCTCCGCCGCCTACCATGTGGCCGCCGAACCAGTAGATGGCCAGGGTCGTTCCATAGAGCACCATTCTGGTGGCAGGCTCCATGACGCTGAGGCGGATGGTGGCGGAAATGGCGGTTTTCATCAAATCGTCGTTGGCTCTTTTGAACTTCTTCTTTTCATAGTCCACTCGGACAAAGCTTTTGACCACCCGGATGGCGATCAGGTTCTCCTGGACGGAGGCGTTGAGGTTGTCGATCTTTGTCTGCATGACCTCGAAAAGATGGGTGGTAAATTTCATGATGATCAATACCACGGCCAGCAGTGTGGGAATGGCCACCAAAAAGGTAATGCTGAGCTTCCAGTTCATGCGGAAGCAGATGAACATGGAGACGATCAGCAGGGAAGGGGCCCGGATCAGCACACGGGTCAGTTCCATGGCAGTCTGTTGCAGCTGCTTGACGTCGGTGGTGCAGCGGGTCACCAGAGAGGCGGTGGAGAACTTATCCACGTCGGCAAAAGAAAAGGTCTGCACCTTTTGAAAGATGGCCTGGCGCAGATTGTAGCCGAAGCCCTGGGATGCTTTGGCGGAATATTTGGCGGCCAACATGCCCACGATGATGCCGGCTGCAGCCACGGCTACCATTAGCCCGCCGATGCTCAGCATATAGGACACGTTGCCATTGGCCACGCCTTCGTCTACGATCCTTCCCATAAGGTAGGGGAGGAGCAGCTCGGCGATGGCCTCGCCAACGACCAAAAGCGGCGCTAGGATGAAGTACTTTCTATACTGCTGAATGTACCCCATCAGTTGTTTGAACATAGATGGTTTCCTCCTAACTTTCTCGCCCGCTGGAGGCAAAGGTATCCAGATTATCGATCATCCGACGGTAGAATCCGGAGATACATTCCAGATCCTGGGCGGAAAATCCCTGATACATGCCGTGGTCCAGCGTTTCAAATACTTCGTCGATGAGTTGTGCGGCCCGTCTGCCCTTTTCCGTGATGGTGATGGGCTTGCAACGGAGATCTTCGGCGTTGGAGAGCTTTTTCACATATCCGTCCCGTTCCATTGACTTGAGGGAAACCGTAACGGTGGCCGGAGATACCCTAAGACGCCGGGCCAACTCCTTCTGGGATTCAATGGTGCCGTCTTTTTGCTGCGAAAGAATCGACAGGATCATCGGCTGGCCGATGTTCCCGATACCGCGCTGACAGAGCAGGCTGTCAACTGCGGCGTGGTGCTTCCGTTCCAGCGCGTGAAACAGTTGCTCCGGACTTCCGTCCCGAAAACGAACACCCAAAACAGGTTACCTCCTTTTCTTTGCGGTTTGCATACGGACTTAGTTTGCATGCAAATGATTTA
>CASEPH010000142.1 GCA_949289625.1 uncultured Clostridia bacterium | reverse complement strand
GGATGGCCTCGTTAAAGGATAGATGCCGGCCTGTGCAAGGGAACAATTTATGCAGATAGTCCAGTATGATATCTTCCATTGCGTCATAGCCGGCCTTGAGCATGGTGTGCAGATCGTCGGTGCGGTTCAGTCTCAGTTTCTTCACAAAAGCTTCCCGCTTAAGGCTCACTTCGATGCGCAGCAGCTTTTTGCCCGCCAGTTTGGCCGGGCAGCGTCCATCCTGCTGCAATTCATAGATCTTGTCGTAAGCTTTGAAGGCAACGGTGTGGCAGTTCATGACAAAACAATGCCGGTTTATTTCTCGGTTTTTGCCTTTGCAGCGCTTGAAGCCCGGGGGTAGTTTGGCCTTTTTGAACAGACGGATCAGCTCGGGAAGGTCGGCATCATTGCTGAGCCATAGATTCATAGTCAGGTCCATCTGGCTGAGGCTGAGTTCTTCAGGCTGAACGACCAGTTTTCGGGGATGGGCATTGTCCTCCAGACGCAGCTCATGCAGTATCTCCTCTGTCCGAAGCAGCACTTCCCCGCAGGCTTTCTTTTTGGGATGGAACAGCTGGGTGGGTTGGTAATCGTCTGCCAGCAGGGAGCTGGGATTGATAATCAGACCGATCCCGTTAGATTTGTTGTGGGACTGATCGATACGAATCCGCACACCAGAAGCAATCAAAAAGTCGCTTTTGGCATGGCGGTCAATATTGAAAGGATCGCGCCAGACGATCTGCAGCTTTTTTTCTTTAGCCAGCCAATCATTGACTTTCTGTACCTGTTCATATTTGAGATTGCAAGCATACAGTTCAATGGTATGGATGCCACGTTCGATTTTTTTAATTTTCATAACAGACCTCTCCTTTCGCGCTGGCAGTTGGTGCAGCGGTTGCAGTTGGTGGAAGATTCTTCTCCCAGTGCACCCAGAACCTGTCGCACCAGACAACAATCACTGAACGCAATATCGGCCATTTCGTCCAGACGCGCAGCCAGCTGGTCTTTCAGAGATACCTCATAGTCTCCATGCTTCAGAATGTACTGGTTCAGATCGATGTCTTCTTTGGCATAGAGAAGGACCGCGTGCGCCGGATTTCCATCCCGTCCTGCCCGTCCAATCTGCTGGTAGTAGTCAATAACGCTCAGAGGCAGGTTGAAGTGGAGCACCAGACGAATATCGGATACATCCACACCCATACCAAAAGCCGTGGTGGCCACCATGATTCGTTTCTTCCCACAGATGAATTGGAACTCCTGCTTTGCACGTTCGTCCTCGTCCATGTAGGCATGGCATTTGGCAACGCCGGAGAACTTATCCTTCAGGTAATTGGTGACTATGTCTACATTCCTACGGGACGAACAGTATACAACGACACGTCCGTCCTCACCATATTTCCTGATGTAGTGCCCCACACGCTTCAGCCGCTGATGCTGATCTATGTCAAGACCCGTACAGTCCTCTTTCAGCAGGGTGATATTTTCACGGCGAAGGCTCATCGAGTAAATGTCCGTATGCTGCATGCCGAGAAGTTCTTGGATGTCCTTCTGGTCATCAGGCGGTGCAGTGGCCGTAAAGGCTGCTATGACCGGACGGTGCTTGAGTTGGGCGATCTGATGCTTGATCTGCAGATACTTGGGCCGAAAGGTATATCCCCACACTGTGACACAGTGGGCTTCATCAATCACCACCAGCCAGGGATTGTTTGCCTGCATCACTTCGCGCAAACGACGTGTCTGCAACTGTTCGGGTGTGGTGTAGAGCAGGGTGATCTGGCCGTTCCATATCTCCTGGAAGATTTTGTCATGATCCGGGCCGTTGCGTCCTGTGATTGATGCAGCGGCAATGCCTTTCTCCTGCAGTTTCTGGACCTGATCGCCTATCAATGCCAACGTGGGTTCGATAACCAAGGTCCATTGCCGGTCTTTTGCCTTGATCAAAGCAGGCAGCTGGTAGATAGCAGATTTGCCTGCAGAGGTAGGTGCAATGACCATGGTGTCATAACCGTCCAGGATACTTTGGATGGGTTTGATCTGATGCTTGCGAAGCTTCTTGATTCCAAGCTGTGCCTGGGCCTTCTGGGTGATACTGCTGGTTCTCATTGGAAAACCTCCCTGTTTGAAATAATTTAAGTCCAGAGGGTGAACTCTTATATTTCTGTTAGGGAGCATTCAAAAAATAAATGCCGTTTGGTGAAGATTTTGACGATTTCACTCAACGTTGAGAATACGACGTGAACACGGCGATTTTATCCTGATATGAATACTGAAAATGCACCACAGATGGTACTTTATAGGCGGCGATTTGAGCCGTGTGATTGTGCGGGGGTCTGTGTTTCCAGTATTTTTTCAATTTGGTTTTGAACATATCAATAATGAAACACACGAGGAGAAAGAATAGTATGCAAAATCATGTATAGACAAAAGTTCCGCGCGGAGATGGACAAATGACCGCCAAAAAGCTGGATGTCCCCTTCGTCTTTACTGAGTCTGGCACCGACACTCTGGCCACCGAGCACAAACTGCCCAGCGTCATGTGGAGCCAAGAATACCAGGATGAATACCTGTCCATGAACTTTGGCGTTTTTGACAGCTACGATTTTGTACAGGGCGAGCTGGTCTGGAACTTTGCCGACTTCCAGACCACCGAAGGGATCATGCGGGTGAACGGCAACAAGAAAGGCATTTTCACCCGCCAGCACCAATCCAAGGATGCGGCCTTCGTCTCCAAGCGCCGCTGAGAGGAACTGCCGGAGCAGTATAAAGGAAACTGACGAAATTTGGCTTTCCGTTGTGAAGGCAGTTGAACCAAAGACCCGTATGCTCATGGCTTGATAGCTGGTGCATATGGGTCTTATAAATGGATCCTATTTGGAATATTTATGACATGCATCAACTAATTTTCCCATATCGGAATAAAATGTTGAATAGCTGACAAATTCGTGCTATAATCGGAACAAGAGGTGAGGAACTATGGTAGAACGAAAAGAATACTTGCAGCAGCTGCTGTCCTGGAAAGATGAACAGGTTATTAAGGTGGTAACAGGCATTCGCCGCTGCGGCAAGTCCACCCTGCTACAGCAGTATCAGAACTTTCTGTGTCAGCAAGGGGTGGCTCAAGAGCAAATTATTTCCATCAACTTTGAGGATCTGGACTATGAGGCACTGCTGGATTATAAGGCGCTCTACCGTTATGTCAAGGAACGGCTGCAACCGGATCGAATGACCTACATCTTCCTGGATGAGATTCAGAAGGTGCCATTCTTTGAAAAGGCAGTGGACAGTCTCTATGTCCAGCCGAATACCGACCTCTATATCACTGGTTCCAACGCCTACCTGCTGTCGGGCGACCTGGCGACCTTTCTCACAGGCCGGTATGTGGAAATTTCGATGCTTCCTCTCTCATTTCGGGAATTTGTAGAGGCAACCGGGCTGCCTGCAGAACAGGCATTCGCGGAATATGGAAAAAGCGGTTCTCTTCCCTATGTAGCTGTTATGGAACGGACAGACGAAAAAGTGGAGGCCTATCTGGAAGGTATCTACAACACAGTCATTGTGAAAGACATCGAGGACCGGCAGAGCCGCAAGGAAAACGACCCCAAGAAGCGCAAGGTGACCGACATTGTTTTGCTTAAGACGATTGCCCGGTATTTGGCCAGTGTGATCGGAAGCCCGGTTTCTATCAAGAGTGTGGCGGATTATCTGATTTCCTCAGGCCGGAAGGTGTCTACCAATACCGTCAGCGACTATATGGAGGCCCTCATCGAGTCCTATGTATTCTATCCCGCTGAACGGTTCGACATTGTGGGCAAACAGCTGCTGAAATCCAACCGCAAGATGTATATGGTGGATCTGGGCCTGCGGAATCACATTCTGCCACGCAGGCGTTATGATTTGGGTTTCTCCATCGAGAACATGGTCTATTTTGAATTGCTTCGC
>CASEPH010000141.1 GCA_949289625.1 uncultured Clostridia bacterium | reverse complement strand
AAATTTCCTCCTTGCGGTTCTCTTTGAGGTACTCACCGGCGGAAACCAGGAAGCCGCCGGTACCGCAGGCCGGGTCGCAGATCACATCATCCGCCTGGGGAGCCATCATGTCCACCATCATGCGGATGATGTGCCGGGGAGTGCGGAACTGGCCGTTAACCCCGGCGGTGGCGATTTTGGACAGGAGGTATTCGTAGATGTCGCCCCGGACATCGGCATCGTGGAGCTTGTCCGCCTGGTCATAGATCTCGTCCATGGCTGTAACGATCTTATCCAGCATCAGAGGCGTTGGGATTTTAAAGATGGCGTCCCCCATGTATTTGGCGTAGGCGCTGTCCTTGTCGGCGTGGAGGTTCTTGATAAAGGGGAACACCCACTCCTGCATGACGGAATACATCTGCCCGGCGGGGAAGTCGTGAAACACCGACCACTTGAGCTGGTTGCCAGGAATGGTCCGCTCTCCCACCTGTACCTCGCCGGCAAAGATGCTCTTGTGTGGCAGGCCCAGCATAGCGCTCTCCTTGGCGCGCTGGTTGTCGGCGGCGTCCAGGTCGTGGATGAACATGAGATAGGTCATCTGCTCCACCACGTCCAGGGGGTTGGTAATGCCGCCAGTCCAGAAGGTCTCCCAGAGGCGGTCGATTTTGTTTTTCAGTTCGCCGTTCAGCATAGTTTATTCCTCATTCTCCAACAGTTCTCGTATAATTTTTACTTCTTCTGTCTCTTTCTTGACCTTACCTAACAGTTGGTTGTAAAACAGTTTCACATCAGTATCACGGATGATGTACCGTACCTGGCTGTTGTTCGCCGCAATTCGGAACAGCAGGCTCAATTCTGCAGGTGACCAAGTATTGTATCGGCTCAGCTTCTTGATTACCTCATGAGTCCTTGTAAAACTGCGGCTGTTCTCCAACGAAATCAACGAATCCGTCTTTTCCAGTTCTTCTGCGCTGTTTTGCTTGTCTGCCTCAATATTTTCCTTTTTACACCTGAAATGGATTCCTTCCAGCCTCTCATTGGTCGCAGTCCTGTCAATGATCGCTTTCACAAGCTCGTCCAATTGGGTACCTTCCGAATAATCAGCAGGTGCAAAGTATCGGATCCGCCCCTCCCGCATCATCTTGTAGACCTTTGTCTTATCCAATGTATCTGCATTATAGACTCCAATCGAGTGTCCGCCATAGGTAGTAACCAACTTCATACAGGGGATATCAGTGTCACTATCACCTATGTAGATCATATTGCGGAAGGGCACTCGGATGTCCTCCGGAGCAAACGACTCATTCACGCCTGGATCATTGATATCCAAAACGCCTTTCTCAATCCGAAATAAAAACTGCGTCTTATTGGTGTAATTGACCACCTGTGCGGGCCACTTGGCTACGCCTTTTTCGCTGTAGAAGAAGGTGCTTGCATAGATCTTCTCAAATTCATTGGCAATGGCAGTTCCCTCGATCATTTCCTTCAAGCCGGAGGAAATGATGTAGTGCTCCACTATGACACCATGATCTTCTCCGTACTCCCGGATGCGGCGGAACCAATCCTCTACACCCGGAAACAAACGGACCTTGGTGCCGTACTCCAGCAGTGCTTTCTTCGTGAATAGGACGCGACCTTCTGCCGTCTCCATCATCTTGAACATATATGCCAGGTTCTGGTCCATATCGTTACTACCAGCCAAACCATTGGACTCTTGCCAGAATTTAGAAATCTCATACCCAACAGCCTGAATAAACCCCTGCGCCTGCATATCGTCCGGCGAAAGTGTCTTATCAAAATCATAACAGATCGCAACAACCGGCCGTTCTTCCTTGTATTTTCTGATGTATCCGCCATTGGGCATATGCTCATCTCCTCTGCATATTTTATAATTTCTCACTGTTCCAAATATAGGCGGTATAGCGCCCGCCGCTGAGTTTCAGAATTTCCCCGCTCTTCTGCAGGTCGGCCAGGGTTCGCTGTATCGTGATTTTACTAATATCGGGGCACTGCTGAATGATCTCCGCCTTGGTAACCTTCCCAAGGGTACCCTTGATGATCTCCCGGATACGGTCCGGCTTGCTCATGCCACTGACGGCCAGGACCTGCACACGGGCAGAAAAGTCCCGGTAGGCCGCCGCCACTACGCCCAGGGTGTAGCGCACAAAGGGGGTGTAGTCGCTGGTTCCCTCGTGCCATCCCTGGGAGCTCTGCTGGAGGGCCTCATAATAGGTTTCCCTGCTCTCCTCAATGAGTTTTTCAATACTGATATATTTGCCCACGATATAGCCTGCCCGGTAGAGCAACAGCAGGGTCAGCAGGCGGCTCATACGGCCGTTACCGTCGTTAAAGGGATGAATACAGAGGAAGTCCAGAATGAACATGGGAATCAGTAGCAGCGGATCCATGTCACCCTTCCCCACAGCCTCCTCGTAGGCCCGACAGAGGCTGTCCACCGCCTCCGGCGTTTCCCAGGCCGGAAGGGGTTGAAAACGAATGTTTTTATTTCCCTGGGCATCCGTCTCGGCGATTACATTGTCCGCTGCTTTATAGTGCCCGCCGTAGGACGCGCCGCTGAATTTATAGAGATCCCGGTGAAGCTGCAGGATCAGGGAGGATTTGGGCGGGATATAGTCAAAGCTCTCGTGGATAGTGGCCAACACATCCCGGTAACCGGCGATCTCCTGCTCGTTCCGGGTGCGCGGGGTGGTCTTATCCTGCACCAGCTTCTTGAGCCGCTCATCCGAGGTGTAAATGCCCTCAATTTTGTTGGAGGCTTCGGTGCTCTGGATCTTGGCGATCTCCACCAGCTTGGTCAGGGTATCGGCTTTGGCCTCAATAAACAGGGCCTGTTCTCCTTTGTATTCGTGAATCTGAGTCATCAGGGCCACGATATCAGGGGCAAGCAGCTTCTCATAGTTTTGGGCAAAATCATAGGTGCGCATCCTGTACCTCACTTTGGGTCAATTATATCATTTTACTTCTATTGATGTAATTAAACTATATCAAGTTAATTTGACTCTGTCAAGGTTCAACTGTATCATTGTGGGAGAAATGATATAGTTGATTTGTTAAGATATAGAAGGATGTCTCCTGGTTAGTTGTTCCGGCAGTGGTCACTATCACATAGGAGCCGCTTTTTTCTCCAGTTTCTCTTTGGTGGTCTTTTCCGGCTTTTTCTGTGTGGGAGTTTTGGACTTCGGGAGCGGAGGCCTTGTCCTTATCCTCTTTCGGAGGACAGTCCCGACGCTTCGGCTGCTCGGTTTATTTGGGTTTTTCCTGTTTTCTCTCGGCCTTTTTCGGAGCCTCCGGTTGCTTTTCCGGTTTCTCCGTTTTTGCCGGGGCAGGCTTTTCCCCGCCGGAAGCCGCTGCCCGTTCCTCGGCTTTCTTTTCTCTCATAATTTCAGCGAAGTCATAGACGGAAACCTGCGGGCTCTTTGCCTGCTGTTCCGTCTTTTTTCCGTCCTCCGGGGGAGCAGACGTTTTCTCCGGTTCGGGCAGAGTTTCCTTGCCTGGCCCGGTATCCGTTCTGGGAACTTTCTCCTTTCTCCGCCAAGATACAAAAATACCGCCCGTAGTCTCGTTTGGGCGGTACTTTGTGTAAGATTTACAGTCTATTATTAAGTTTTTATTATGTTCCCTTTGTACACCGTTGCAAACGAAGCATTATTGTAACTCTGCACCCTGCTTTAAGAGCACCTAACAAAACCTGAGAAAAAGGGATTGATGTGGTAAAATCAATTCAGCATAATCTTTTTCCAAGAATCAGGACTATCACCTTCGTTACAGTAGAAAGTGGATGATGCGCACTATGTACACCTTTGCGACAAACGGCAAAACGGTATCTATTTTCCAGAGCTTGGAATCAAGTGTCCCCATTATCTATCTCAACACCTTCTCCATCGAGGGCCAGAAGGTACATGAGACCGCGCAGGCTGCCAGCTGCCCTCCGTTCACGCTGGTAGCTATCAGCGATTTGGACTGAAACCACGATATGGCACCCTGGGATAGCCCGCCTACTTTCAAAAACGCAGACCCCTGCACCGGCGGGGCGGATGACTATCTGCGACTTCTGACCAGGGAGATTATTCCGGCGGCAGAGAAAGAGATCAACGGAGTTCCTCGTTGGCAGGGGATCGCCGGATATTCTCTGGCCGGTCTGTTCGCTCTGTATGCCATCTACCAGACGGAGCTGTTTTCCGGCCGCTCCCGCTCCACCTCCAAAGCGGTCAGGTGGCGCTTCAGGGCGGCCAGACGGTCAAAGGAAGGATCGTCCAGACATTCCTTGATCTGGGCCAGCTCCACCCCGAGGGCCCGGTAATAGAGAATATCCTGCAGCCGGTCTACTTCTGCCCCGCCGTCGTAGCGGTAGCCGCTCTCTTCCACCCGGCTGGGCTTGAGCAGGCCGATTTGGTCGTACCAGCGCAGGGTGCGGGCGGTCACCCCGGACAGGCGCGACAGCTCCTGAATAGAACACTCCATAAACATCCCTCCTTACGGATACTGTACCAGTTGACAGAGCGTCAAAGTCAAGGGAAACTTTCC
>CASEPH010000140.1 GCA_949289625.1 uncultured Clostridia bacterium | reverse complement strand
GGAGCTGGGGGTATCCTGGGATAGCAACCTGATTTCTCTGGAAGAATTTACGGATTACTTGCGGGACATCCACAGCACCTTTGACACGCCCTATACCTATTACATGACCGACGGCACCATCAACCTGCAGGCTGCGTTTGATACGGCTATCCCTGCCCTGGTCTCGGATGGGTTCATGACCTTTGTCACCTCCGCCATTTTCCGGGAGGGAGATATGGTGAACTCCGGATGGATCACCGATGGCTATCGGGCCTATCTGGAATGGATCCGCACCATGATGGACGAGGGCGTACTCTATGAGGATTTCCTTTCGCTGGAGAACTCCAAGCTGGTCATGAACGAGTACTGCGGCACCGGACTTACCGGCGTTTGGACAGCCAACGCGGATAAGATTGAAGAGACTGCCGCCTATGCCACGGAGGCGGACTACGGTGTGGCTGCAGTTCCGAACATTGTGGCGGATCCGGAGGCACCCTATGTATGGCTGCAGGATGTGTCCTTGGTGACCACTAATGTAGGTTTCTCCATTTCCGCAGACTGTAACCAGCCGGAGCTGGTGTGCCAGTGGATGAACTACTTCTGGACTACGGACGGCTACTATATGGCCAACTACGGTGTGGAGGGCGAGAGCTACCATATGGAAGGAGATACTGCTGTCTTTGACTGGGATAAGCCCATCACCGACACGGGAAAAACAGCCCCCAATGCGGAAATGGCCCAGCAGCTGTTTACCATGATGCGGTTTACCTCCTTCTATTCGGATCACGACCGGCTGCTGCCCACTTTCCCGGACAGCGCGCTGGAGGCCATTGAAATCTGGAATCCGGAGGGAAGCGATGAGCGGTATTATCCCACCACGCTGGAGGCTGGCTTCACGGTGGACGAAAATGCAAAAATTGCGGAATATGAGCAGGATATGCTGACCTATGCCCAGGAAACCTGCCTCAAATTCATGACTGGGGAACTGGAGATCACAGATCAAAACTGGAACGACTATGTCGCCACCATGGAGGAGATGGGCATTTACGAGGTAATTGCCGTATATCAGAATGCCTACGATCAGTATCTGGCAGGAGAACGCTAAACAATACTGCGTCCCGCGGGAGTTGTTTTCTCATGCGGGACTGCGGTGCATTTAATCATCCAAATATGAAAAGAAAGAAAGGAGACGATGTTATGCCGCCTGTCATCAATAGGGAACGCTGCATTCGCTGTACCCTGTGCGCACAGATATGTCCATTGGATGTGATCCGGGTCAAGGGCAAAGGCACGGAACGAGAGGTGGAGGTCCGGTATCCCGATGAGTGCTGGCACTGCCGGGCTTGTGCCATGGAATGTCCCCAAAAGGCCATTACCATGCGATACCCGCTGTCCCACATGATGTTTACCATGACGGTACCCGGAAAGGAGGCTGACGCGAAATGAAACTCAACGTGAGTCCCGAAATCATAAAAGCTGATGTGCTGGTCATTGGCGGCGGCGTGGGCGGCATGCAGGCGGCCATTGCTGCAGCGGAACAGGGAGCCTCTGTGGTGGTGGCGGAAAAGGCGGATACCCGACATTCCGGTTCTGGAGCCACGGGTAACGACCACTTCTTTTGCTACATACCGGAATATCATGGGGAGGATTTCGATGTGATCCTGCAGGAGTGCTCGGAAACCCTGCTAGGCCCCTATCAGGACGTGGATGTGTTTACAAAAATCTTGCAGCGCTCCTTTGAAGTGGTGCAGAAATGGCACAGCTATGGCATCAACATGAAGCCCAAGGGAACCTGGAATTTTGAGGGCCATGCCATGCCTAACCGCCGCAGGTATCATCTCAAGTATGACGGATGGAATCAGAAGCCTGCCCTGACAGAAAAGGCCAAGAGCCTGGGGGTGAGAATCTGCAACAAGACGGCTATGAACGAACTGCTGTTGGAGCCGGAGACCGGTCGGGTCATTGGGGCCATCGGCGTCAATATCCGGGAGGATGAGCCGGAGATGACGCTGTTTCAGGCCAAAGCGGTGATCCTGGCCACCGGCGCTGCCGCCAGAATGTATCCGGCCCACAATCCCTGCTATCCCTTCAATGTGGACATCTGTCCGGCTAATACTGGTGCGGGAGACGCCCTGACCTTCCGGGCTGGGGGCAAGCTGGTGAATCTGGATCTCCCCTATGTCCACTCCGGCCTTAAGCATTTTATGCGCTGCGGTAAGGCCACCTGGATCGGGGTGCTGACGGATATTGATGGTAAGCCTGTGGGGCCCTTTGTCACAAAGCCCACCCGGGAGCTGGGGGATGTGACAGCGGATATCTGGCAGTCGGTCTTTTCTGAAAAAATGGCCAACGGAACAGGCCCCACCTATATGAACTGTTCGGAGATCGAGGAAGAGGATCTGCAATATATGCGCCGTTGCTTTGTTTCCGAGGGCGACACCTCCATCAATGACTATATGGATCAGTTTGGCATTGACCTGCGGAAGGAAATGGTGGAGTTTGACACCTATACGCCCCACGTTCAGGGCATGGAGATCAACGTAAACGCTGAGACCTCCGTTCCACACCTCTATGGTGTGGGCGACTGCACCGCCAATGTGGCCAACGGCATCCATTCGGCGGCTGTGTTGGGCCAGATCGCAGGAGAACATGCGGGACAGCAAGTAAAAGGTATTCCAGAGACGGATATTACCGGTCATCCCAAGATTGCGGAAAAACAGGCCCTTTATGAGGCGCTGCTGTCACGCGAGGAGGGGGCGAACTGGAAGGAGGCAAACTCCACGCTGCAGCAGATTATGGCCCAGTATTGCGGCTACAAGATCCGTTCGGAATCGCTGCTGCGGGCGGGATATAAATATGTATCGGATCTCAAACGATTCGCACTGGCCCAGCTGAAGGCAGAGGACGCCCATGACCTGATGCGGTGCCTGGAGGTGCTGGATATGCTGGATGTGGCCCAAGCCACTATCCTGGTGACAGCTAACCGAAAAGAGACCCGGGGCGCCTTCCATCGCCGGGCAGACTATACCTACACCAATCCGCTCCTCAACAACAAGTTCCAGACCATTCGGAAGACCCCGGAGGGAATCCGGGGCGAGGTCCCGGTGGAGCAGGGTGTGGTCATGGAATTCCGGCCCAAGGGACGCTGAGAATGATTTCATAGGAATTGCATAAAAAGACTGGCCGCCTTGCCGTACATGGCGAGGCGGCCAGATTTTAGCTAAATTACAGGGAAATTGCGGTGGAGAAGGCGGCACGGACTGCCTTTTGCACATTGGCAGCTTTGTCGCAGTCTCCGATGGTGTAGAGCCGATAGGCGGGATCGTACAGAGCGGTTGCATCTGCCTGCCGAGGGCGCATACCTGCGGCCATGACCACACTGCCGCAGGAAAGCGTCTGGGCCGTTCCATCATGGTCGATGTAGGTGACGCCTTCGGCAGTGATGCCTGTACAGCGTCCACCAGTGACAGACTTCAGATTGTCATGATAGCCCATATTTCGGGTGAGCCGGTTCCGATAGGAGGCGGAAGCGTCCACCAGCAGCTTATCCTGCATTTCCAGAACCGTGACGTCGTGGCCCTGCTGGACCAGATGGAGTGCGGTCTCGCAGCCTACCTGGCCGCCGCCGATGATAACCACGGATTTTTCCAGTTCATCCTCATGGCCGTAGACCTGGGGCGCTGGGACGGCCAGTTCTGCGCCGGGAATGGGAAGAATCAGTGGCGACGCACCGATGGCTGCGATGACAACATCATAATTGTTCTGTACCAGCATTTCTCGGGTAGCCTTGACGCCCATAGCCAATTCCACTGGAGATTTGCCGATCTGATAGATCAGCCAATCCTTGTATTTGGCCAGAGAGTGCTTGAACTGGGCGTAGTCCGCAAAGTTCAGCTGCCCGCCCAGCACGTCCTTTTCTTCGTACAGGGTGACTTTGTGCCCCCGACTTGCAGCGGTGAGGGCCGCCTGCATACCAGCGGGACCACCGCCCACCACAGCTACCTTCTTAATGGCCTTGGGGGGCGTGTCAATTTTGTCCAGCACATGCTCCAGACCCATGACGGGATTGACCGTACAGACAAAGGTCACGCCGTCAATGCAGGCAGAATCATGGCAGCGCATACATTTGACGCAGGGAACCACGTCTTCGCCCCGGTTTTCATAGGCTTTTGTGCCAAGATTGGGATCGGCCAGCCAGCCTCGGGCCAGGGAAATGAGATCTGCCTTGCCCTCGGCGATGGCAGCTTCCATCTCGTCCAGATCCTGATAGCCACCGATGGTGAGGACTGGGATTTTGGCGCCACTCTCCTTGATACGCTGGGCCATCCACAGGTTGGGGGTGTCCGGCTCAAAACTCATGCAGTGGGCTTGCCAACCTGTACCGGCATGGACGTGGAGAATATCTGCGTGCCCCTCCACAATTTTGGCCATTTCGCAGGCGTCGTCAATGGTGAAGCCCATGCCCTCGGGAAGTTCGCCCGACATACGGAGTTCGATGAGAAAATCCTTGCCTGCGGCTTCATGGATGGCATCACAGCACTCGTTCAAGAACCGAAGCCGGTTTTCCAGACTGCCGCCATAGGCATCCGTACGGGTGTTGATGGTGGGATTCAGGAAGCCTCCAAACAGTCCCATGTCATAAGCCATATGCAGCATACACATGTCATAGCCGATGCGCTTGAGAATTCTCACCTGATCCTTGAGGTTCTCCTTGACTTCCTCCATGATCTCCGGTGTGATCTCCTTGGTGAGTTCTCCGGGCTTCAGGCCGGGGCCCATCTTTTTGACGCCGCCCACCACATGGTAGGCCGGATCTTTGGTAGCTGCCTGGATTTCCATGGATGCCTTGGCCCCGTAAAAATGGATGGCGTCCGCCAACTGGGCCAGATAGTGCTGGCTGTGGCCGATGTAGAGGTCGTAGGCCATATGGTCCTTGTCCGGGGTGACAGGATAGGCGCCGGTACCGGAGCAGGTGACAACGGCTGCGCCGCCCTTGGCTTTGTTGGCGTAGTGGGTGATGATGGCCTCGGTGGGATAGAGCTCTCCGCCCTGAAGAGCGTGGAGCCCCATTGGGGCCGTGAAGATCCGGTTCCGAAACACCACGTTCCCCACCTGGAAAGGGGAGAGCAGGTGCGCATAGCGATTGACCATAGGAAGCACTCCTTTTTCGGAAAATTAGATACCTTAATTATAGAAAATCTGAAAGCCAGAATCAACGTGTAAAACAGGCGGCATCCTACCATATGTGTCTTTTTGGTGAAATTTTCTAAAGATAGGCAGGTCAAGTGTGCTGCAAAAGACAGTGGTAGATTGTGGAGGTCGTTGACAGAAGGGAACGAATGGGGTATCATGAACACAGATTTTTCTACACAAAAGTGAGGCATGAACCATGAAAAGTGTCATGTTGCTGGAGGGAGGTTCCTATCGTGGAATCTACACCTCCGGGGTTTTAGATGTATTTATGGAGCACGATGTATATCCGGACTGTGTAGTGGGGGTATCCGCAGGGGCCCTTAATGGCCTGGGGTATGTGGCAAAGCAGCCGGGTCGAAGCAGGGATATTGTTCTGAACTATGGCCTGGATCCTCGATATGTGGGCACCAAGGCGCTGCGATCGGAGCACAATTTGGTGGGCTTTGATTTTATCCTGCGGCAGACCCAGGAAATATATCCCTTTGATGAGGAAACCTTTTTCCGCGGCGGTATCAAGTTTTATGCTGCTGTGATGAACTGCAGCACCGGTGTCCAGGAATACATAGATCGGGACGAAGCGGAAGATATTTTGACAGCGGTGGCTGCTTCTTCCTCAATGCCGTTTCTTTGCCGAAAGGTTACAATTGGGGGACAGGAATATCTGGACGGTGGCACTGGGAAGCATTTGCCGCTGAAATTCCTGGAGCAGCACCCGGAGTATGATCGGGTGGTGGTGGTTTTGACCCGGCGGATCACCTATCGGAAAAAGCCCATGGGCGGTGCGGTACGGAACCTGGGAAAGCGGCTTTATCGGAACTATCCTAACTTGCTGGACAATATTCTCAACGAACCGGAATATTATGCTGCAGAGCGGGAAGAACTGACGAAAATGGAAGCGGAGGGTCGTGCCTTGGTGATCCAGCCCCAGGAGGAACTGGGAATTGGTCGCCTGGAGCGGGATTCGGAAAAGCTTCGCCAAGGATATGAAACTGGTCGACAGGATGGAGAACGGTACCTAGAACAGGTGCGGAACTATCTTAAATAAAGTATGGCCCCCGGGAAACTCACTTTCCCGGGGGCCATACTATGATATTAAGGAATGTTCAAGGCTGCTTGGTATATGTGTTGTCGTTGTCCATGGTCACATAGGGAACCGGCCAGGGAACGGTATCCTGCACGGGCTGAATAGGTGTCCAATCCTTGTGCAGCGGACCCGGATCCTGAAGCCGCTGATCCTTTTTCGGCGGCATAGCGCCGGCGGGAGGGGGAGGTGGCGGATTTTTCAGCATTTCATATTTGCTGTGCGCCCAGTTTCCATCGTCCAGATTGCCGAAGATATCGGGGCAAACCTGCTCGTGGAGGAACAGCCACTGCCCATCCTCGTAAACAAAGTCGGCGCCGTAGCGCTCCCACAGGTAGGCGCAGCGTTTCTTTTGGTTACCATTCAGGGTGGAGTAGATCAGGCCGGGAGTCAGGAAATAGGCCCGGGCGGTCTGGCCATCGTCGGCTACTTCAATAATGTCGGTAACCAGGGTATGGCAGGAAACCTCGCTGAGGGGCCGGGGATCCATGCCGCCAACCTGGGGGTAGATCTCATAGATCTGGGTGAAGCGCTGGAAACAGGCGGCGTCATAGCAGGTGACGGAGCCATACCATACGTTGGCAAAGCCTCTCCAGCGGCCAAAGGCGTGGGCCCAGGAGCAGGTGTCCCGCCGGGACCAGATTTTTCCCCATTCCTCCTTGGCAAAGGACTTGCCATGAAGGTAGCTATGACGGGCATGGATGTTTTCGGCCTGTTGGGAGCCTACCGCATTGTGAATGCGCTGGGAGAGAGAAAGATGTGTTTTCATCAGTAGGGCCTCCATTCATTATGTACGCCTTCGGGGCAGCAGCCATGTTCGTCGGAATAGCTGTAATATGCCTCCGGGGCAGGGGGGAAGCTGTCGCTCCAGTTATAGGTGGGATCGTGGGCCGTCATAGGCAGGGTGGGCGTACCAAAGAGATTTTCCATCAGGTTGGTGCCGGCTTCCCAGAATACTGGTTGATCCGAAACGGCCTCTCCTGGGGGAACAATGATGTCGGGCGCTTCCACCACACGCCAAATCTTCCACTGACCATCTTCTTTCATGAAATCCGCGCCGATCTTGCCGCAGACCCAATAGGCGTCGGCAGTGCCGTCCCCATTGGGGTCCGTGCGTTGGCCAATGGAATACCAAAGGCCCTGAGCGGTTTTGCCGTCACCGGCAATTTCCACAAGGGCTGTGGAGAGAGGCGACGCGATCATGGAGCCGTAGCCCAGATTCTCGGGGCAGTTTTTGATGTTGGGATCCTTCTGGCAGATCTGATCCAGCTGAGACTGCCGAAGATTGCCGTGAGCCCCCACATACCAGGCGGAGATGTTGTCCAGACCCAGATAGAAGCCCCAGTTGGAGCCGAATACCGCGGTCTTTTTGTTCTCGGGCTTCTGGACCCATAGGGTCTCCAGCTCTTCCCGCCGCATATCCTGCATATATAGATAAGCCCGACGGGCCATAAGATCCTTGACTTCCTCCATGTCCCAGACGCGGCGGATCTACTCGTCATCGGAAAAAACCTTGGTGTTCATGTCAGACCTCCTTCTCGTATCCGTAGCTGAAGGTGTCAGCAAAGGTGGGATAGGGCTCCGGCAGCCGGGGCAGCTTCGCCATGGGCCGGTTGGGGGAGTAGTATTCCCGCAGCGTGACCTTCACGGTGGGCTCCGGTAAAGTGGCGTCCTTCAGTGCGGCATAGGCCGGTAGGGCCGGGAATGGAGTCTGGGGTTTGGCCCAGCTCTGCCCGCAGAGGCACTTGATATCCTCCAGATATTGCAGATGCCAGATCTTCCAGGTACCGTCCTCGTAGATAAAATCTACGGCAAAAACACCGAAGGTCCAATAGGACACAGGACCGGCCTCGGTGACATCTGCCTTGGAGCCTTGGGAATACCAGATGCCCTTAGCGGTCTGCAGGTCGTCGGCCAGCTCGATCACAGGGGTACCTAGCGGTTTGACGTCAAAATCGCCGATGCCATAGAGGGCTTGCTCATCCTGATCTCCCAGCTGCTCCGGAAGATCTGCCTTCAAAAGCTTCGCCTTCAGGGCGGTATTTTTGTCAATGGCGGCAAACCATCCGGAGATGGCTTCCCGGCCCACATACCAGCCGTTGTTGAGCCCCATGGACACATCCTCCCGGCTGCTCCAGAAATCCACAAACATGGTCTTTTCTTTTTTCAGCAGAAAGCTGACAGCGTAGCGGCCCATGAGGTTTTTGATTTCCCGGCGTTCCTCCCATCGGCCCACCAGCGCTTCTGCAGAAAGCGTGGCTTTCTTCATAGTAACCTTCCTTTCTTCCGGCCCAGAGCCGGTTTCTAACTACAATGATAGAAGAAAACAAATTCTGCTGCAATTGCCAAAATGCAAAGGCGTCCCATCAAAAACAAAACTGCTCCGGAAGGATGCGCCTTCCGGAGCAGTTTTGGCCGAATTGTCCTATTTGCTACAATTTACTGGGTGCAGAAGCCTCTGCGTCAACTGGACAGATGTTCCGAAAGTGCCTGCTGTAGGGCGGAAGCACTGCTGGAATGGATTCGCACCACCGGTACGTTATTTTTCTTCGCCTCCTGTACGGCACAGATGACCATTTTATGGGAAACAGTGTTGGTGAACAGAATCATCAGATCCGGTGAACCGATCTTCTTTTTCATGGGGCCGTTTTCCTTGGCGAAGACCTTGGCTTGATAGCCGTGGCGTTTGCAAATCTGCTGGTAGCGGCAGACCATACATTCGTTTCCTCCGATGATGACGACACTCATATAATACACACTCCTTAGTTAGGTAAGACTAACTTATGATTCCAAAAAAGCCGCCATGTGGCGGTTAAATTAGACTAACTGTAGTTTACCAGAATAGTCCTAGTTTGTCAATGGGATATTGAAGATTATTTTGATCTTTGGGAATCTGGTCGCTGCGTTTACTTCTTGGGGCTGGCGTGGTACAATAAACAAAAAGCTGAAATAAATGCTGACAATTGGATGAGGAAAAGCTATGCTGAAAAAACTAGTGGACCGCACGTTCTGGAAATTCATTTTGGTGGGCGTCGTCAATACCCTGTTTGGAACGGCTGTGATGTTTTTGTGTTACAATCTGCTCCATCTGGGGTATTGGATCTCCTCAGGCGCCAACTATGTGCTGGGAAGTATTTTGAGTTATTTTCTCAACAAGTATTTTACGTTTCAAAACAGGGAAAAGGGATTTGGCGTGGTGCTGCGATTCACGCTGAATATTCTGGTGTGTTACCTGCTGGCCTACGGCATTGCGAAGCCTGCCGTGGCGTGGGTGCTGTCCGGAATGTCTAAAAGCGTACAGGAAAACGGCGCTATGCTGGTGGGTATGTGCCTGTTTGTGGGGTTCAATTATCTGGGACAGCGGTTCTTTGCGTTCCGAGAAAAAAAGGACGAAAACCAACCCGGAGACCATTGATAAGGAATTTGCATCCGTTTCGGCACTGGACTTTGAAAAAGAAGTCCGGTGCTTTTTTATATGTAAACGGTAACGCGCATAATTTTCCAAGACGCGGACATCCTGACTTTGAGGTGAAGCGCATGGACCATCATCCCCATCCAAGACCGCAGCCAGTTTATCCTGTTGCGGTGACCCATGAAAACATATGTGCCATTTTTCAAGGCACCGGAGATTTTAATATGCGAAAGATTCTGGTGGGACCTGACCGACAGGAGGTTTGGATCTATTCCATAGACGGCCTGGTATCCAGCTCGGATATCTCTGATTTTGTGGTAAAGCCGCTGCTGCGGGCGGAGAAACCGGTGGATGGAGCTTCTGCAGAGTGGCTGGTGATCTGCAACGCGGTGGCCAGCGAAGTAAAGGACATGGATTCTGTGGCCAGCAAGCTGGTCAATGGATTCTGTGTGGTGTTGTTTGGTGCGGACGATGCCGTGGCCTTTGAGGTCAAGACCGGGGAAAAACGGTCTATCTCTCAGCCAGAGGTAGAGAATACCATCAAAGGAGCCAAGGATGCCTTTACGGAGACGGTACGCACCAATACCAGTCTGCTTCGGCGGCATCTTCGTACCCCGGAGCTGCGGCTGGAAGAACAGGTGGTGGGACGGAGAAGTCTCACCAATGTGACGATCTGCTCCATTGCGGGGATCACGGATCCGGGCTTGGTGGCAAAGGTAACCACGCGAATAGCGGCCATTGATGTGGACGGTCTGCTGACGCCAGCTGCGGTGGAAGAATATCTGACAGGATCTCGAAAAACTGCATTTCCCCTGCTGCTGTACACGGAACGAGCGGATCGATTTGCCTGGGGATTGCTGGCGGGACGGGTAGGCGTTCTGGTGGACGGGCTTCCACTGGGATATTTGCTGCCCTGTACCCTGGTGGACTTTCTGGAATCTCCGGAAGATCGAAGTGGGAATTATATTGTTAATTCGGCGGTAAAGTTTTTGCGGGTGCTGAGTATGCTGGCGGCATTGCTGACCCCGGGACTATTTGCTGCGGTCTGTCTATATCATCAGGAGATGATTCCAACGGCGCTATTAAAGGCCATTGTGGAAAGCCGACAGGCGGTGCCGCTATCCACCGGCGCAGAGGTGCTATTGCTGCTGATTGCCTTTGAACTGCTCCAGGAGGCGGGGCTGCATCTGCCTCAGAATCTGGGGCAGGCTGTGTCCATTATCGGCGGACTGGTGGTGGGATCAGCGGCAGTGGAAGCCAGTTTAATTTCACCGGCTGCGTTAATTGTTGTGGCCGCGGCAGGTGTCTGCGGGTATACGCTGCCCCAACGGGATCTGGCGGACGCCATTCGGGTCTGGCGATTTGTGCTTGCCTTGGGCGGTGTAAGCGCCGGCTTGGTGGGGGTAACTGTGGTGTTTTTGCTGCTACTGATCCATCTGGAGGATCTGAGCAGTCTGGGGATTGGCTATCTTTCACCGGTAGATCAGGGGGAATTGCCACCTCTTCGGCCAAGATTGGTGACGGAAAAGTGGAGAAAGTCGTCCCTCCATCCTCAAAATTTGCGCAATCAGAGGTGATTATGTGAAAAAATGGGCGTTGGCAATGGTGGCCTTTTTGGCAATCACCTTCTTTGATTTATGGCCCTTTCCGCAGCAGGATGCGGGAGAACTATATATTGTAGAAACCCTATTGGTGGAGCAACGGGACAATCAGATGATTCTCACTGCGGGAGAGCTCTCTGGAAGCGGCGACAATATGCAGAAGGCGTTGGCAGATATGACAGAAAATGCACCGGGACAGCTGTTTTTGCGCCAGACCAAGCGAGTCATTTTCTGCGGGGAAGAAGCGCTGCAGGAAGCTCCGGCGTTGCCGGAGCAACTACCCATGGGGGCCTGTGTCTATCTATGGAATGGAACGGCAGAAATGCTGAATATGGAACAGGTCAATAAAGTGCTGGAGGCCCAGGAACGCAGGGACACCAAAACGCCGACCCTGGCGCAGCTAAAGAATAGCACGATTTTGGAAGAGTCGCCAAAATTGGCGGCCTTGGAAGGAGAGAGTCCATGAAGGACAAGCGAGATGCAGGCGTATTTGGCGCTGTCGCAGCCGTTGCGGCAACGGTAACGGCCGGATTCTCCTGGGTGCCCGTATTGATCGGCTGGTGTATTGCCACAATTATCTTTGTACTGCTTCCGACAGAGGAACGAGTAAGAGGGAAGATTTGGGCGTGGACCGTATTACTAGGCGGAATCTTTGTCATTGCCGCAGCAGCGTTGGGGGCAGAACAGGCTTTTCCGGAAAACAGCACCTTTCCCTTTGTGTCCATTGCACTGCTTCTCCTGCTCTGGCGAGCAATGTGCGGAGCAAATAGGGCTATGGGAAACGTGGCCAATCTATTGGGTATGTTTTTGCTGCTATTCCTGGTGACGGTTACGTTGTTTGGTTTAGG
Organism: uncultured Clostridia bacterium; assembly: GCA_949289625.1. The sequence goes on along the minus strand of CASEPH010000140.1, from coordinate 910 downwards.
TGACGTGCGTTGGAAAGAGAATCTTCCGGAAATGCCGACTTGGCAGCAAATCTATATTACAATAGGCGCTGCAAGTCCTTGGTGGTGTCTGCGTCAAGGGCCAAGGAGACGAAAAACATGGGGATGGTACGGGGCAAGTGTTGGAATCAGTCTGGGGCTAAGTTTACTGACCTGCGGAATTCTGGGAAAAGGGTTGGTCAGCCAAGAAACGGTTCCACTCTATCGTGCTGTCCAGACCATTCGGATTTTAGGAGTATTGCAGCGTTTGGAAGCGTTGCTGGCAGCGGCAGTCCTTATGGGTGCGTTTTGCGTGTTATTGTTGACTGGGGAGCGAATCCGGCAAGCGGGGAAAATTGTATTACCTGGCGCTTCTGGAAAATGGATTGGCACAGCGGTAGGGCTCGGCGGTTTTTTGGTAGAAGTGGCACTGTGGCTGCTGACAAATCGTGCGATCAAAACGGAAATAATATCCGTATTTTGGGGTGTTATTCCCATACTGGCACTATGGATTGTGCTTTTTGGAAAAAGTCGAAAAACGGAAAAAAATGCTTGACAAATGGTTGAGCTTGATATATACTATCTGAGCACTTCAAAACCTGGGCTTGCAAAAGCCTGGCGGTCCTGAAAACTGTAAGAGAACGAAAAAAAGTTCTTGACAAAGTGGACGGGACGTGCTACAATAATCAGGCTGTCGGGCCGGAAGGCCACGAAAAGGAAAGAACGGAAACGAATGGCTTCGAAAAAAGTTCTTGACAAACGAACGACAGTATGATATATTAAATGAGTTCCGCGTTTGCGGAGTGTACCTTGTAAATTAAACAACGAGAAACATGAAACTAGCACCTTGGACAAAAACAAGTGAGCGAATCGTGTAAAAGCGAAAAGCCAACGAAAATTCTTGAGTATTTGC
>CASEPH010000139.1 GCA_949289625.1 uncultured Clostridia bacterium | reverse complement strand
GACGACAGTCCGCTGGGCATCTGGGACACAAAATCCTTGCCCTGGGCCACCTCCAGCGCATGCCACATCTCTTCTTCCGTGGCGTCCTGCTTTCCATACTGAAGGTTGGAGGCCACAGTACCGTCAAAGAGCAGGGCCTTCTGGGGCACCACACCCAGATGCTCCCTCAGTTGGGCCTGGGAAAGCGTCTTGATGTCCCGGCCGTTGATGAGGATCTCCCCAGAGGTGGTGTCATAAATTCTGGGGATCAAATTCACCAACGTAGACTTGCCGGAGCCTGTGGATCCGATAATGGCTGTAATTTCTCCCGGCTTTGTGGTAAAGCTGATATGCTCCAGCACCGGACGGTCCGCCTCCGGATAGTGGAAGGACACATCCCGGAATTCCAGGGATTCAAAGGCCCCTAACTCTGTCCGCTCTGCCTGATCCGTATCCTGGATGGAAGGTTCATAGTCCAACACTTCGCTGATACGCCCAATGGAGGTCATGGCCCGAGGAATCATATTCATCATCATAGAGGATGCCATAACGCTCATAAGGATTTGGGCCAGATAGGTCACGAAAGCAGTCAGCGCGCCGATCTCCATCCCCATGGAATCAATTCGCAGGGCGCCCAAATAGTAGGCGGCCAGGGTTGCGCAGTTCATGACCAAGCTTACCAGAGGCATCAACGCCGTCATCAGCTTATGAGCATGGACCGCAATGCGGTACATCTCCTTGTTTTCCCGGTCATACCGCTGCTCCTCATAGTCCGTGCGGACAAAGGCCCGGATCACGCGGATACCAGACAACTTTTCCCGCAGCACCTGGTTGAGCACATCCACCTGCTTCTGCTGTTTCCGGAACCAGGGATGGGACTTCCGGGTCGTGACGATCACCACCACCGCAATGATGGGAATAATAAACAGCAAAATCACCGACAGTTCCACATTCTGCTTGAGGCACATGATGATGCCACCTATGAGCAAAATAGGCGTGGTAATAATCGTGCGCAGCAGCATCTGCATCATCTGCTGGAGCTGGTTGACATCGTTGGTGGTTCGGGTAATCAGGGACGGCGTTCCAAAATGGTCCAGATCTGACTGGGAAAAGGACTGGACCTTGGTAAACAGGGCCAGTCGCATATCTCTGCCGTAGGCCAGGGAAGCCTTGGTGGAGAAATAGGTAGTACCCAGGGTACATACACCAACCAGCAGCGCCACCAGCAGCATTACGCCCCCAAACAGTAAAATTGTCCCCACGTCGCCCTTCATGACGCCTTCGTCAATGATGGTGGCGTTGAGATCCGGTAAATACAAATCACTGAGGGATTGCAATGCGATAAACACAATCGTCAGCAGTACCCACCATTTATAGGGCTTTAGAAATTTTAAAAAGTTTCTCAATCGAATCACTCCTTCCCAAGGGTCTCGGCGTTTTCGTCGAGGATTCCCTTGAGGTTCTTGCCCAGCTGTTTCAGGCATTTTACCATCACAGCAAAGTCCTCCGGCGGAACATCAGAGAAGCAGCGGCTGAAATAGGCCACCACATTTTTACGGTTCTCCACATCCACCGCTGTAGCCAACGCCGTGGGATAGATCCTGAAAATCCGCTGATCCTCCTGATCCGGACGTCGTTCAACATAGCCTGCTTTCTCCATTTTCTGCAGCATTACCGTAGCTGTGGCGCGCTGGATATGGAGCTTATCCGCCAGTTCCCGCTGACTCAGCCCAGGAAACCGAATAACCGTTCTCATAGCGCCTGCCTGTGCCGGAGGCAGCCCATCCTGCAGAAACAGTGTGCGAAACGCCATATGATGCAGCCGGCCCAGCAGTTCAATCGTCCGAATTGCAGAGAATTCCGGGGTATCTTCTTCCACGGCCTCTTCCTCAAAGGGTGGGTGATGTTCATGGCGAGGTGGCCTGGCATCAAAGGGCGGATGCTGTTCCCAGGCCTCTTCCGGTTTTTTCATGGACAAATGCTCCTTTCCGCCAATCGTACGACCAAAAACCTAAGTTTTCAAAATGTCTACTAACTAACAATTAGCGCACTAACAATAACCCATTTCCATGTATTTGTCAACCATTTTTTTAATAATTTTTGGACCTTTGCAAAACCTTCACACAGAGACAAAGTCAGCCGGCAAAACGCACAGATTTAAAAGCCACATTTCTGCATTTCAAAGAAAATCAGGCGCAAAAAACCCCCGCCGCAGGCGGGAGTTTTTTGTTTTCTTTTACATGCCCTGCTTCGGGGGCTCCCACATTTCCTTCTCCTCATGAAGGGTAATGTTGTTGTCCTTGGCAAACTTCAGCATCTGCTGTTTCGCCTTATCCCAGGATCCCTTCTCCTTGTTTTCCAGAGATTCCTTGGTGATGGGCAATCCATCGTTGCCACCGCCGCCACCAGGACCTCCAGGACCGCCGCCAGGACCAGCGCCGCCCTTCATTTTGATCAACATAACTTCAGAGGGAATTTTTTTGAACAGCTTTTTCTGCATGGTGGGCTGGAAGGTGATCGTGGTGATCTGATCCGCCCGGATGTTCATGGTCATAGCCTGCTTGTCGGCCATACGCAGAACAAATTCGGTTTTGTCAAACAGGATATCGGCTTTTGCCATGATTGACGCCTCCATTCAATTGTATCGCGCTTTCTTTCCCAAACTAAGGTGATTTTAGCATATAACAAATTAGTAGGTTTGTCAAACGTTGGTTTGTGCCGTTCCATTCAATTTGTATTCATTAGAGTTTGAAATATTGCAGATCTGTGACAGCATGATGATCGAAAACAATTTCTGTACCTTGTTTGGTCGTCAAGCCGCTCCAGGATTATGCCATTTGATCCTTACTGAAGATCCTCCGCCCGAAGGTACTTGCCCATGGGCTTGTACAGCAACGCAAATACCACCAGAGTAATGATGATATTTGGACCCATATAGGCAATATTATAGAGCAGGGAATAAAACCAGGGGGAGGTCATGGTCAGGCCAAAGAAGGTCTCCGGCATATATTCTGCCCAGATGGTAGCTCCCACCACATAATGAACCAGGAACCGAGCCACGCCGGCAATCACAGACCCGATGAAAATTCCGCCCTTTTTGCCCCGAGCAAGACCTGCAAAGCCCAGCACCGTAAAGGCCAGCAGATAGTCCCCGATGATGGACTGCCAGCCAATGGCAAAACCACCGTCGAACATAAACTGGAGCACACCAAAGGCGAAGCCGGCAATCAGACCGCTGCCCAGGCCCCAGCGGACAGAAAACAGCACAATGGGAACCATGGCTAGCACTACGGAACCGCCCCAGGGCATTTCCCACAGTTTGATGTAGGCCAGGATCTGGGCGATGGCCACCATGATTGCACCTTCGCACAGGGCACGAAGCTTCATGTTTTTCATAAAAATACCTCCTTACAAAATGACAAGCCGCATTGCAAACACGGAAGCAATGCGGCAGCATATATAAGGGGTCAAGTCTTTTCCTCCGCCGGTATGATCCGTATCAGGTTCACGGGTCCGCGCTCCATTTCGCGCAATCTCAGCCGGAAGGATCCGGCACCCCGAAGACGTATTCACTTTGCAGCTTTCCTACATTGTAGCGGGAATCGCTCCGGCTGTCAATCTGTAGGAGCACCAAGTTTTTCGAGAACTTCGACAAAATATTCGGGCAGTTCGCTGGTAACAGTGACCATTTCTCCGGTCCTAGGGTGCCGGAAGGAGAGGGTTCTGGCATGGAGGCATTGGCTGTCGAGCCCCAGTTCCTTTCCCCGGCCATAAACCATATCACCCAAGATGGGGTGGTTTTTCCAGGACAAATGGACCCGGATCTGATGGGTTCGCCCCGTCTCCAGTTGAAGGCGAAGGTGGGTATATTTCTGGTACCGGGCAATGACTTCAAAGTGGGTCACAGCCGGCCGGCTGTTTTTCTCCGTGACCGCCATTCTTTTGCGATCCACCGGATGTCGGCCGATGGGGGCGTTGATGGTTCCGGCATCCTCCCGAATATGCCCCACTACCACGGCCTCATAGATCCGAGAAAGGGTATGATCCTGAAGCTGCTCCGCCAGGGCCTGATGGGCAAAATCGTTTTTGGCTACGATCAGCAGACCGCTGGTATCCATATCAATGCGGTGCACAATCCCCGGCCGCAGGACCCCGTTGATCCCAGAAAGGCTGTCTCGGCAATGATACATCAGCCCACTGACTAGGGTGCCGGTCCAATGTCCGGGGGCAGGGTGAACCACTAACCCCTTGGGCTTGTTCAATACGATCACATCGTCGTCCTCATACCGAATGTCCAGAGGAATCGGTTCCGGCAGGATTTCCAGGGGTTCCGGTTCCGGGATTTCCACTTCGATCTCGTCCCCCAGGCGGGTTTTATCGTTCTTTTTTACAATACGTCCACCTCTGGTCACCGCTCCATTTTCCAGCAGCTTCTGAATGGCAGAT
>CASEPH010000138.1 GCA_949289625.1 uncultured Clostridia bacterium | reverse complement strand
GCGGAAGATATCCAGATACATCTCATACTGTTTCTCCGTGATGAACTCCCAGCCGTATGCGTCCAGGATTTCATGCTCGCTGCGGTACTGCATAGCCGCTTCAAATTCCGCTTCCCTTGCGGCCTGCTCCCGGTCGATCTTGCGCTGGTACTTGTCCGCGATCCGTCTCAGCTCTGCCTCGACCTTTTTGCAGGCGTCCGCCTCCAGCAGATACCCGGCCGCATCCGGATTGGTATATCCTCTGCCGGAACTCATGCCGCTATCAGCTTCTCGGAAAGTCTGATGGGACAGACCAGGGCCAGATCGTTGCGGCCCTCCGCTTCAATGATAAAGGGCGCTACGGAGCTGTTGACCTTGATCTGCACGCTGGGTGCGTCTTTGAACTGCCGCAGGGCGACGATCATCCGGTTCACATCGAAGGCAAAGGTGATGCGGTTCTCGCCGACGCACTGCACGGCGGCCCTGTATGTCCCGGAGGAGACCGGCATGACCAGTTCGCCGGCCCGGAAGCGCACATAGGGTTGGCGCTCCTTGACCGCGAATCCCTTTAGATATTTCAGCTCCCGCAGGAAGTCCTTGGGAGAGACCGCAAAGGACTCCGCACAGGCCTGAGGAATGGCATTCTCCACTGCGTAGAGGTCCATGCTGGGAATGCGAAAGTCCAGGGTAAACACGCCGTCCGTGATCCGGCCGCGGCCCTTTCCAAACTCGATTTGGACATCCTGCTTCCCGAACAGCTTCAGGTGGGAGACGGCCACCTTGCTTGCCATGAAGGGACGAGGAAAGACAAAGGCCGGATCCTTGTCGCAGGCCAGCTGGTTCCCATCCAGCGCAAATACATAAGGACCGGAAAACTGGATGCTGGTGCGCTTTGGCTGCGAGTTGGGCGACGGGTCCAGAGCGGCATAGCTGACCCGCTCGATCCGGGCAGAGAGCGCCGCCGCGTTCACAGAGAAAGATGACTCCATTTCAAAGGCTGGATAGACCGGATACAGCTCCGGGTCCATGGCGTCAAATTGTGCCGCACGGTCGCCGCAGCGCATGAGCAGGCGCCACTCCTTGTCCTTTTCAGAACCGAGTTCCTCCAGTTCCAGCACAAGCGCGCCGTCAAACAGGCGGCAGGCTCGCGCCACATCCCTGGTGCGGGTAAAGACGAACGACAGCTCGTCTCCCTGGGCGGGTATCCGTTTGGTCAGCCAGGTGTCCAGATCCGTTGCCGTCAATGTGCAGGCGCCGTCCGCATTGCGGACAGACACCTCGTACAATGCGGGGTACGAGGACTTCTGAAGGGCCTTGCTGACCTGATCCAGCCCCTCGGAAAAGGCTTTCGCGTCAATCGTCGCTTTCTTGCTCATGAAATTGATACCTCCAATTCTGTCGTGATCGCCCCAAAGAGCGGCCGTGCGCTTCGGGGCTTCGTGTTCAATCTGCATCCCACGGCGGGATCTCCTCCGACAGGATGCTGAATGTGCTCCAGCATCCGCAGTGCGGGCAGCTTACTTCCCCCTGCTGCGCCCCATCGATCTGCTCCTGGGTCACCTCTCCAGAAATCTTGCAGCAGTCGGTGACGATGGTGACGAGCCTGGCGCTCTCCAGCACTTCCGGGCGGAATTGCCGGTTGAAGGGGATATAGGATACCCACTTGGGGTTGTCAAAGATACGGCTTGCATAGGACTGCAGGGCGTCTTCACGAAGTTCTGTTGGGTGCAGGTGCATATAATTATGCTCTTTGTTCCACTGGGTCAGCGCGTCCACCAGCCACTCCTCGCCTTCCCGCTTGGCGATATGCTCGGCCACTTGATACCATAGATCCTCCTGGATATCCCCTATGGGCGTGGCGACGCCGGAGCGGGAGAAGTACTTTTTGTCCCGCCCGGAGCCGGTGGAGTATGGCTGGAAGGTGCCGTATCGCCAGTGGATATCCGCAAACGTGATGGTATCGAGGTCAAGCTGGAGGATCGAGTTGATCTGCTGATTCGCCCTGGGATCGCCCATCGCCGGTCACTCCTTTTCCGCCGTCATGGGCTGTGCGAGGCCGGCGGCCAGCATCGTCATGGCGGATCGGAAACCGGCGGCAAATGCCTGTTCCTGACCAGCAGTGCGGCTCGCAGCCAACAGCCCGCTGTATTGTTCAACCAGGGCCCAGGCATCCTCAGACACGGCATTCCGCAGCCGCTCCTGAATGGCAACGATCTCTGGGGTCAGTGCCTTTTCCAGATCGGTTGCCGGCTGCTCAAAGGGGGCATAGTTCCCAAGGTACAGATCGGACAGAAAATTTTCCGGGACTTCCGCCCTCAACCGATAGACGGGGCGTGGCGCTTTTAAGGAATCCGCAATATCTGCCAGTGCGGTGATCAGCTTAGGGAGTTGGACATCAAAGAACCGTTGGCCGCGCCTTGTCTCATGGAAAGGGATCATGATAATGCCTCCTCTCCAAAAACAGGCCACTTCTCCTCCATGCTCAGGTCATAAAACGCGCTTGCTTCCTCCGCACTGATCGGATTGACCGCCAGCACCTTGTCGCCGTTATGTTTGACATCCTCTGCCAGAAATTGCTCCGCCTCCTCCGGAGTTGGCTGCCGGACGCCGTGAATGCACATCCAGAAATTGCTGTCGTCCCCGGGGAGATAGGGCCCCGGCCCGATACAAATCTCATAATACGGATATTTCATGATAGTCCTCGTTTCTTTAATAATCGCACTGTGTGCTCCAGCCTGGATTCCCAAGCATTTCGGATGCCCGATTTGCGGCCAGTTCGGAAAGGTTCAGATACGCCTGTCCGCCGCTGGTCAGTATGGTCGCCGCGCCAGTCACATAGCACAGTTTTTCATGGCCGGCTTCCATCAGGATCACAGCGTCATCCTCCGCCACGTGCTCCTGCA
>CASEPH010000137.1 GCA_949289625.1 uncultured Clostridia bacterium | reverse complement strand
ATCGACGCTATCCTGGCCGGCAAGGCAGCTGATGTGGAGCCGGCGGTGGTGCGGATCGTCCGGCAGCAGGCCCAGGCATTTGTGGCCGATCTGTTCAGCACACTGCGAGAAAGGCAACTGGAACTGCGATCCGGCCCAGTGGTATTTGTGGGCGGCGGATCGATCCTGTTGCGGGAACAAATTGAGGCGTCCGGTAAAGTGGCCCACCCTATCTTCGTGGAGGATATCTGCGCCAACGCCAAAGGCTATGATCTGCTCTACCGATTTTCCCATTCAGGCAGGTGATCGATATGGCAGACAAGAAGAACAGGGGCCGTTTCACCATCCAGTTCAACGCTGCCGATCCACAGCAGGCACAGGTGATCGACCTGTTGGTTCGACAGGGCCGACATAAAGCCCAGTTCCTCACCAGCGTGATTCTGCACTACCTCCACTGTGAAGCGACGCCGGATATTCCACAGCCGGTCCAGCCCAGCAGTGAAGAATTGGAAACACTTGTACTGCAAATCCTCCGCAAACACACTTCCACCCTCCGGGAGCCCACACCGGAAGAACGCCCACTCCAAAGAGCGGAACACCTCGGTGCACCGGAACCGGTTGCCCCAGAGCTTGCGGCACTTTTAGGGCCGGATGTGTCCTCGGCGATTGCCAACACACTCTCGGCATTTCAGTGCGAATAAAACAAAAGGCATAACGGACAGTTTGGTGACTTTCCGCTATACCTTATGTTTCCGACAAACTCAATGCGGCAATATAACTGTTGATGATGTCCTCCAAATGCCGATACTGCTCTGGGCTAAGCTGGGAGATCTTTTCGGTGAGGAAAGCGACATCCTGACTGGTGACTTCACCCAGTAGCAGATAATTTGGAGTGATGTCCAGCGATTCACATACCCGGATGATCGTATCGGTTCGCATGGCTTTCTTCCCCAATTCTGCGGTAGAGATGGTCTGGGATGTGATGTTGGCCCACTCTGCAAGGGCGTCCTGGGTCATACCGACTTGCTTGCGGCGCTGGTACAGCCGTTTTCCAATTTGTTCTAATACTTGATCCATATCCATTCGCTTAACCTTTCAAATGCTTTAGTTGTATTTTATCTGTTTTAGCATTGATTATTAGAGCAGATATCCAACGGCAGTGAGGCGGATTTGATCAAACTGTGCCTAATGAACACAAGGCTTGTCGAAGATCGTGCCCAATTGACTGTCCGTCAGTATTACTGCCTGTGGCAAAACAAATATGTCGATCTGAACGACTACCTACCACACACATTGTTTCTCTGCCCATAATCTGTAGTATTCCAAAGATGGCAACAATATTTCAAAGTTGGTCAAAATAAAACTACCCGCTGTGGGTAGTGAAGAAGAACAAAATCTGTGCTATACTAAAAAAAATAATTGTCATCAATCGGAAAACAATGTTCTGTGGAAATTGTTGGATCTACTTGATATCGCAAACAATACGAGGGGGATGTGTATGAAATATAAGGCGTTCATCTTTTTGCTGATGGCCATGTTATTGCTTTGCACAAGCTGTTCCAATACAGCAAAAAAAGAAGAGGTGCCAACTACCATAACGGTCTGGCATGTCTATGGCGGGCAGACCGATTCTCCGCTCAACGATCTGATCGATGAGTTCAACCAAACGGTGGGAAAAGAGCAGCAGATCAATGTGCAGGTCACCTCCGTGTCCAACAGCAACACGATCCACGAGCTGGTGCTGGCTGCTGCCAACGGAGAACCGGGAGCAGCGGAGCTGCCCGATATCTTCAGTTCCTATCCCAAGACCGTGATGGCTCTGCCTGATGACAGCATTCTGGTGGACTATCAGGACTACTTCAGCGAGGAAGAATTGTCTGCTTTCATCCCGGCTTTCATGGAAGAAGGGATGGTCAATGACCGCCTGGTTGTCCTTCCTGTGGCAAAATCCACAGAGATCATGTTCATCAACCAGACCATCTTTGACCGGTTTTCTCAGGCAACCGGGGTGACGCTGGAGGATCTGGATACTTGGGAAGGGCTTTTCAAGGCGGCAGAGGTCTATGCGGACTGGACTGACGCTCAGACGCCGGATATTCCGGACGATGCCAAGTCCATGTTCGTCCACGACTACTATTTCAACTACTTCCAGGTGGGGGCGGAATCCCTGGGCGAGGATTTCTTCCAGGGTGACAGGCTGGCCTTTGGCCCCGCTTTCCAGACGGCGTGGGAGCCACTGGCGCAGGCCGCGCTTCAGGGCGGCGTCTGGCTCAAGAGCGGTTACGCCACCGAATCCATCCGCACCGGTGACAGCATCGTCAGTGTGGCGTCCTCAGCCAGTATCCTCTATTACAGCGATGTGGTGACATACCCGGATAATACTTCCGAGGAGATCACCATCATCTCCCGCCCTTGTCCGGTATTTGAGGCGGGAGAAAACCTGGTCATGCAGAGAGGGGTGGGCTTCTGCACCGTGCGCTCCACGCCGGAGCGGGAGCAGGCTGCCGTGACCTTCCTCAAGTGGCTGACCGAACCGGAACGCAATGTGGAGTTTGTGACCCGAGCGGGCTATATGCCGGTGACTCAGGTTGCCTTTGAAAACGAACTGCCGAAGGCCATTGAGGGATTGGAGAGCGCCAAATATGCGTCCCTCTATCAAGCGTATCTGGATACCCAGGCAAACTATGAATTTTATGTGCCGCCGCAGCTGGA
>CASEPH010000136.1 GCA_949289625.1 uncultured Clostridia bacterium | reverse complement strand
CCTCTGCGGCCTGCTGTGCTCCATCGGTCGGAACAAGAAATCTATGCCATGTTGAAAACAGAAACAGTGCTTGTTGGACAAAACAAAACACGGCCAAAGGGGCTGTGTGTCCGGTTTCCGATCCAGCCGGATGGCGGTTGAAGGAGTATATTTTGTCTGCCCCGTGGGGCCGGGCAGCCGGCAAAGCCGGAATGGCTTGGACGTCTTGGAAGTCGGATTTTTGTGGCGCTTGGGAGCGATCTGCTTGAGTGACCGGGCAAGGAAACCCATTCTGTATCGCCTGAAAAGGGTCTTGTGCCAACGTAAAACAGTGGAAAACGCATGTCAAATGGCTGTTGCAAAAAAGACGATTTTGTGTTAAAATTTTAATGTTCTCATGTTCCTGTGTTCTTTGTTCCTGGAGCAAATTCAGTTAAAGGCTTTACAAGTACCATTTTTCTAAAGTGAAAGTTAATGCAACAGTTGTAAAAGTGAGGCTGGACCTATGGGTGAATCGAAAATAAAGGATAGGCGAGAAGTGCGCTTTTGGAAGTATGATGACGGCAGCTACGGACTCATCGTTGTAGAAAGGACACGTCAGGATCAATCTTCGCTGATGATGAAAAAACGATATGTAGACTGCAGGGTCTGCAAAACAAAAACCAAATTGAAGGATGAAATTGAAAAAATCCAAAAACAGTGCACCGCTGATGGATACGTCTTTCAGAAGAAAAAAATAAAAATAAAAAATGGACTGCAATACATTTCAAAGAAGGACTTTTCAGAAAAAAACCAAGACAAAGGAAAATGTGGTTGGGGAGAACTTGAGAAGTTTTTGAATTCCTGTGGAACAGATATAGAAAACAAAAGAGAAGTTTTACGCCTGTTCAGCGGTATTTTATCAGGATATTATGCACAAGTGTTGGTTCCTATGTTTTATAAAATCTATTTGATTGCACTCCAAAATAGAGCGCCAGTTTTGGTGTTAAATCCGAGCGATAAGAGATTCAATGTTACATTTGATTTCATTTCGAAAACAATAAAAGCTCTGACGGTTCCTACACATACTAAAGATAAATTAAGGTCTAAGTGTCCGCCTTTTTTGCCACAAGGAATTGGACAGAAAAGTTTAGATCAAGGTTCGTTTTTGTGGTATAAGAAAAAGAAAAATCGTTTTCCTTCTCAATATCGAGATACAGCAGTCTTGGTTTTTGGGAGTTTCTTTTCTGTAAACAAAATTCGCCGTTTTATAGAGAGGAACCGATGGGCAACGGTTGTCATTTTTAATGCGCCGGCTAAGGTGAACAAGGTGCCAGCAATACGTTTGAGCGATTCATTATTGGTTTGCTTGGATTTCGATTGGAATGGCGAGGATATTAAGTACTTGATAGAACGGTTTGCTTTGTCTCTTTCGAGACTTACAAAAAAGAAAAAATTTGTGAAAAAGCTTACAAATAAATTACGTGAGGTTGGAGATTGCATATTGAGATATCACGCCCAAAAAGGGATTCAAAGGTTTCAGCCGACTGAAGAGCACTTTATAGCATTGCAAATGCTGACATTGCAACTTTTTTTAGAAAGCTGTCAGGATGAAAAAATTATTGACAAGACACAAAGAAAGCAGGTTCAATCTGAGTGGTTTAATCTGCTGTTGCCTGGATGCAGTCAGTTCATAAAGCCAGATGAAGAAACAATCTCTCATGAGTTGGAGGCGGAGGAAGATAAGACGAAACAAACTATTCAAAGTGTTTTGACAAAAATGTTGACCGCGGATCAGCTGATCCACTTCCCTTACACCAAGAAAAACGGCCCCTATGAAGAGGCCAAGCCGGATGATCCGTCTATAAAATACTGGGGTTATTTGCGCTGGTATAAACCCAAGAAGAACGAGAAGACTCCATTTCGGGCTTTGGTATTTAAAGAAAGCACGTTCAAGGAGCGTGTTCAGGGTTTTCTGAAAAAGCCGTGTGACGTAGATGATTTTGTGAAAGATCTGCGGTCGTGCAATCTGGAATACCTTTTTAGCACATCGAAAGCGCGGCTGGGTGGCGAGACTTCAGAAAATGCACTGATTTTTATCATCGATAAAATGGAGTTCCTTTCAGAGGAAACAAGAGCGATGGTTGCAGGCAAGATACCGGATCAAGAATAAGTGCCATTCAAAAATGACTTCGTTTCCAACGTTTCTATAACCTTGGAAACGGGAGTGATTTGGAATGACAAAAACAACCGATACACGAACAAACGACCTAAAAGTGGAAATGATGCTGCAGATCAACCAGAAACTATGGGAAAGCGGCGTGATCTCAAAAGAGGTATACGAGGCAGCACGTTTCAGAATTGGTTCCAGGCACCCGGAAGACGATAAGCTTCCGGGTGCTTCTGTTTGTAGAACCAAATATAGAGGCTGATTGTGTAGCAAGGGGCTGAGATATGACGCTGTAAATGACCTCCACCGAGAGATCTGGCAACAGGCAGCCCAAGGAATGTGCAGCAGTCAGAGAACCGAGTCAAATCCATTCACCTGCGCAGAAAAGGGACCGCCCCAGTCGAAGCGGTCCCTTTTCTGAACTTTATAGTATATGGACGTATAATGCGATCAACGTAAATTTACTGCAGCTGCTCTGCCATCCAGCGCCAGGCATCCATGCCGCAATCATCACAGGAAGTCTCGTTGTTGAAGAAGTAGATCCAGGAGTTGTGTCCGAAATACTGGTGGGGTGTACCGTCCGCATTTTTGTACTGACCCGACATGTCAACCACATGGTCGGTGGTGGAAATATGCAGATTGGTAGCGCCCATAGCACGCAGTCGAGCAACGGTGGGGATCTCATGCAGGCTGGGCACCACGATAGGATCATCGTTGGAATAGACAAAGTAGAGGGGCAGATCTTTAATGGCCTGGAGCTGTGCGTCGGTCAGGTACTGGTCCGGCATGGCTTCACAGATCAGAACGTAGCCATCGTATTCATCAGTGTAGGTAGTGGCCAGCACCATGCCCATGTAGCCACCGTTGGAGCAGCCGGCAATCAGGACTTTCTCTGCGCCGCACTTCTCTTTATAATCGTTGATGAGTTCGTGAAGGGACTCAGTATAGTAGGAGGTGCCGTCCGCATTGATGACGCTACCATCCATGTTGGAGCATTTGCCGTCGGCATCCATCCAATAGGTGGGGCACTGGGGAACCAGCACATTGGCACCCCCGATGATTGACTGGAATGCTTCATCGGCCAAGGCAGTCACTTCTGCCGACAGGCAGGTGATATAGGGGTCAGACTTTTCATTTTCTTGCAGAAGGGCCTTTCCTTCGCACAGGCCATGGAGCCAGACTACCAGAGTATCACTCTTCTGGTCAGGTGTATAGGCGGCATAATCGTACTGGACGCCGGAAGTGCTCTGGTAGCTGCCCAGACGGAACATATCGGCATCGGTGGTCATGGCCGCGGCATTGGGAGCAATCTCAAAAGAGGTCACCTCAATGCCCTTGGAAGTCCAATCAGCCTGATCTGTCAAGGTAATACTGCAGGTGTAGGGCTCTGCATAAATGTTCATCATGGCCGCCTGCGACACCAGGAACGGGGAAGCCTTATCCGGACCGACCTCGATTTCCAGCGCCACATAGGGCGATGCCTTGTCGGTCTGATTGCCATCCTTATCGCAGAGATATGCATTCAGTACCTTAAGCTCTTCCACCTGATGGGTCATCCCTACCATATAGACATTGATGTCTTTCTCTGTCTGGACTTTGAAATCCCCTGCCGAAACGTGGTCGATGGGCGCGTTAAGGGCCAGCACGATCCGGTTCACCGAGGATCCCCAATCATAGTTGCCCGCATGGATGGCATAACTGCCTTCTATCTCGGCAGAGCCAACAAAATTTTTGGTAATAAAATTCGGCATGATTCCCACCACTGCGGCCAACAGGCCGGCTAACAATCTTTGCATAATGTGTCTCCTCCTTTTTAATCTGTCAGCTTCTCACCATTGGAGGCAATGACCTTCTTATACCAGTAGAAGCTGTCCTTGGGGATGCGGGCGTAACTGCCGCAGCCCTCGTTGTCCACGTCTACATAGATGAAGCCATAGCGTTTTTCAATGTTACCTGTGGAGAGGGCAATCAGGTCCAGAGCGCTCCAGGGCATGTAGCCCAAGACGGGTACGCCGTCCTCCGAGATGGCGGCTTCCAGCGCCCGGATGTGCTCCCGCAGGTAGGCAATCCGGTAGTTGTCGTGGATCTTGCCATCCTCAACGGTGTCTTTGGCCCCCAGGCCGTTTTCCACGATCATTAGGGGAAGCTGCCAGCGGTCGTAGAGATCGTTCAGTAAGCAGCGCAGGCCCATAGGGTCGATCTGCCAGCCAAACTCGCTGGTTTTGAGGTAGGGGTTTTTCAACCCTTCCAGCAGGTTGCCGCTGACTTTCTCGGCGTTGCGATCAAGGCCAGTGCAGTAGGTCATGTAGTAGCTCAGGGCGCAGAAGTCCACTGTGCCCTGCCGCAGGATGTCCGCATCGCCGGGCTCGGTCTGGATGGTGATGCCCTGCTGGCTGAAATAGCGCTGGATGTAGTTGGGATAACGGCCCCGAATCATCACATCGCCGCAAAACAGGTACTTGACCTGATTAGTCTGCTGGGCCAGCAGGACATCCTCCGGGGCGCAGGTCAGGGGGTAATTGAACATGGAGGCCAGCATACAGCCAAAGCGGAAGTCCGGGTCGATGCTCCGGCCCAGCTGCACCGCCTGGGCGCTGGCCAGGAACTGATGGTGCAGGGCCTGGTAGCGGAGCTGTTCGGTGTTCTGGGGATCCCAGAAGTTGTAGTTGACGCCGGCGGCGGTCATGATGCCAAACTTGACCTGGGCGCAGTTGATCTCGTTGAAGGTCAGCCAGTATTTCACCTTGCCCTTGTAGCGGCGGAAGATGGCCGAGCAGTACCGCAGGTAGCAGCCAATCATTTCCCGGTTGGCCCAGCCTCCCTGTTTGGACAGGGCGTAGGGCGGCTCGTAGTGGGAGATGGTCACCACCGGCTCGATGCCGTACTTATGCAGTTCGTCAAAGACCTGGTCGTAGAAGGCCAGCCCGGCCTCGTTGGGGGCGTCTTCGGCGCCAGTGGGGAAGATGCGGGTCCATGCGATAGACATACGGTAGGCTTTCAGTCCCAGCTGGGCAAAGAGGGCGATGTCCTCTTTGTAGTGGTGGTAGAAATCAGACGCCCGATGAGAGCTGTAGAACCGCCCCGGCAGGATGCCGTCGGTCACCTCCCGGCCGTGAGGACCGCAGGCCTGCACGTCGATAACGCTGACCCCCTTGCCGCCTTCGTCCCAGCCGCCTTCCACCTGATTGGCGGCAGTAGAAGCGCCCCAGAGAAATCCTTCAGGAAACATGGTCAAACCTCCCATGAACGCGCCTTACTTTTCAGCAGGCAGATCCTCGAATCCAATGATGTAGGTGACGACAAAGGTGATGGCGAAGCAGACCGGCACACAGGACAGGCCCAGCAGATAGTTGACGCCCTGGGGTACCAGGATGGCAATGGTCAGCAAACTGGGAGTGACAAATGCGGGGGCCTGCAGGCCGATCAGGCCGCAGTAGAAGCCTCCCAGGGTAGCACCGAGCAGCATCGAGATGAAGGGCCGCTTCATCCGCAGATTGACGCCGTAGAGGGCAGGCTCGGTGATGCCAAGCAGGGCCGACAGAGTAGCAGTGAAACCAGTGGAGCGCAGGCCCTTATTCTTGGTCTTGACGGCCACGGCGCAGGCGGCACCGGCCTCAGCCATATTGGCGGCCAGGCCGCAGACTAGGAAGATGGGATCGTAGCCCTGGGTGGCGAACATTTGGATGATGAGTGGGATGGTGGCGTTGTGGGTACCAGTCAGCACCATCAGTGGGAAAAGGAAAGCGTTGATAGCCACGGCGATAGGGCCCCAGGTCTGCATGGCAGCGCAGGCGGCAAACAGCACGTTGCTGATACTAATCGAGATGGGACCGACCACCAGCAGGATGACAGGGGCCACAACCAGCAGATCGATCATTGGCCGCAGAAAGACCTTAACGATGCTGGGGCTGACCTTGTCGGCAAACTTGTCCACATACTTCAGCAGCCAGACACCGAAGATCATGGGCAGCGCCTGGGCGCTGTAGTTCATCACCGGCATGTCAAAAATCAGGAAGGGGACGGTGGTGCCCGTCTCGCCTAGGCCCAGCAGGGTAGGGTGCAGGATGATGCAGGCCAGCGCCACCGAGGTGAACATATCCACGTTCATCTTTCGAGCGGCATTGATGGCCACCACCACCGGCAGGAAGTAGAAGATGCCGTCGCCGATGGTGTTGAGGATGGTGTAGGTGGTGGAGGCCGAGTCCAGCAGACCGGCATAGTTCAGCAACACCACCAGCACCTTGACCATACCCGAACCGGCGATGATAGGAATGGCCGGGGTAAAGCAGCTGACAATCACATCCAAGGCGGACTTGGCCAGGCCCTTGATGGTCATCTTTTCCTTGGGAGCATCCGCCGGTACACTGCCCACGGCGCTCGCCTCCCCTACCAGAGCCACCACGGCCTTATAGGCGTCCCCTACCTGGGGCCCGATGACCACCTGATACTGGCCGCTGGACAAGATCAGATCAAGCACGCCGTTCAGCTTCTTGATCCCATCCACATCCACTTTTTTCTCGTCCTTGACCACAAAACGCAGTCTGGTGACACAGTGGGTGACATTTTTTATATTTTCTTTGCCGCCGACCCGCTGCACGATCTCGGCTGCCAGTTTTTTCATGTCCATCTGGGAAACCTCCTCTGTTAATGCAAACCAATGTTTCTATGGACGCGCGCTGTCCTTACATACATAGTATAGAACAAAGAAGGCCGGTTTTCTTTTGGATTTTATCTAGAATTTTATGTTATTCTTGATTTCTTGCGTTTTTTTCGAGAAACCAGAGCGGAAAAGTCAATTATTTATTAAAATTCTTGATTTTCAATAAAATTCAATATTGATAGATGATGTGCAGATAGATAAAAGCGTTGGCGGGCACGGTCAACTCCACAGACATAGTCCCATTGGTGACCTGTTTCTCCTGCAGATGGATGCGGGGGACCGACACTTCCCGCAGATATTCCAGATCATGGGAGTGGACATAGATGCCGCCCACCGCCCCCATCTCCCGCAGCTGGTCCTGCACACTGCCCGCCTCGGTGCAGACGGTCCGCTGTTTGAGGATATACCGGCCGTTCCGCACCCCGGTTAGGCGGTAGCGGAGGGTGATGGGTTCCAGATCTTCAAAATAGCGGTCCAGGTCTCCCAGCCCGTTCTGCTGCTCGTCCAGATAATACTTGTAGTTCAGTCGCTTGCAGTTGTGGCAGAGGATCTGACAATTGCCCTCCTTCCCAGCAAAAACGATGGAGTGACTGTCGTGGGTCAGATAGTATTCCCCCATGTGGCACAAAAAGCTGTAGGCATAATAAGAGGGCTTGGGGATGCCGTGTTGGGAGATCAGCCCGTTGCCCCCGAACAGGATGTTCTGCTTGACCCGGTCGGGGTAGATGGCATCCAGCGGGATGTTGTGGGCCAGGCTGCGCACCCGCCCAAAGCAGTCAATGATGGTCTTGAGTAGGTTGGCTCCCTTATAACAGGAATCATTCATGGTGTTGAGGGTCAGCATGTTGTCGGTCCAGCTGGTGATGTAGATGTCCTGCACCACATCCCGGAAATAGGGCAGGTTCTGCCGCAAAGTCAGCAGCTGGTTTTTCAAATAGCTGCTGTCGGTGGCCCGGGAGATGCCGGGCCCCTGCCCTGTCTCATAATAGATGTAGGGCTCCGCCTCCATCGTCAACCGGGACAGTTTTTCGCCCCGGCGTTCCAGCTCCTGGCAGAAACTGGCCAGGGCTTCCTGTGCGCCCAAGGCCAGGCCGGCGCAGAGCAGCGGTTCCCGGCAGCCATACTTGTTCAGGATGGCCTGCAGACGCTGCCGGCAGGCCCAGTAGGCCTGTGCCTTCTGCGTGGTGAACACCGTGTTGTAGACCAGTTCCAGCCGCCACTTTTGGATATTCTGGATGCTGTAGCGGTTGGCAAAGTAGGAAAACAGACGGTCCAGGTAAGCATACAGCTGCTCGAGGTCGGTCTGCTGGCGGTAGTCTACATAGAACCAGATCCCGAAGGAATGATCCAGCAGGTAATCCAGCCAGCGCTCTTCGTTATAAAAGGCATACTCCCCACCGGCAACAAAATCCCGGCAGTCCACTCGCACCCGGATGAAATGGAACTTGATCTCGCTCTGGAGGCCTTGCAGCTGGCTGGCGATCAGACTGCTGTCCACCAGGGCAGGGTCCCCCAGATGGAGCACCTCCCGCCAAAAGGGATGGTAGGGCTGGCGGTTGGCTGCATCTACCTGTAAAACATCTTCTTGAGGAGCCTGGGGCGTCTGGACGAGCTGCAGCGATCCCAGCACTTCGGTTAGGCCAGTCGCGTCTTCGACGCCGACACGCCGGCGGTTGGCCGCCCGCCAGGCCTGTGGCGTCTGGCCGGTATCCTGCTGAAAATAGCGGTAGAAAGACTCCAAATTTGCAAATCCGTTGTCCAGCGCCAGCCGCAGCAGGGGGACGTCTGTTTCGGCCAAAGCCTGTTTGGCGTGCCGCAGCCGCACCGCCGTCAGGGTACGGTAAAAGGTTTGTCCCATCTCCCGTTTGAACTGGCGGGAGAAATATTCCGGCGTCATATGGAACGCCTCGCCCATTTGGCGCAGGTTCAGCTCTTCCTGAAAGTGATCCTCGATGTACTGGGCGAATTGTTCTGCCCGGGAACCCGGTTCGCCGGGCATGTTGACCGAAAAGTGGTTGACCAGCAAGATGAGCAGCTCATAGTACAGTCGGTTGAGCTGGGCTTCGAGGTAGATGCCCTGCTCGGCCCAGACCTGAAGCGTCTGTCCCAGCGCCTTGCGAAGCAGGTCGTAGTTGTCGTTAACCTCCTGGGCCGAGTTGCAGCGGATGCTGTAGTTTCTCCTGGGGAAGCAGGCTCGCAGCTGGGCATCGTCCAGTACAAAAGCCGCCAAAAGGATCTTCTGCCCCTGCACCGTCCAGGACCGGTGGGGCATCAGGGATAAAACGTCATCCTTTTTCATCTGAACGCTGCCGCCCCCTGCATCCACCTGCACCGGCCCACCCAGATTCCACAGCAGGACCAAGTCGGCCGAGGACTCCGTCTGCTGCGGCGCGTTCCGGTAAAAGGTGAAATGGATCAACCTGTGCGCCATAAATATGCCTCCCTCCATTATTTCTTTTAGTATACCACGCTGCCGGTGCACCGGCCAGCCCTTACAGCAGGCGGTAGCAGCCTTTGCCGGTCTTTTCGGCCCGGCCGCTGGCGCAGAGTTTTTTCAGCACCCGTTGCAGTTGGCGGCGGCTGCACCGCAGCTGCAGGACTGCATTTTCGATGCCCCACAGCTCCCGGCCGGGGGTGGCCTGCATATACAGCACCACCCGCTCCTCAATGGTGGCGGCCGCCACGTCCATCACTGAAAACAGTTTGAGCTTGGCTGCATAGGACCGCAGCAGCGTGTGCAGGAAACGGACGTCCCTGTCCAGGGCCGCGCCCTAGTCGGCTATACCGGCATTTTGGCTGCCCAAGCTGTTGCCGACATTCTCACCGCCCTTATTGCGGTCGGGCTGTTCTATATCCAATTATACCGTGAATTGAAATGAAAAGATAGCATAAAAGTATAAAGAGCCCGTATGCATCGGCCATTAAGCCGCAGCATACGGGTCTTTCTTCATTTTATACTTTTACTGCTCCCCAGCATCACATGGCACTCCTTCTCCCAAAAGGCAATGCCGTATTTCAGGATGGTTTTCATCCCGCGGCGGCGCAGGGCCTCATC
>CASEPH010000135.1 GCA_949289625.1 uncultured Clostridia bacterium | reverse complement strand
TGGCGGAAGGACTGAACCCTTTTACCGGACAGCCTTTGCCAGAGGAGGATATTGTCAACGATGTGCGGGTGTCACGGAGCCTGTTTTTGGCATCAGCGTTTCTGCAGGAGCAGATGCAAGGAACAACGGCCAAGAAAACCGGCAAAAAACAGGCTTTCCGGTTGAGCCTGGAGGAACGGGAACAGGTGGAGTTTTCTTCCCAGCCCATTCCTGCCAGCGAGCTGGCCCGGCGGATGAACGAGGCTGTCGGTACACAGGACTGCAAGAAGATCAGCTATCGCCAGATCACCGATTGGCTGGTGGAAGTGGGAATGCTCAAGCTGGTGGAAAATGTGGCGGGTACACAGCGTCGCCGTCCTACCAATAGCGGGGAAAAACTGGGGATATCGGTGGATAACCGAATGGGACAGTACGGCTCGTACCAAGTTGTTCTGTACAGCGAGGATGCCCAGCATTTTATTGTGGATAATGTGGATGCTAATGAGATTCACAATGACTATGACTTTTTCCGTCCTGTTATCCGGGTGCAGACATCCAGATGGAGAATAGCATCATCCGGAGATGTGAGGTGATATTGACAGATGTTCGAAGCAATTATGAAAATCCACTTCTCTTCTTCGGTAACATTTGAATGTGGCAATGTTGCCATTATTGGAAATGGTGAATTTCGGGCTTCATCAGGAAAAGTGGATGGTTTTATCCTGTATGCCGACACTTTGCGATATGAAAACGGGGAGAAGCTTTCACGGAATGAACAGGAAAATTTGAAGTGCTTGTATCAGTACTTTATATTGGGCCATGAAGATTTCATAGACTGGGATATTTGAAAAGAGATTTCTTCATGAATGGTATCAGATTGAGCACAGGAGTAAGGAGGTAAGCTATGGAATGGCCAAAACAGTCACGGACAGCGGATTGGGAAAACGGTGTCCTAATTTTAGATGGAGAAAAGAAATTTGGTATTCCGGAGCTGACCACAGAGATCATGGAACGGCTGGCCGGTTACACCCTGGTGGGCTTCCATGTGAAAGGGTATCCGGTGACGGATGAACTGCTTGCCCCCTTTGCCGGGCATAAAAGTATGGTCAACTTCGGCGTGGAGGACGGTGCACTCACTGACGCCTGTTTCGCCGTTTTTTCCGCCATGCCCAAGCTACGCATCCTACTGCTGACAGGGAACGCCGGGATCGACGGAAGCGGCCTGTCCGCCCTGCAAAGCTGTAAGCTGGACCTGCTGACCCTTGACCACACCGGGCTGGATGATGCCGGTCTGCTCCAGGCAGCCTCCATCCCCAAGCTCTCCCATATCTGGATTGACCACACTGCTGTTACTTATGATGGATTACTGGCTGTCGTTGGTAACAACCGCATCGAGCCGGTGGCCCATGTGCAATTTACCAACGAGCAAATGGAACGCTTCTCCCAGCTCCAGCGGGAAAAGGCCAAAAAGTCCGCCCAGCTGGATGAGCAGGCAGCGGCGGAATGCCGCAGGGTGTTGTCCGCTTTCTTTGCCGAGATGACAGAATGGGAGCAGTATATGAAGCAGGTTGGTTTTGAAGATGCCGAGGCAGTTCCCCGCCTGTTGGCAATCTGGGAGAAGTATGTGAGCGAAAAGCCCCGTCTGGGCTATCGGCCTCTGGCCCTCTCATACAGCGCCCAGGGCTCATACAACGGGGAAGAATTCCTTGACGCGGAGCAGATCACTAAGAACAAGCTCTACATCTACACCAGAGAGAAAAATACCAGCTTTGACCGCCGCTTTCTCATGAAGCGCGTGGGCGAGGGTTGGATGATTGACGCGGTGCAGGAGCGGCTG
>CASEPH010000134.1 GCA_949289625.1 uncultured Clostridia bacterium | reverse complement strand
GATCATGCCCGCATCTGCAAACTGGTCGCCTGGTATAGCCGTACCGTGCTGCCCCGGGAGCAGGTTGAGCGCCGTGTTGCATCTGAGGACTGCTATAATACGCGCGCGTATTTTTCTCTGGGTAAGATTTTAGAGTATGTTTGGGAGGACTGCCAAGGGAATTCTCCAGTGACGCCGAATTTTGAATTTTTCCGTGGAAACTCCGCACGGGCTGGACCTGCGGAACAGGACGATGGAGGTATTGAACATGGCAGATTTGAAGGCATCCCTTTGTGGTGAACTGCCGAATCAGGTAAGCGCGATTCCCAAAGAGCAGCTGCGCAGTTTGTTGGAGCGCAGAGGAATTGTGGGTGATCCGGACATCCCTAATGCGAAAGCGCGGCTTGCGGAGCAGGAGCTGCGTCGGAATATGTACCACAATACCCAGGTCATGCTCAAGCACTATCGGGACATCGTTTGGGCCTTGGAGTGCTTTCCCAGTGAGGTGGCTCAGGAACTGGATCAGCCACTGAAGGACTTAGACGCGCTGCTCAGTGTGGTGGATACGCAGGTAGCGCTGGGGAATGCGAAATTGGAGCACCGTCTGCTCAGTATCCGGAAGTCCCGGCTCCTACTTGATCGGATTAACGAGGCCCTGACCGTCCTGCGCCATAAGCCAGGCAACGGGGAGCTGATGTATAATATCATCTTTCAGACGTTCATCACGCCGGACAAGCCAAGTCACTCGGATATCCTGTACCGTCTGGACATCTCGGAGCGGCATTATTACCGCCTTCGCCAGCAGGCGGTTAACATCCTCTCCATCCGGCTTTGGACGGCTCCGGTCGGCTGTCTGGACGCCTGGCTGGAGCTTTTGACGCTGCTGGAGGGGTGATGTCCTATTCTATGGCAGAAAAAAGGCAGAAAATTGGCAAGGTCGGTGCGGATGACAAGGGGAGTGCAGATGTGCTATCCTGATATCGTCCAAAACTGGACCTGACGGCAGAGAGCCGCCTTGAAACGATTGGAAACGGTCGCTTCGAGGCGGCTCTTTGCTGCAATTATGACGAAAAGGAGGGAAGGAAATGGAAAAAGATGAAAGCAGATGGAACCGGTGGGTGAGGGTATCACAGCGGCTGCGCAATGGGTTCCAGATGGCGATGGTGTCCTGCTATATGATGGTGCTTTTCGCCCAGCCGGCCGCTGCAGCGGACACCATGTGGACGCGGTTCTCCACCATCATTGCTGACGTCTATGGCGAACTTGTGGGCATTTCTACCATTGTTGCCGTCACGGCTGCAGCAGTTGCGCTGCTGGTGCGGATGATCTCACGCAATGAGCGGGCCGTCGCTGAGGCGACCAGTTGGTTGAAAAGAATTGTCGTGACTTGGATTGTGCTCAATACCCTGGGCTTTGTGGTCGCCTACCTGCAGCCGCTGATTCAGGGCGGCCAGTACACGCCCTCGACCCCATGATTCCAGACAGAGCGAAATCAGAACTGAGGAGGATATGTCAGTGAAGAACAAAATCTTATCTCTCACCGCATCGCTCCTGCTTTTGACAATGCTGACGCTGCCTGTAGGTGCGGTCAGCGTGGATGTTACGGATCCGGACGCTATGCTCCCAGTCGACATTATTCTCGACCAGGAGAACAAAGAAATCCGCAAGGTGTATGATCTTTCGCCCAACACCGACCCTTCCACGCTTCCCATGGGGCAGTTTGAGCGGGATGGCCTCCTGTACGACTGCACCGATGTGCTGCGAGAGGTCATCATCGGCAGTGAGACGCAGGTCATCACCCAAGAAGAGAAGGTGGACAGCGACAAAAAGGACATGGACACGATTTTGTCCCTGCTGCCCCAGGAGAAAGAGGTCACCACGGAAGAGGGGTTTACCGGCACCCTCACGCTGGATCTGGACAGCATCAAGACCGAAGCGGCCGGGTATGGCAGCAGCACCCAGCC
>CASEPH010000133.1 GCA_949289625.1 uncultured Clostridia bacterium | reverse complement strand
TCCCATCATATTCATTTCCACACACCACTTGAAAATCAGACTGCGGAGACGGTTGGCGTTGTCGGCCACGATCCCGCGAAGTGTGTCCACCAGAGCGCGGGACAAAAACTCGGAGGTATCCTCCGATGCCAGATACCCCATGTAGAACCGGAGCGCCTTTTCAATAAACTCACTGCGTGTTTTGCAGTTATCCTCCTGCAGCCAACCATCCATACGGCGAATGACTCCGGGAGAAAGCCAAATTGCAGTCCGCGTCTTGTTCTCATGGGACTCCTCCGGCAAAACAGTCCTGTTTTCCTGCGACACAGCGGAATCCCTTGCAGCGTCGGGCTTTTTGCTCATTCCGACCACCTCACTTTTTCAAAATCGCATATTCCGACCACCTAGGCCAGAACCCGGAAAGCCCCGCACTGCGGGGCTTTGTGGGCGGGAGGTGGGCGCTTGCGACCACCTCCCTTTATCTAGTACTTTTTTCGGCCAGCTCTCAGGGGGCCAAACACCCCCGAAAACCGTTCCAAACAGGGCCTTGAGGCCCGGCAGGTCCCCTCACTCCACCCCAGGACTTTCGAGGCCACACAGAGCCTGACAGGGCCCAGAAAGGGGAAGGCTGACTATCGGGCAGAAGGGGCGTCTCGCACAGGGCCAGTATCATAGGCCCTTCATCTTCAGCTCCGGCCCCTTGGGCTTGGGAGCCGACTGAACCTGCTCCATCTCCTCCTGCCACTGTTTTCGAACATCCGCCAGCGGCATCTCCATCTCCTGCTGACAGTACGCATCCATCTTCCGAAGCATCCAGCTTCGCTCATCCTCGGTGAGCGGATAGGTGTAGTCTCCGGTGGAGCCGTCGCCTCGGCACAGCGTCACCTGCAATGCAGAACACACCTCTCCGGTCCGCAGATCGTATTCCGCATAGACGTTCACGTAATCATCGTTCTCCTCGCTCGTCACGCTTGTCCCGAACACAGCGTCCGGGTCAAACACTACCGGCATGTAGAAATTCAGGGCGTGACCGTACTCGCTGATCTCTCCATCAAACGAGATCTCGAAGGGTTTGAGCCGCCTGCTGCCGCACAGCACCTGCGGCTCCTCCGACTTACACTGCTCCATCTCACACCGGAGTTCCTTGCCGTCCAGCCGGTCCAGGAAGATCCGCCACCGCTCTTTGTCCACCAGCTCGTGTTTACGAAACGCGAAGTAGGCAGCACTGCACACATCCTTGGCCGCGTATGTCTGCCACCCGTTGTCGATATGTACAGCGGAGAAGGTCCCCTGATCCAGATCGATATCGA
Organism: uncultured Clostridia bacterium; assembly: GCA_949289625.1. The sequence continues at coordinate 8,896 of CASEPH010000133.1, read as the reverse complement.
ATGCGCCTGTCACCCGGCCAGAGTTGGAGAGCCGCTCATCCACGTATGCGTCAAACTCAGCGGAGGTCAAATCCTCGCGCTCTCGAAACAAATACGCAAAGCTCTTGCCTTGACTGGGGCGGTCCTGCATGGACCGGACATAGTTTCTAAGGAGCCTGCCGGCGTCCAGGAACTCGATATCGTGGTTGGTGAGGAATTGGAACTCCTCGCCATGCTCTTTGATGTGGAAGATAGCGAAACGTCTGGACGCCTCCTGCTCCGCAAGCTGCGCCGCCTGTTCCTCCCCGATCCTGTGGGCCACCTGCGCCCGAACATCAGAGGGGACCATTTCCTCGTAGGCTCTGTTCACCTGCTGCTGCAGATACTCCCTGACGGTCATGCCCCGCTGTTTGAGAGCGTCGCTCAGCGCCGCCTCCTCATACTCATGCAGCCAGAGATCCAGTTCCACAGACCCGCTCATCGTTTCATTCCTCCCTCCATGCCGCCCATCCGCGGGCTGGTCATCTTCTGCCGCTCCAGCCAGAGCGGGTTGTAGTCTACGGTCACTTCCCGTTGGTCGGTATCGAAGGTGATCTTCGCTGCCACCGCCGGACACTGTGCAAAGGCACTTTCCATTGCTCGGATCATGCTCGGCCTGCGCTGGTCCAGGATTCTCCTTCCCGATGGCGCATCGACATCCACCCGCAAATCCGCCGTGAGGTTCTTCAGCGCATAGGCCGTGGTGGTGTCGTGCTGTCCTGCATACTCCACCGCGCGGTGGAGTGCATCGCCCGGAGAGAAGGAACCGAAGTACGTGGTGCAGAATTTCTCCTCCCTGCCATGATCTCGAATCGAGCAGACCGCCAGCGGGCTGAGTACTCCATTGTCAACCCTGCGCGCATTAAAAAATCCCATGAGCCATCCCTCATAGGCCATCTGCTGTACCTGATCTAACGGAACGCCGCCCTGTACGCAAATCGCGGCGGCCACCATTTCGTCCGGCAGGATCATATTTTGTTCGTCGATCATCTTCGGGATACTCGCCAGAGTATCCGGCCCGAAATTTTTCGCAACAAACCGCAGGCTCGCCAGATATTCCTCATAGAAAACGACCTTGTACTCTGTCTCAGAGAAATAGATCTTATTCTCCTCCGCAAAGTCAATCAGCCTTTTCGCCAGCTGCGGATCAGGCGATGGAAGCACCGCATCAAGCTCCCGCCGAAATTCATATTGATCCATGGATACCTCCATTCTTGTCATTCACATACTGAAAAATTTGAAGCCGAATGCATTCTGCACATCCTTCTGGGTGAGTGTCTCAGGCTGTGCAAACTGCTGCCGGAAGTGGGCAAGGTCTTCCTGACTCAAAGAGCACAGGTTACCCTCCAGATCATGGTTTGCCAGGAAGAACGTTCCCGCGATCACGTCCTGGCCAACCCTTCGATTCGGCTCCAGTCCCAGCAGTTTCCCTTCCTCGTTACACACCAGGCATGTCCCCTGATAATCAACGATCTCAATGTGACCGCCCACCAGTTCCTGCATGGCTCTCAGTGTGTTGGGAATGGTGATCTGCTCAGGTGCCTTGCCAGGTTCTACCTTCAATACGGTGATCTCATTTTCATTCATGATGCTGTTCCGCTCCCGGTTCAATGGGAGCTTCCTCCTTCTTTGTTTCTTTTTGAGGCCGGGGACGCCGGGGCCTGGCAGCGGGTGGATTTTTCCGCTCCAAGTACTCCCGCACTGCCTCCGGCACCTTCTCCTCATAGAGTTGCTGGAGCGACTCTGCCATCTTCTTTTTCACTGTAGTCCGCTCCTTTTGCAGGCAGTATTCCAGTGCCTCCAGTTTGTCCGTCTCGAAGGACAGCTCGATACTGACCTTTTCCATATCTGCTCGTCAGCTCCTTTCCTCAGTCATAGGTGATATATGGGATCTCCAACCATGCAGTCCAGTTGCGTTGGCTCAGCTGCGTCTTGACGACACCGTACTTGGTACCCATAGCCTCAATGACCTGCCCATTGCCAATGTAGACGCCGATGTGTCCGCTGTGCCAGACAGCGAGACCCGGAACCTCCGGGATGGTGTCAATGCTGCCTTTCACTGTCGCATTGCGGTACATGGCATCTGCACCGATGTCCGGCATCCCGTTTGTTCCATATCGGATGGTGAGCGCATCCGCGTCCAGCCACCCATACCCTTTGATCAGGCCCACGCAGTCCGCAGTCCGGCCTCCCAACCAGTTGGAGCGAATGAATTCCTCATAGTTGCCCACACCCTCCGGGTACTGTCGAAGCTTGGACTCGAAGAGCGACTCTGTCAGCGTCTGGCCGAAGGTCCCCCAGACATAGCCCCAGCCGGATTCCCATGCATGGGTCACATAGACCACCAGATCCTCGGCATTCTTGGTGTTCGGGTCCGCGAACTGTGAGACATCCAGCTCCGTTATCCTGGCCCCGCCATACTCGATCTCGCCGGTGTAATCTCCGTCGGCGCCGTAGGCGATCCGGTCGTAGACGGCTCTGGCATTGGCCTCCAGATCCTCCGTCACCGGATACCCGGCGGCTTCAAGATTTTCATAAGCGGTGTGCAGGTCCAGGGCAATCGCCACGGTATATGTTTCCTCTGTGTATATCGTCTCCCCAGTGTTCGGGTCTGAGCCGGAGGCCACTGTGCGGGTCCGCGTCTCATACCGAACAAAGCAATCCGCAAATGCGCGGGCTTCTCCCGCAGACAGGTGGGGGTTCTCGCCGCCGAAACACAGAGAGAAAAAAGTTGCTTTCACCATGGCGCCGTCCAGTGTGCCGGACTCCATCTGGCTGTTGACCTCTGCCACTGCTCTGTCCAGTGCAGCCAGGCAGTCCTGCATAGCATGCACTTGGGCGGTATACTCCGTGCTCATGGTCGTGGGTACGGGGCCTCCGTTGAACACCAGATCCACCACAGCGTTGTTATGCTGTGTGGTCCCGGAGAGCAGGGACAGCAAAAATGCCACCACCAGGATCAGCGGAACAAAGATTGCGGCAACAGCGTATCCGATCCGCTTTCTGGTCTGTTCGTCACTCAGGAGCAGCGCTGCTTTTGCGGCAAGGATCGCGGGTCCTGCCATTGAAGGTCACCTCCTTCCATTTCACAGGAGCAGGGCCGTTCCTCCGGGACAAAGGCATCCGGCAGCGCCAGCTGCGCCTGATCGGATGCGATAAAGTCCCGCCATGCGAAATCCCGGCCCAGTCCTTTTACTGTGATGAGACTTGGCCTGGCATTGTCCTCCATTGCCAAGGCTCGTTCCAGCAGGTCCGGGTACTGATGGTAGAGCGCCCGGATCTCCCGCTTCTTCATGGAGGGGCAGAAAAAGCAAGAGGACTTCCCCGGTAAGGGAAGCCCCGCGTCCTGGATGGCCTGTACACAATCATCCCTGTGCCAGCCCCACTCCATCAAAGGATATTCCTTTTGATACTTTTTATCAGCCAGGTCATGCTCTCTGGCCCCCTCCCTCCGTCGGGCTTCCCCAGCGTCATACCCGATCATCTTAACCACACGCTCACCGCGGCTCCATGTTTCCAGGCAAGGAGGGTAGTGATTGCAGAACCTGTCCTGAGGCGCGATTTTGTACTTTTGTGAGCACTTCTTGTGTCCATACGCGATGGACGGCAGCGATCTTGACCGCAGGCACTCCTGCTCCAGCGTCTGCCGCCGGCCAAGACAGTCCCGATACCATACTCGGGTGATGGGCGGCATCCCGTGGGCACGGAGCCAATGATCCATGACCCGGAGATACCAATAGGTATGGGGCTGCTCCCCACCGGGGTCCGAAAAAAGGATCAGATCCACAGGAATGCGTCGCTGCCACAGGCCAACCAGCATCGCCGTGCTGTCCGTCCCCCCGCCATAGCCTACGATGATCATTTTGGCACCGCCTCTTCCTGCGGATTTTGAGACGTGTTTTGTCCTGTCTCCTGCCTCTTGAACAGTTTTGCCTTGTACTCCGGCGCTACCACTTTCAGAATGTGGCGGTCCGTTCCGCAGCGGTACAGACACTCTCCCCTCTTGGCATTTTTGATGATCTCATATTCGAAGGACTGCAGCTGGAGATTCCGCATATAGAATTGCTGATCCACAACGCCTGCATTGAAATAAAACTGGTGCGTGGGGATGGCAAACAGCGGTCGGGTCATCTCCCGAATCCCAGGCTGATCGAAGTCCTCCAGATTTTGCGTGGCGAGGATCAGGGCGGACTCCCGCTTTCTCACCCGTTTCAGCGCATTGCGAATATACGTGATGGCGGTGGGATTGTTGAGCCACAGGTACAGCTCGTCGATGGTGGCCACGGAATTGCCCGCAGTCAGGAGCTGGCCGGACATGTAGGAGAGGATGCTGAACAGCATGGTGTCCCGCAGATTCTGGGCTACATCATCCAGTGCCTTCACGCCGAACACCAGAAAGCGGGCAGACTGGATATTGGTATGGCCGTTAAAAAACCGGGAGTCCGCCCCCTTGCACATGGAGTGCAATCCCAGCAGCAGGTCCCGGAGGATCTCCGCCGTATAGAGCTGATGGGGACCGTTGTCATCGTAGTGGTTATAGGCATCCTCCAGAAGCTGATACAAATCGGAAAGGATCGGGTAGTCCGTGGGCCGCAGTCGGGAGAAGTCCGTGTCATCTGAGATCCCCCACTTCTGATAGAGCCGCTCCACCATGATCTCCAATGTATCAATGTGAGGTGTGTCGAAGTCCTTGTAGACCCGGAAAATGTCACGGAGGAACGAGGTATGCTGGGACAGAAGCGTTCCACGGAATGCCGGCGGAGCCTCCGGGTCATCCTCTCCCGTCCCGTCGTCCCAGCGGCGGGGTTCCAGCAGATTGATCCGGTACTGACCGCTCAGAAGGTCCAGATAGCTTCCCCCCAGATTCATACAGAAATCTTCCAGCTCATGTTCAGAGTCCAGGCAGATCACTCTCTTCCCCGCCTCCAGCACGTTGCAAAGCAGGAGCTGGAGCAGGTAAGTCTTGCCCTGGCCGGAGTTACCCAGGATCGTGGCGCTGCCGCTGGTCTTGTCGCCCTCCTTTTGATCCAGGTCCACAAACACATTGGAACCATATTTCTCATGGCCAATGTAGAATCCGTGCGGGTCCGCTTTGCCGGAATAGCTGATGGGATAGAGATTGGCTATGCTGGTTGCGGGGAGGACCCGCTCCACATACGCCCCCAGCATATTCCTGCCGGCGGGATTGACAGACTGAAATCCCTTGAGCTGGCAGAGAAACAAGGGATCTGCCTGCAGCCTGCTCCGGCTGAGCATAGAGGAGACCGTCCCTTTCAGGGATTGCAGCTCATCCATGCTCTTTGCGACCAATTCCACGAATACGGTACAATATAAGAGTGCTTCCCGCTCATTGCGCTGCTTGAGCAGCATCCCTCGCACATCTTCCAGTGTGGCCTCTGCCACCACACTCTGCTTCATCTTGGTGGCCCCCAGTTCCATTCGATTCTTGTTGCTGCTGGCCTGGATGATGGCATCCTCCTCACCGTCCGCCAGCTTTCGGGCTGTCAGTCGGATATTGACACCGCTCATCTCACTGAGGCGATACAGGAGAGCCAGGTCCTCCGTGGTGGGCGGGTATCCTTTCAGGGCCATGGTACTGCGATAGGTAGTCCCGAAAACATAGTTCTCGGTATTGAATTTGACCGCTGCGGGGGCGATCATATCCAGGAACTCCTTCGGCCGGGGCGCCGGGCTTTTCGCAGCGGCCTTTCTTTTTTTCTTCTGTATTTTCTTAGCCACGCATGATCACCGCCTGTTCACCATCCACATCCTCCACAGCAGTCACCGCCGCATCATTCAGGTAATACACCGACAACAGCCGCTTGATATCCTCCCGCTCCGCCAATCGGACCGGAATATTTTCATTGGAAATGCTCTTTTCCATCTGATGCAGGACCACCGCATCATGGCCCTCTTTCTCCGTCACACGCAGGCCGATCACAAATTCCCGCTTGGATGCGGAAGATGCCTGGATCTCATCCAGATACTCCAGATCCAACTGCAGCAGCCGACGGATCGCCGGTTCCGTTTCCTCCTCCAGCCGGGCCTGATAGAACAGCTTGTTGCGCAGGAAGGATGCACGGGAGTCCAGTGCCAGAAGCGTCACCTCGTCTCGATTGCTGATCAGGTTTGCCAGATTGCCGACCCGCTGCCGGATGGCGTCTTCTGAGAGGACGGAGAGGTTATCTGGGCGAATCAAGAAAAACGTATAATCGCCGTATGGGGTGGATACCCCATGATCGGTGATGCTGGAAATCCCCATGAGCTGCCGGGTGGATTGATGCCGCTGGACCTCTTTCCTTTTGTCCAGCCGCGCGAGAATCCCTTTCATCGATCCAGCCTCCATTCATAAAATTGTTGCTGTAAAAACAGAAAGCACGCTGCCTTCCGCAGGAAATCCAGAATACTGGCGTCTTCCACCTGAATGGCCAGAAAGGCATAGAGAAACGTCAGCACCAGCGGCGCCATCCCAACCCCCTGGGCCAGTGCCAGGGCGGAGAGGATCATGCAGATGCCGATGATGGAGATGTCCCTCAGCTGCCAGAGCCACAACTTGGGCTTTGCCTTTAGATTTTCAGGGTAAATGAACATGAAATCGCTCCCTTCAAGCAATCAGCGCCGCCGATCTCCCCGGCGGCGCTGATTCCTGTTTCTGCTCATTCTTCGGCGGTTTCGGGTTGCGCATCATCTGCGATAGCCCGCTGGATGCAGTCCAGGAAGAAGGCATTTTGTTTGATGTTATGCTTTTTCAGGTATGCTTTGAACTGCTCAAACAGGTCCGCGGGCACCTGAAATGCCACCGTTTTCTTATCGTCGATCATGTTTTTTCCTCCTTGTTCATTTTCATAGAATTGTGTGATCAGCCAGGTCATGTACTGGCCGAGGTTTTTGCCGGATGCCTCCTGCTGCGCACGGACCTTTGCGTGGAGGTCCACGGGGATCATTGCACAGAGGTTTTTCATTTCTTCCGCCATCATCCGACCTCCTTTCCTCATATTGCAAGCAAACAATACCTGAATAAAGGTAAAATAGCTATTGACAAGAACAACCAACAATTCTTTAATTTAGAAGCAAATTAGCCGGCTCTATCCTCCAGCTCGAATACCGTCTTGATCCCCTGCATGATGAATTCCACGCAGGGGATCGCAACGGAGTTGCCCAGAGCCTTATATCGGGCGGAGTCAGACGCGCCGGGCCGTTTCGTCCAGCTGTCCAGAAACCCTTGGAGTCTCTCACACTCCAGAGGGGTCAGCCGCCGGATCAACAGCGGACGGTTCTCCTTTCCAGGTTGGAGTACCAGATCGGTGGCATCCTTATGCTGTCGGGCGCTCTCGGTGGAAGCCACGTCATTGAGTGCAAATTTGTCGACCCTCTGCCGTGAGAAGACCGTGGGTTGAGCGGTTGCTGTCGGAGTACGGAAGAGGTCCCCCGGCATCTTCTGCCCGACGAGCGGGAGATTATTGCCCCCTGTTCCGGCGCGGGCGGACAGTGTGGGTGCGACTATGTGCGGCCCAGTGTATCTGGCATCGATACCGTGATTCTCATAGACAAGGGGCTGATGCCCGTGCTCCTGCGCACGGAGAGTACCAATCACATTCTCTGAACAATCCATGACATTGCCGCCCTGGTCGTTGAGGCAGAGAACCGACGGCATGCAGCTTCCGCTGGCCGACCCCTTCAGGGTCGGGGCCACGATTTCAGAATAGCCGATGCTGCCGGCGCTGGCTCCGGCTCCGGCGGAGAATCCGGCCACCAGGGTTTGCTGTTTCATACCGGGCTGGGCGCTGAGAGCTCCGGCTATGTCGTGCAGATCGCGCACTTCGTCCCGCTGATTGGCGGCGAATGCGACAGGAGATCTTTCTGTGATGAATGTCTGCATCTGCATATTGCTGGTGGCCATAAGCGCCCCGGATACGCCGCCCAGGTCAATTCCTTCATCCCTCTGGTTGATATGATAGGCTCTCATCTCCCGGAATGCTTGAGGAGGCGGTGCCAATCCCGCCTGGGCCATCAATGCCTGCTGGAGCTGAGGTGGCAGAGGCTTACCTCGTTCCTCCGCACGCTGCAAGATTCCCAGGCAGGCGGCTTTGGACAGATAATATTTTTCCTCTGGATTTTCCTCCAGTATTTCTGAGAGAAGCGTCCGGATCGGCTTCCTGGGCGCAGGCCCGGTGTTGAGGGGCGGCTTTCCCTCCCGATAGGGGATGAGGATCTCCCAATAGTGCTTTCCGAACAGATTGACATGGTCCGGCGAAAGGTCCAAGTACAAAAATGGGATTGCAATCAGATCAGCCTCAGGTTTGGGTCTGGGGTTCCTCCTCGGATGGACAATCGTGTCTTCAGGTCCATCCAGCTTCAAAAGTGTCAGCTGGCCATCCAGCTCACGGTTATTTCTCATATTGAATCATCCTCCTCCACTTTGCTTTTTTCCAGAGCTTGGAATTCATTAAGGATATCAAACATGAGAAGCGGCGCGGTGTACCCCGCAAAGTCAACGGCCAGAAAAATGCGCTTTCTCCGCTGGGCAACGCCCCAGTACTGTGCATCCAGACAGCGCCATGCAAAAGATATGGGGTAGCCTAATCCCATTGAAAAGTCAAATCCCAACGATCCTACATCAAGCCAGGAATGAGGAAAGTAACCGGGCATTTCAGCTTCGCCCAGATGAATGCGCAGGATCTCCTCCAGCACGATGCGAAAGTCCTCGCCTTTTGGGTCCCCGCTGCTGAATGCTCCGGGGACGTTATGAACAGAAATCAATTATGTGTAGTACCTCCTAAAAGCAGTGAAACAGAGCAAAAAAGCCCTGTTTCACTGCACATAATATTTGGATTTAGCCAAGCGAGGACAGCCACTCAATCAACTCCGTATCCTGTTC
>CASEPH010000132.1 GCA_949289625.1 uncultured Clostridia bacterium | reverse complement strand
ACCCTATACAACAATCAGGAGGTTTATCATGGTTAAGATTACCAAGGATACCATTATCGGTACCATTTTGGATGTGGCCCCCGAAGCCGCTCCCATGTTTTTGTCCATCGGGATGCACTGCCTGGGCTGCCCTTCCTCCCGGGGTGAAACTGTGGAGGAGGCCTGCATGGTCCACGGCGTGGATGCAGACGAGTTCCTCAGCGCCCTCAATGCCTTTTTGGGCGAGGCTGCGGAGCCTGCTGCAGAATAACTGAAAAAATACGGCCGGCTTTTGCCGGCCCGTGTTTTGTTTTGGAGGACTTATGAAGCTAAGTGCAAGGCTGCAATCCTGCGCGGATTTGGTTCGGCGGGGAAATACGGCGGCGGATGTGGGAACGGATCACGGGTATCTTTCCATCTATCTGCTGCAAGAGGGAATTTGCCCCCATGTTTATGCCTCGGATCTCCGGGAGATGCCTTTGGCTGCTGCCAAACGGAATGCCGCCAGAGCTGGAATTGGAGATCAGATCACCTTTTGCCTCTCCGACGGCCTTGCGGCTTTGCCCATGGAACGGATCGGAACAGTGATCTGTGCCGGAATGGGCGGCGACAATATGATTGAAATTTTGAAGGCTGCCCCTGCAGTGCGGGAGGGTTCCCGTCAGCTGATCCTGCAGCCCCAATCCGCAGTGAGTCAGCTTCGGAAGTGGCTGACAGAGCAGGGATTTTCGATTCGGCAAGAGAAGCTTTCCCGGGATGGAAAATTCATTTATACCGCCATGGAGGTTTATTTTGGAGATGGCAGGCCTCTGACCCCGGGGCAGCAGTATATGCCTCCTTGGCTTCTTGCCAGCGGTGATCCGCTGATGCCGGATTATTTTCGACGGGTCAAGGACAGCGTGAGGCAGTCCGTGGAGGGACTTCGCCGGGCAAAACAAAAGGAGCAGGCTGTGCTGGACTATTATGAGGCAGCATGGACGGACTTGACGGAAATGGAGGAACAGTATGGCATCCGTATCTGATATTCTGGAATACCTCTGGACAGTGGCGCCGGAGGAGGGAAAGGAATCCTGGGACAACGTGGGCCATCTAGTGGGCCGCGGAGACGCGGAGGTTAGCAAGATCCTGGTGGCTCTGGACATCACCCTACCGGTGATTCGTGAGGCTGCGGAACAGGGTGCGGAGCTCATTGTCTCCCACCATCCGGTGATCTGGGATACCCACCGCCATGTGACGGACCGGGTGTTTCAGCAGGAAAAGGTTTTGGAGCTGATTGAAAATCGGATTGCCGCCATCTGTATGCATACCAATCTGGACGAGGCGGAGGACGGGGTGGACGATACCCTGGCCGAGACCCTGGGACTGACGCCGGTGGAGCATCTGGCAGAGGGACGGATCGGACATATCTGCCAGTTGGATGAGCCCATGGTCCTTTCGGAATTTTTGGCGCTGGCCAAGGACAAGTTAAAGGCCAACGGCCTGCGCTATTGCGACAGCGGCAAACCGGTCCAGCGTGTTGCCTTGGGCTGCGGCTCCTGCGGAGAATATCTGGAGGACGCGGTCCGGGCCGGATGTGATACCTTCCTCACCGGGGATGTGAAATACAATTATTTTATCGACGCCCTGGGCTGCGGAATCAATCTTATCGACGCGGGCCATTATCCCACGGAGAATCCCATTGTTGCCAAGCTGGCGGAAAAGCTGCGGAAGGCGTTTCCACAACTGACGGTCCAAATTAGTGGCCGTTTGCCACAGCCGGATCAGTATTTTCTTTGATGGTGGGGAATCCACTCTATGGGAAATAGGGGGTTGAGAAACCCGTCATTTTATGTTAAACTAATTTAGTTCACTATATATTATTCTCACGAAGGGATGGAAAGATATGTCAGGTCATTCCAAATGGCATAATATTCAGAAAACCAAGGGTGCGGCCGATGCCAAGCGTTCTGCCGCCTTTACCAAGATCGCCAGAGAGATCATTGTGGCGGTGAAAGAGGGGGGCAGCGGCGATCCCAATAACAACTCCCGCCTGGCAGCTGTTATCGTCAAGGCCAAGGCGGCCAATATGCCCAACGACAACATCAAGCGCACCATTGACAAGGCACTGGGCTCCGGCAACGCAGATAACTACGAGTCCATCACCTATGAGGGTTACGGTCCCAGCGGTGTGGCGGTAATTGTGGAGACCATGACTGACAGCCGGAACCGTACTGCATCCAATATGCGCCATTATTTTGATAAATTTGGTGGAAATTTGGGCGCCAGCGGCTGCGTCAGCTGGAGCTTTGACAAAAAGGGTGTCATTGTCATTGACGACGAGGACGAAGAGCTGGACGAGGACACCGTGATGATGGATGCTCTGGATGCCGGCGCTGCGGACTATACCAAGGATGACAACGTCCATATCATCTACACTGATCCCGATGATTTTAACGCCGTCACCGCGGCTCTGCAGGATAAATACACCTTTGCTTCTGCCCAGGTGGAGATGGTGCCCCAGAACTATCAGACCCTGGAAAAGGAAGAGGATATCAAAAATATGCAGAAAATGCTGGACGCCATGGAAAATGACGACGACGTTCAGAACGTGTACCATAACTGGCAGGAATAATGGCTATGGACCCGGCGAAAATTCGCCGGGTCCATTTCATAAACGCCTTCTTTTCGGGCATACTATTGCTACTACAAGAGAAGGAGGAAGAAACATGAACTGCAATTGTACTGCCAACCGTGCCATCGAATGCACGGTAAATCAGTGTGCCCATCACTGTGGAACGGAGAACTACTGTTCCCTGAGCAAGATCCTTGTGGGCACCCATGAGACCAACCCTACCATGGATCAGTGCACGGACTGCATGTCCTTTGAGAAGAAGTAATCTGTGCCCGATTGTTTCACGGCATAAGAAAAGCCTCGGCTTCCCGTTGGGAGCCGAGGCTTTTCGATTATTCGGTTACTGTGAAGTCCGCCTCCGCCAGGAGATCGCCGTTGAAATAGACCTCCAAGGTGTAGGATCCGGGCTTTTCAATAGTATCCGGCAGATCGCCGGTGTGTCGGGCAGTGGTCCAGCTGCCGGACCAGGACCGGCCGGGATCGTCGTTACGGTAGACATAGACGGGCTGACCGTTGCTGTTGCGGATCACATACATGGTGGTGACGTTTTTATCCTCTTCCGTTTCCTCGTAATTGGCCTGGATCGCAAAGGCAATATGCTGGGAAGTGGTAAAGGTTTCAGTGGAATTTTCCAGCGTATCGGGATTGTCTTCCAGCACATACAGAGACATGGATACATCAGAGCAGCCGAATTCAGTAAAGTCAGAGGCTTCACCGGTGACGCAGGTGGTCTGGGTGGAGCCGCCCACATGGAATTCATCGGCGCTCTCAATGGTGATGGTGTACTCTGCTTCCGGAATTGGGTTTTCCAAAATCACGGAGTTGGTGTCCGAGGTAATGAGGGTGGCGGTGGGTTCGCTCTCCGATGCGTAGACATAGGAGACGCTCCACTGGGTGGGGGTGGTGTCGCTGGTGTATTCCCAGGTGACCTCAATATTGCCGTCCTCATTCTGCACGCTGGATACCTCTGTAATGGTAACGGAGGGAACGCCAACAGTGATGGTGCTCTTGTCCGTCTCCTTCAAAGAAGGACAGGAAATGGAGACAGTGTAGGTGACGCCAGAGGTGAGGCCGTCCAGAGTGCATTCCGTGCCGCTGACCTCCTGCGTGGTGGAGGAGCCGTCGGTACCCTCGCAGGTAACCGTCCAGCTGTCCGGCACGGTGCCGGAATAGACCCACTGCACTGTGGTGCTGTCGGTGTCAATATCCGTCATCTCAAAGGACTCCAGCACGGTGTAGTCCATGGTGGTAAAGGTGCAGGTGGTGGTGCCGCCCAACTGATCGCCGTCGCCCCGGGCGATGGTGGCGGTGTAGGTGGTGGCAGGCGTCAGACCCTCCACAGTAATGGGTTTGGAGGCGTCGGTGCCTTCGCCGGTAACAGAATCACCATTTTCTGCAGTGCAGGTGATGATCCATTTATCCGGCTGATCGCCCGTGCCACGAATGGCCAGATCCACGCTGGTGGCGGATACAGTGGAGGCGGCAAAGCCGGTGAGATTGGTCATCTGATCTGTGGTGGCTTCGGTGGTCTTACTTCCCAGCAGCAGTTTGCCTTCTGCAGAACTCAGGGTAAAGGTGTAAGTGGTGCTGGGACTGAGATCGGTGAAGGTGGCGCCGCTGTCGGTGAGAGGCAGCCGGGCAACTTCACCGGTGGCGGTGGAGCAGATTACCTCTACGGCGGAGCTGTTTTTGGTATCTGCGGTAATCTGGACCGAGGAGGAGGACAGCACTTGGGTGCTCATGTCTGAAACCGTATCGGTCTTGAACATATATAGGGTAAAGGCTCCGCCGGCCAACACCAGCAGTACGATTACTGCAATCAGCGCCTTTTTCCAGGTGCCGGAGGGCTGATCGTCGTCCTCGTCCTCATAATCCTCGTAGGTTTCCTCTTCATATCCGTCGTCATAGACGTTGGGATCGTCATTTCTGGGGACAGAACGCTGCCGTCTGCGACGAGGAGGCTCGGGCTGCTCCTGGGGTTCTTCCTCCTGGGGCTCCGGATCAGGCAGAGGCTCTGATGCTTCCTGGACCTGCTCCTGAACTGGATTGTACGGCTCGGGTTCCTGAGAGGCTTCCGGCTCGTCCGGCTCGGTGGTTTCTTCCTGGGCCTCGTCCGAAGACTCCGGCTGAGGCTGTACGGGAGGTTCAATGCGGTTATCGGCAGAGTCTACAAACTCTGTTCCTTCCGGCAGGGAATCCTCTGTCTCATAGCCGGGGACGGTGACGGTGTTACCGTCATCATCCATGGATAGTACCTCCAGGCCGGGGGTGTTCCGAATGGATGCCAGGAAATCCTCCACGGAAATTTCGCCCTCGGTGGGAACCAGCAGCTCATCCTCGCTAAGATCGTTCAGGGAGATCTTGGGTACCTCCTCCTGGGGTTCGTCTAGCACAAAGCCTGGATCCACATCCAGGGGAGACGGTTCCGCAGCATCCTCTGCTGGGGAAGCGTCCTCCGCTGTGGCCGATTCTTCCTGACCGGCTGCAACCGTGGCGGCGATGGTGGCTACGTCCACTTCTGCATCGGTCTCCGGCTCTGGCTGGGGAACCAGCGGTGTGCTGGAAACATTGCCCCGCTGCATATAGAGGATCAGTGCCTGCTTCATTTCCGCTGGCGTCTGATACCGGACCTCAGGATCAAAAGCACAGGCTTTCAAAATGATCTCGGACAGAGCCATATCTGCATAGGCTGGGGCAGGAAGCTCACCGTCGGTGCGGACAAAACGATCCTGCTCGCCGATGGGCAAAATGCCGCCGTTATAGATTTCGTAGAGGATCAGGCCCACGCTGTAGATGTCCATGGTAGCGGACAGCGGCGCTTCCGAATCCACCACCTCCGGTGCAGTGTATTCGGTTAGAAGCTGATCCGGCATGGAGCTGTACTGGAGCTCGTCCAGCTTGACCAGGCCCAGATCACCCACCAGAAAATGACGGTTATCGCCCAGGTAAATGTTGTTGGGACGGATATCCTTGTGGATCAGCCCAGCAGACCGAAGCTGCTCCAGTGCAGAACACAGGTCGATGGCCAGGTTGACGGCCTGCAGCTTGGTCAAGGGGTGGGCGGTTAAGTACTCCGGCAGGGTCCGGCAATAATCGGAAAGGAGATACACGTCAAAACCGGAACCGATAAACTTCTGATCCACCTGATAGCCGCGGAATTTCAGAAGATTCGGTGCGTTCTTGATGCCGTTGAGCAGCAGCAGCTCCGTCTTAATGTCCTTGACCAGAGCACTGTAATACCGCTGGGCATCGGCTTCGTTGGCCACAGCTTTGGCGAAGATCAACGCTTTGGTCTGAGCGTCGCTGGCAGGGATGGAGATGTGCTTGAGCGCCATCTTTTTCCCGTCGAGCCGACGGGTGACCAGGTATACGACCCCGTTGGGGCCGCTGCCGATTTCCCGGTCCACGGTCATGTTGCTCAGCAGAGGTGTGATTTTTCTAGGATCTATCAAAATAAAACCTCCCATTCAGAGGAAATCACATACGCATACGGAGGATGATATATTTCCATATGCGCAGATCGTCTTTTCTGCTCTATTCTACGTTATTTTTTGAAAAAAAGCAACAACATTGCGCATATAAACCATTGGATTTTGTAGAAAAATGTGCTATCATTAGTAAGCATCGCTGAAACGGTATCTCCGAATACTGAGAAATAATATTTTCGTGGAGGAAGTATATGAGCAGAATATGTGAAAAATGCGGTAATGTAATTCCGGACGGATTGGATTCCTGCCCCAATTGCGGGCGGGAGGATTACAATGAGGAAGTGCTTCGGGATGTGCTCAATGAGCTGGGCATTCCCATGGATGCTGAAGATGGAACTGAGGAGGAGCGCAAGACCGAAGAGAAGACCGCCCCAGAGGATTCGTCGGAGGACCTTGAGACTGAGAAAACCGACGGCAGCTCGGATAACGATATTACCATGATCTTCGACGCTGCCAAGGTCAAGGCCACAGCCCAGGAAAAACGACGGTCTCAGGCTGCGGGAAAGCGTCCCCAAAATCAGAATCGACGGCCGGAGCAGAACCGCCGGCCAAATTCCAGGGAGGTCAGCTCAGACTCCGGGAAAAAACAGATGAAAAAGCACAGCGCGGCCATCATCGGCGTATTGATTGGACTGCTGGCGGCTCTGCTGCTGATTGCCGGCGGCGTGGGCTTTATGCTGTACCAGATGGGCTTCTTTGTCTCCATGACCGATGAAGAACTGCTGGGCACTACCAATACCACAACGACGCAGCAGGTATCGGAATCTCCCACGCCTAGCCAGGAGCAGGCCGTGGTATCCGCTGTGGAGGAAGCGCCTGTGGAGGAGGTTCAGGAGAGCTCCGCTGTGGAGGAAGAGCCTGTGGAGCCTTCGGAGGAGCCTGTGGAACTGGACACGTTTGCCGTGACTGGTGCGTCCACCATCTATATGTATTCTCGGGGTGAAACCGCCGATGTGGTCTATGTGATTTCACCCGCCTCTGCAGAATCCCAGATCGAATGGTCCAGTGACGATGAGACGGTGGCCACGGTGGATGATTACGGAACCATCCGGGCCAGACGGGGCGGCATATGCACCATCACTGGCAGCTGCGGCGACACCTTCATTGCGGTGACGGTGGTTTGCGACTTTGAGGTGCCGGATACGGTGTTGGATATGAACATGGAGGACATCACCATGAGCTACGAGGGCCAGACCGTAGAACTGGCTATTGACTATGAGCTGACCCAGGAGCAGATCGATGCCACCGTTTGGGAGAGCTCCGATCCCTCCG
This sequence comes from uncultured Clostridia bacterium, assembly GCA_949289625.1. The sequence continues at coordinate 4,593 of CASEPH010000132.1, read as the reverse complement.
TTGCGTCTGTCAATGACGAGGGAGAGGTTACGGCACTGTCCAACGGTACCGCCATCATCACTGCTTCCATCGCTGATTACACCGCCAGCTGTATTGTCCGGTGTGTGGATGTGACCGGCAACCGGGGCTATAACAGTGATGATTCCGAATATGTCATCAACTACGAGGATGTGACCCTGACCAAAAAGGGCGAATACTTCCAGCTCACCATTACATCTGTTCTGGGAGAAGAGGTGCCAGACTTCTCCTGGTCCTCTGACGATACCTCGGTGGCCAAGGTGGACAGCAAGGGTATCGTTACAGCGGTTTCGGACGGCACGGCCTATATCACCACCCAAATCGGTGAAGATCAGTTCCGTTGTATTGTCCGGGTAAATATTTCCGATTAACATAAAGCAGAGACGCCAAGAGCCGGCGTCTCTGCTTTTTTTTCGGCAGGATTCCTCCCTGCCTCTTGTATTTTTTACAGTAGTGTGTTAAAATGCCATACCAAAAGGGGGAATTACCATGTCTATGGAGCGAGCCCGGACCCATCTTGCAGCCTTTGGGCTGGAGGATCGGATTCAGGAGTTTACGGAATCCAGCGCTACGGTGGAACTGGCTGCCCAGCGGCTGGGGGTGGAGCCGGCCAGAATCGCAAAAACCTTGTCCTTCCTGGTGGAAGACAGCCCCATTCTGGTGGTGGCGGCAGGGGATGTGAAGGTGGACAATGCCAAATATAAAGCCATGTTCCACACCAAGGCCAAAATGCTCTCCCGGGAACAGGCGGAGGAGTTGGTGGGCCATGCGGTGGGCGGCGTATGCCCCTTTGGCGTGAAGGAAGGGGTCAAGGTCTATCTAGATGAATCACTCAAGCGGTTTGAAACCGTGTTTCCTGCGGTGGGCACGGCCAACAGCGCCATTGAGCTGAGTATCCCGGAACTGGAGCAGGTTTCGGGTTATCTCCAATGGGTGGACGTGTGCAAGGCGGCCGGGTGAGATGCCCGGTCCGCCGCCCGGAAGCTTGAAAAAAACCACTTGACAAATGCTTTTCGATGGCATATAATCCATACCAAGAAAAACCGATGAGCAGGAGAAGTAGCACCGGGGAACCTTTTAGAGAGCTGTGGACGGTGGAATCACGGCAGGGAAAGCGGATGTGAATGGACCTGTGAGGGTGCCTTGAACGGAGAATTCCAAGTAGATGGCAACGGGGGTTCCGGCCCGTTATCACAGCGGAGCGCATGACTGTGCGCAGAGCGGGTGTTTTTGCACCAAGCAGGGTGGTACCGCAGGAGTTTGGCTCTTGTCCCTATGGATAGGGATAGGGGCGCTTTTTTTATACCCCCACTGGAAAACGTCACCTGTCGAAATGCAGTCAAAACGATTTTAGGAGGAAATATCCATGAAAACAACCAAATTTGCAAAAAGAGTTTTGAGCCTTGCTGCGGCAGCTGCCCTGATGTGTTCCATGGCCGCCTGTGGTACCAACACGGAAAGCGCTGCTTCCGCTGCTTCTGCGTCTTCGACGGCGTCTCAGAGCGAGAGCACAGCCAGCTCCTCCACCGTCTATAAGGTCGGTATCGTCAAATATGTGGACGACGCATCCCTGGACCAGATCGAGCAGGCCATCTGCGATCAGCTGGACGCCAAAGGCGCAGAGCTGGGCGTCACCTTCGATTATGCTGACTATATGAAAAACGGCCAGGCGGATTCCACCACCCTCAACCAGATCGCAGCGGATCTCATTGCCGATGAGGTGGACGTGATCATTCCCATTGCCACCCCCGCAGCGCTGATTATGCAGGCTGCCACGGAGGAAAACCAGATCCCTGTGGTGTTCTCTGCCGTGTCTGACCCTGTGGGCGCCGGTCTGGTGGAATCTCTGGATGCGCCCGGTTCCAACATCACCGGCACCTCCGACGCTCTCAACGCTGAGGCGGTGATCGATCTGATGCTGGCGGCCAATCCCGATCTTAAGAAGTTGGGTCTTCTGTACGATCAGGGCCAGGATTCCTCTAAGCTTGCCATTTCTGAGGCTATCGCCTACTGCCAGGAGAAGGGCATCGAGACGGTAGAAAAGACCGGCACCACCAATGATGAGCTGGCTTTGGCTGCCGATGCGCTGGTGGCTGCCGAGGTAGACGCCATCTTTACCCCCACCGACAACACGGTTATGACTGCGGAATTGGCCATCTATGAGAAGTTTATCGAAGCGAAGATCCCCCACTATGCCGGTGCGGATTCCTTTGCCCTCAACGGCGCCTTCTGCGGCTACGGCGTCAACTATGTGACCCTGGGTAGCGCTACGGCGGATATGGTGGTGGATGTGCTGGTCAACGGTGCCGATCCTGCCCAGATGCCCGTTCAGATCATGTCCAGCGGCATTGCCATGGTGAACACGGAAACGGCGGAGGCCATCGGCCTGGACTACAGCGCTTTCCAGGATCTGTGTGAAGAGGTCAAGGAGACCGTCACCCAGGAGAGCTTTGAATAATCCATAATTATTACATGAGCAAAATACGGGCGGGTTTTGTACCCGCCCTGTTTTGGGGAGGACGTCCATGGAACTTATATCATCCATTTTCACCCTGAGCACGGCCCAGACCGCCATGGAATTGGGCTGCATCTATGCGTTGGTGGCTCTGGCGCTGTTTTTGAGCTTTTCCATTCTGAATATTGCGGATCTGTCCACCGACGGATGCTTTACCCTGGGCTGCGCGGTTTGCTGTCAGGTGACGCTGCTGGGGCATCCCATTCTGGGCCTGGTTGCGGCCATGGTGGCCGGGGTCTTGTCCGGGTACATTACCGCTTTGCTGCAGACCAAATTGGGTGTTGCCAGCATTCTGGCGGGCATTATCGTCAATACTGGCCTCTATACGGTCAATCTGGCGGTGATGGGCTTTTCCTCCACCCTCAGTGTATTCAAATGCGATACCATCTTCTCCATGACCAAGGATCTGCTGGAGCCTGTGCTGGGAGGCTGGTATAAACTGGTGGTGGCCGCTGTGATCGTGCTGCTGATGGGGGCGCTGCTGACCTGGTTTTTAAAGACCCGACTGGGACTCTCCGTCCGGGCCACGGGAGACAGCCCGGATATGATTAAGGCCTCCTCTGTCAATCCCGCCTTTACCATCACCGTGGGACTTTGTATCTCCGGCAGCCTCACGGCTCTGTCCGGCGCGGTGCTGGCCCAGTATCAGAAGAGCTGCGACATCAACCTGGGCACCGGCATGGTCACCATCGCCCTGGCCTCCCTGATTATCGGCGAGACCCTGGTGGGGAAGGGCGGCATGTTCCGCCGTGTGCTGGGGGCAATTTTGGGCTCCTGTCTCTATCGGCTCTTTGTGGCGGTGGCCCTGCGGCTCAATGTGCCCGCTGAATGTATGAAGCTGGTGTCTGCCCTGATCGTGGCCATTGCCATCGCGTCCCCCGCCATGAAGCACTTTGTGGAGTTTCAGAAGCAGAAGCTGGGCCGGAAAGGGGGAGTTTCATGCTGACCCTGACCAATATTTCCAAGACCTTTAACCCCGGCACCGTCAATGAAAAAAAGGCGCTGGACGGCATCACCCTCCATCTGCCGGCAGGGGATTTTGTCACCATTGTGGGCTCCAACGGGGCGGGAAAATCCACCATGTTTGGCGCCATTGCCGGTACCTTTTATGTGGATGAGGGCACCGTGGAACTGGACGGCAAGGATATTACCTTTGCGCCAGAGTACCGGCGAAGCCAGTCCATCGGACACCTGGTCCAGGACCCGCTGAAGGGTACCGCCCCCAATATGACCATTGAGGAGAATCTGGCCATCGCCTATCTGCGGCAGTCCCGGTCCCGGTTTGCGTTTTTCAGCCGGATCAACAAGACGGAACGGACCATGTTCCGGGAGATGCTCTCCCAGCTGGGCATGGGGTTGGAGGATCGGATGAAGAATCCGGTGGGGCTGCTCTCCGGCGGACAGCGGCAGGCCCTGACCCTGCTGATGGCCACCATGGTCACTCCCAAGCTGCTGCTGCTGGATGAGCATACAGCGGCCCTGGACCCGGCCACTGCAGAAAAGGTGCTGGAAATCACCCGGCAGGTGGTGTCGGAACGGAAGATCACCTGCCTGATGGTCACTCATAATATGACCCAGGCCCTGAGCCTGGGGAACCGGACCCTGATGATGGACGCCGGCCGGATCGTGCTGGACGTCTCCGGGGAAGAGCGGGAACACATGACGGTGGATGATCTGCTGGAGCGTTTTTCTGTCAGCGCCGGAAAAGCTCTGGACAACGACCGGATCCTCACCACAAAATAAGACAAAAAGGACGCCTGCTGTATTCAGCGGGCGTCCTAGCTTATAAAAAACCTCGTAGAGTTTCGCCGCCATAGCGGCGAAATAAGATGAAATCATTTTCCGCCGGGGCGTGTACATGGCGGAAAATACTTCTCGGCCTGAAAGTGTGGACCTTGGCCGAAAATCGGCCAAGGTATGCGCGCATCAGGCCGCAAATGCCTTGTCGGAAAAGCCAGATGGCTTTTCCGACAGTTTCAGACGCCTGCTGTGATCAGCGGGCGTCCTTTGCTGTGTCAGGAAAACAGATTTTCATATTCTTGTTCATAATCCCTGCCCAT
>CASEPH010000131.1 GCA_949289625.1 uncultured Clostridia bacterium | reverse complement strand
GTCCCTGAACGACAGCTATTGGGTGGTGCCCCAGGGCTTTACCGGGACATTTGCCCAGTACAATCTATATGAGAACCGTTTCTCTGAGATCCTGTCCCTGGTGGCCTACACCGGCATCGGACAGAGCGACGCGGCCTTTACAACCTCGCCAGAGCTGACCACCAACGGGATGCTCCCCAAGGCGTGGCGGTTTATCGAGGGTGAGGGCATCTATCTGTATAAGGGCGGAACCTTCGGCGCGGCCAACACCGGGAATGAGCCCTACAGCGAGTTTTACGCCAGCCAGGTTGCCCAGGCCATGGGCCTGGACGCGGTGGCCTACGAGCTGGAAAACTGGAAGGGCATCCTGGCCTCCCGCTGCAAGCTGTTCACGGATATTGACACCGCCTATATCCCTATCGGTCGTATTGTGCGGGATGGTGGGCTGAAAGCCTGCCTGGAGTATTACCGGCAGCTTGGACCGGAAGCCTATGAACAAATCAAAAGTATGCTGGTGTTCGATGCTGTGATCTACAATGAGGACCGGCACTTCGGCAACTTCGGTGTCCTGCGGGACAACCACACCGGGAAGGTCACCGGTGCGGCGCCTGTGTTTGACAACGGGATGTCCCTGTTCAACTTCGCCATGCCGGAGGAGTTCCAGGACCTGGACTCCTACGCCAAGACCCGCGGGACGGCATACGGCGTCAGCTTCGAAAGTGTCTGCCAGGAGGTCATGGGCCCTGTTCAGACCCGTCAGCTGCGGAAGCTCATCGGCTTCACCTTCCACCGCCATCCCCGGCTGAACTGGCCGGAGTACCGCCTGGAGGCCACTGAACGCCACCTGCAGAAGCGGGTGTGCCAGCTCCTGGATATGATACCGAAGTTGGATTGGAAACAACCCAAAAAGCACGTACAACAGGAGAGATAAGTACATGGTTTGATCTTCGCACTGTTGAGCAAAATCGATGTATATCAAGGCCGAAAATTATGAGATCAAACGGCACATTGTCTGCGGATTTAGATGGATAACCGAACTCTCCTATGGTATATTGGAGTCAGGAACAAAGAGGAGGAAAGGAGAACATCGCACATGGATCAGAAAGAAATCGAGTCTCTGATCGCGGCAGGCGGCGCCCCCTGTGAGATTTGCAGAGGCCGGATGCTGAAAGTGGATGGCTGCACATGGCCTGGAGTATATTCCAGAGGTAAGTATTATAAGCGGATCAAGTATGGCGATGAGGACTTTGCGTGGCCGGATGAGCGGTGCCATGACTGCGGTGCGAAGCTGGGGCACTACCATCACGCCAACTGCGATGTGGAGCAGTGCCCAGTATGTGGCGGACAGCTGATCGGCTGCAATTGTGAAATCGAATACACGAATGATAGCCCCGCGGAAGCACAATGAATCAAATCGGTTGCTCTATAGGGTGTGATACATTCACAAACGGAGAAATAATGGGATATGGAATCTAAAATCTTTTTAATTATTTTGGACAACATGGATGCTGGCTGCCAGTTTGTCGGATATGTGCGGAGTGAGGAGGCAGCGGAGAAAGTGTGTGAGGAACTCAATGCTACTACGCCGTGGGACTTTCGTTCTTCCGATTATCAATATCTCGAATTAGACTGCCTGGAACATGAATGATGAGGTGTTTGAAAAATGCCGTCATTCCTGAACGGGAGGCGGATCAAGAGATCAGAGGGGAGAATCGTGGATGACCGGCCATTTTGTTGAGGAACTGATCCACCGTTTTGAAGTGGAACAGCAGAAAAACGACCGTAGTGGCATCTATGCGCTGACTCAGCGGATGATGGCTTACAACTCCAATAAGATCGAGGGAAGCACGCTGACAGAGAAACAGACGGCATCCCTCTTCGACACCGGGACGCTGAGCTCTGAGAATGCCGTGATCCGTGCGAAAGACGTGGAGGAAATGACAGGGCATTTCCTGATGTTCAACGAGATGTTGAAAACATACGATCTGCCCCTTTCTCATGAGCTTATCAAGCGGTATCACTATAAGCTGAAGAGCGGTGTTTTTGAGGATCTCGCCAATGGATATCCCGTTGGAGAATATAAAAACAGGAGAAACATGGTCTCGGATATTGTCACGGCCCTGCCGGAAGAGGTGGAAGGACGGATGACAGAGTTGCTGGAGTGGTATCATGCGATCCCTCAGCATACGCTTGGAGACCTGGCAAAATTTCATGCAGACTTTGAGGCGATCCATCCATTCCAGGATGGAAACGGCAGGACCGGGCGGATCATCCTGTTCAAAGAGTGCCTGAAAAATGGCATCGTTCCCTTCATCATCCGGGACGACAGAAAAGTGGAGTATTACCACGCCCTGAATGCGGCGCAGACAAAGGGAGCCTATGGGGCGTTGGAACAGTTCTTCTTGGAAGAACAGGCGGAATATAAAGCATTGGCGGAAGGGTTTGTGGTGCCGATTGAGCGCACTCCAGATCGGAAGCAAAGAAATCACGACCAAGAACGATAACCGCATGGCATGGTGCAATGTATTTGCACCATGCCATTTTTCTATGGGGGCAAATACATTGCACCTGAAAGGAGGCGA
>CASEPH010000130.1 GCA_949289625.1 uncultured Clostridia bacterium | reverse complement strand
TGTAGCCCCAACCGCGGGCGCCTACGCGGATAATCGCAAAGTCCACACCGCTGTCGGCTACTGCCTCCCAGTCAATGTCCCCCTGGTATACAGACACATCGATGCCCCGCATCAGGCTTTCTCCATCCTGCAGCTCTCTCGTAACAAAATCTGCATAGCTGGTACTGCCGCTGGCTGCCTTGGCATCCGCAACAAAGCCGTTCCCGGTGGCTGGCGTCCAGCTGCCACGTTCGGCTTCTCTTCCATACATGGGATCCTCATACCCTTCCGCTGCCGGAATCTCGTCAATGCCATCCGCAGCAAAGGCAGTCCCAGACAACAGCAGACTTCCCATCAGGGCAAGACTTAAAAAGATGGATACTATTCTTGTTTTCATGAAAAGTCCCCTTCAGTATTTTTTTGCCGTACAACATCGGCACAGCAAACCAAGGAGATTGTAGCATTTAAATTCCTCTTTTTCAACCGTTTTTGCCATAATTCAAGGATTTCCCACTTTTACGGGAAACGACTTTGCACACAAACGGGGAGCCATGCCCAGCCGGCACGGCTCCCCGTTTTAAGCAATATGGTCAAATATATGTCTGCCAAGAGGCCGTCAGCTGGTTTCACCCAGATAGGTGGCCACCCGGTTTTGAATCAGCTTCGCCACTTCATCCGCAGACTTGTCGCCAGCGAAATACGCGGCGGAGTCCTCTGTAATGATCTCCATAATATCCGTGTTATAGCTGCCGGAAATGGATGCCCCGTTGACATAGTTCCGGAAATCATCGGCCTGCTCCTGGGTCAATTCTCCAATGGTATAGGAAGTATCTCCAATATACCCCGTGGATTCCGTATAGACCTTCTCGCCGTTCTCGTCCAAATAGTAGTCCTTTTCCATGGCAGACGCCAGGACTTTATCAAAGGCGGCGTTGGTCACCGGCAGGGACCACTGCTCCTCCTGCACTTCATCGGAGAGCATCGTTTTGATAAAGGCCCATGCACCCTCCTGGTTTTTGCTCTTGGAGGAAATAGCCAGACCTCCGTTGACACTCAGCATGGCCCCGTTTCCACCCCCATCCGTGGGGTATCCAATCCGTACAATGCCGTTCTCCTTGGTATAGAGGCGATACATATACTTAATTGAATAGGCGTCGTATACTCCGCTGGTGGTCATCAGCAAATCCCCTGTCTGGAGCTGCTGCATTTCATCTCCAGAACTGATTGCCATAGTGTCTTCGGTTTCATAACTTTTTGGAAGTTTCGCGCTGATCTCCATCAGTCGTTTGAAAGCATCGCTGTCAAAGCTGCAGGTCGCGTTGGCAAAATCCACGAACTGGTTCAAATTGAGATAGACCTGATCGGTCAGGAAGTCCGTTTGGGTATACCAGCTGACAATCTTCGTGTCCTCGTCCAGGCTGTCGATGATCTGCCCCATCTCCTCCATGGTCCAGGTTTCCCGGTCCCCCACCAGCTTTGCACTGGCATACTGGGTGTTGAGTCCAAAGGAATAGGGCATGCCATAGAGCTTGTCATCCTGCATATAGGCCTTCATGGGACCGCTGAGCAGATCATCCATAGAGATCTCTCCATCTTTTTCCATCAAAGCGGACATATCCGCCAGCGCGCCCTTACTGACAAATTTATCCACATTGCTGGTGGTCAGGCTCAGAATATCCGGACAGGTCCCCGAAATGATGTCCTTCTCCAACTGCTTGGCACCGGCCTCATAGTCCTCTTCTGTACTGTACACGCTGTAATCCACCAGAGTGATCCGGTACTTGTCGCTGCCACGGTTGAATCGGATCACGGCATCCTGAATAACGTTGTCGAGATACTGGGCCCCCAGGGTAATGATGGTCCGTTCGGGGATCTGGTCGTAGGGCGTTTTGGTCAGCGTCCCCAGCTCATAGACGGTTTTCCCACTACTCTGCTGATAATCCTGAAGCAGCACCAAAACGGTGTCTCCTTCCCCCGCCAGCACGCCGAACAGGTTGTTGCCGTTGATGTCAGAATCCAGCCAGGACAGCAGCTTTGTGAGCTGCCCAGTAGTCGCATCCATGGAATACAGCAGGGTACCGTCGCTGAGCAGCACCGTATTCCCGCTGCCGGGATACAGGTTAAAGCTTCTCACAGCACTGAGGGCCGAAGCGTCGATCTCCACCAGGCTGCCATTTTCCACCCGTCCCAAATAGGTGCCGCCGGTTCCCGTCTGGAAGCCGCTCACCACCACGGTACCGTCCGCACTGGCCACCATAGACTGTACGTACATTGTATCCGATGCAATGTTTTCCTTTTGCACCCCATCGGCGCCAAAGCACAGGATATTCTGATCCGACGCCAGATAGAGATTTCCGGCGGCGTCCTGAGCCAGCGCTTGGCAGTAAAAATAGTCTAAATTTTCAGCTGCCTTTGTCAGATCGATGGTTACCAGCACATTGCCGGACATATCGCATTTCTTTGCGAAATACTTCTCCTCCGGCTCCTGATACACAAAGCTATCATCCACAGCCACGTCCTCACCGGCAGCTTCCTCCAGAGCCTGTTCCTCAGACGTATCTTCCGCTGGGACAGCTTCCTCCGTCCCAGTCTCCGCTTCTACCGCTTCTTCTGTGGTCTCCTCTACAGGGACTTCATCCGTCAAAAGCTGCACCTGGCTGCCATCAGATTCCGCCGTATTCCCCGCAGCTTCGCCCTCTTCTGCAGGCATCTCCTCGGCTGGTTCTTCCTCTGTAGCCACTTCCTCAGCATTCTCCACAGGCTCCTCTTCCGCAACCGTTTCTTCCGAAGGAGCTTCCGCCTCTTCCGCAGGAACCGCTTCCGCCTCCGGAATTTCAGTGGCAAACGTATACTGGTTGGTTATCATCCAATAGCCGCTGCCGTCTCCGCACATGGAGATCATCTGGATATACTCGTTGCTGTTGTCAGACCGTTCCAGAGCAGGCATCGGAATTTCCTGAATGGTGCCGGATTCCATATTCCTTTCATAGAGCTTTGTACCGCTTTCCATCGTATCCTGATCGAAATAGTCTCCGCAAAAATACATCTTGCCCTGGGCTGTGGAAACATTGTTGATATAGTCCAGGCCCAGATCCTCCACTGTCTCATATTCCGCCAGGTAGCCATATCCCAATTCTTTGGCCAGCGTTTTATACTCTGTGGATTCTGTCTCCTTATCACCGCAGCCAAACAACCCCAGGCACATGGTTCCAGTCAGCGTCAGCGCCGCAAATCGTTTTAGTTTCATAGTATCCCTCTTTCTTTGTGCAAATTTCAGTCTATCATTTCCGCCATCGGCGGTTCTTGCTGGCATATTGCAGGGCCTTCTGCCGCTGCCTTCTGGACCGCCGTCCCTCCTGCCGCTGTTTTCTTCGGCGGACCCGTTCCGGTTCTTCGCCCCGCTGCCGGGCTTCATAGTCTCTTTGACGCTTTCGGTCCACGGCATTCTCTGCCAGCGTCCGAAGACTGTGGAAGCCCCAGGTTCGTCTGTGATTGAGCCAAAGTAGCAGGATCAGCAGGCTGACCGCCGGGAATCCCACCAAGAACCCTTCCGGAATCAGGCGCAACGCCAAATGATTCTCCGTCAGCCGGGCAGCATTCTCCCAATAAGGATATGGGATCGCATCCGAAGAAATCCCTCTGGTGCTCAGGTTCCTCAGAATATCCCAACGGCTTTTCAGGGAGAAGCGGCGGGTATTATCCGTCACCAGGGTATTCTCCGGGATCATATCCTTCAAGGCTGTTTTGAGGGTACTGGCGGTAAACTCCTTTACCGGTTCCGGCAGCACGATCTCCATACAGGTAAATCCCTGTTCCAAATCGGTTTCCGCCACCATAGCCATCGGTTCCTCTGTCCCAGTCCCTGTATTTGCTCCCTCTGTGGCGCTCAGTGCCGGAGAATCCGCGTAAACCCAGGCCCGGCAGGTCCCTTCGGCAGCCATCTCATTATATTTTCCGGATTCTGTGTCTACCACGGCCGCCACCTGATACTGTACGCCATTGACCTCCACAAACTGTCCAGCCACATTGCTGGAATAGAACAGATTCCAGGCCGTCTGCCGGTCCAGGATGATCCGGTCATGCATCACGTCGTCCTCATTCATATACCAGCCGCTTACCAGTTCCATGGGATGAATGCGGAAGAAATCTCCCGCCACGGCGGTGAGCTCCACATCACAGGTGGATGTACCATTTTTCAGCGTGGCGTCGGTGAGGTAGGAGGCTGCATAAAACCAGGGATATTCCTCCGAAGGCACGCCGCCGGCCGTCAATGCGTTTTCCACCGCCAGATAGATCTCCCCCATCCGGCTCTGAGAAATGCCTTGCTCCGGCTCCAAAAACACCGAGGCCATGGCATAGGGTTTTTCCTCCGTCTCCCAGTTTTCCGCCGCCATCTGATGGGTCAGCTCAGAAATGGTATCGCCATCGCTGCGATACATCAGCCAGAACCCCAGCAAGCTCAAGGCGCACAGGCCGGCCCAAAGGAATTTTTTCCAGTGCCTCACCTGTCTCACCTCATTCCGCAATTCGGACCTGATCTCCCGGCTGCAGCGGCACAGTTGCCGTCGTAATCACAAAATCCGCTGTAGACAATTCGCCGCTGACGGCAGAGTTGATGTCGTCCGAAGCCAACACCTCCACGGCGGTCTTTTTCACCGTATACCGATTGCCCAGGGGGCTGGACCTCACCGTAACCGTATAGACGAAGCTGCCGTCGGCATCCGTATGGACCGCAGCCGAAGGGATCACCACATCAAAGCTGGAATTCTTATTGCCAATGGAGAAGTTCAGGGTCTGTCCCACCGTCACATTGTCTCCCTGCACCGAAAAGGTCAGCTTCCGGCTGTTGGCCGGGTCGCTCTGGTCGGCAGTGATGGAGGTCAGAGTCATGGTGATACCGCTTTCCCAGATATTTGTGATCTCCGCAGTTAGCCCCTCCTGGAGCAGTCTGGCCTGCTCCTTGGTAACTGTGGCGTTCAGGGTATATCCCTTTTCCGTCAATTCCACCACCATCAGGGGTGTCTCCGCCGAGGTGGTGTCTCCAGCGGCTACATTGATGGTCTGAACCACCCCTGCGTAACGGCTGACAATCTTAGCCGCAGCGGTCTTTTCCTCCAGCTGCCGCACCTTTTCCTCCGCAGCAGCCACCTCCTGGGCCTTGGCCTCCAGATCCAGCTTGGCCACGGCGTCGTCATAGGTCTGCTGGGCTTCTGTATCGGCCGCAGTAGCCTCCGCTGTAGACAGCGCGTTTCGGGCTGCCTCCAGCGCATCTTCCGCCGCAGCCACCGTCATGGCGTTGGCGTTTTCCGTTTGAAACTGGGCCAATGCATCCTGGGCGGAGGTATAGGCGGAGGACGCCTGACTTTCTGCCGTGGTGGCATCCACAAGGGCCTGCTTAGCATCTTCCAGCTGCTGCGTCAGTTCCGCCAGCTTAGGGGCAATCTGTTCCCGATAGAGGCGATCCCGTTCATTGAGCGCCGCAAGATAATCGGCATACCTGCTGTGATCCTCCATATTTGCTCCGATGTCCGTTAGCGTCTGCACCTGGTTGACAGCGTCCAGATATTCTGCGTTGCTGTTTTTCACACTTTCTTCGGTTGCTGCCCCAGTGAGATTATCCACTTTTGCCTGGGCCGCTTCCTTCGCCTGGGTCTTAGAGTTCAAAGCAGACTTTGCGTTTGCCTCCTGGGTCTGATACCAGGCCAGATCGCTCTCATATTCCCTGGCGTTGGCCAGATCTGTCTCCGCACTGGAAACCGCGTCCCTTGCCTGCTGCAGCGCCGCCTCCGATGCATGGCTCTGATTCCCCTGATCCACCAGCATTTTGTCGTATTCCAGCTTCAGGGCATTGTATGCACTTCGGGCATCGATAAGCTCCTGGCTTTCCGTTTCATCCAGGGTCAGAAGGGTATCTCCCGCCTTGACCGTATCGCCCACCTTCACATTGACTGCGGAGACAGTCCTGGTCTCCTGCACGGTGACGTTATAGCTCTGAGCCGCCTCCACCGTACCGCTGCCCCGGACCTTGGTGGTGATGGTGGTGGATTGGGGATATTGGGCCGCCACCTCCGGCAGCGAATAATTCATAATGGTGTTGGAGAAAAAGGTCAGCACCAGCATCAGCGCCAAAAACACAATAATGGCGTTCTTCACCCAGTCCCGTTTTCCCCGGACTCGTTTTACCACAGTCGAAAGTCTTCCCTGTTTCATTGCTTCCACCTCACATTACCCTTTGATTCCACCGGAATAGGTAATTCCTTCTTCCAGATATTCCTCGCCCCACAGGAACATAAGCAGCGTGGGGACCATATAGATCACGGCTACCGCAAAGGCGACCCCCACTTCTCCGCTGTTGATCTCGCTCAAAAACACGCTCAGGGGATACATCTCCTGGTCGGAGAACAAAATCAGGGGCTGCTCTACCATGTTCCAGTAATCGATAAACACCAGCATACTGACGCTAACCAGGGCGCCCTTACACATGGGCAGACACACCCGGCTGAAAATCTTCCATTCTCCAGCCCCGTCCAGTTCCGCCGCCTCAATATAGCTTTTGGGGATCCGGCGCATGTTCTTGGTCAACAGGAACACGCTGAAGGGAGCGAAGATCCCGGGCAGGATCACCGCCCACCGGGTATCGAGCAGATGGAGCCACCGGGACACCAGATAGTTAGGCACCAGCGTCACCTGATAGGGCATCAGCATCAAAATGATATATCCAAAGAAGATTGCTTCCCGGACCTTGCCCCGATACCTGGAAAACCCAAAAGCTGCCAAGGAGGCCAGAATCACCTGAAACACCACGATGGGCACCGTCAAAAACACAGAATTCCAGAACTTCAGCAGGTAGTCCGGAGAGTTAAAGAGCACCGTCCAATACTGCTGAAAGCTCACCATATCGGGAATGAATTTCAGATTTACCGTTTCGGATATGTAAGTCGTCACCGCTTTGGGATTGCCGAAGGCATCCGTCCCCGCGTCCCCTGATCCGAACACCACGCCGTAGTTGGCGGTGATCTCATCCTGGGTCATAAAAGAGTTGGTGATGGTCAAAAGAATGGGCATCAGGAACGCCAGCGCCATCACCGCCGCCAGCAGTGTAAACAGGATCTTCAGGATCAGCGCCCGTCGCTTGTACCGGCTCATTCCTCCTCCACATCCTTTCCCAAATGCGTATCCACCAGGAACAGCAGCCAGATGATGGCCACCATCACCAGGGCCATCAGCAGGGCCGCAGAGGAGAGCTTCTGATAATCCATACTCTCAAAGGTGTTGTTCATAAAATGCTGCAGAAGATACAGTCCGTCATAGGGATATTTGCCCGTCAGCAGGTAGACCTCCCGGAAGATCTTCATGGAGTTGATGAGGCTCAGGATCGTCACAAACAGAATCGTGGGAGACAGATACCGGAGCTTAATGGAGAAGAAGATCCTGCCGGAACCGGCTCCCTCCAGCATAGCCATCTCCTGGATCTCCACCGGAATATTGGCCAGGGCTGCCAGGAACAAAATCATATTGTAGCCCAGGTTCTTCCACAGGAACAGCAAAATTACCACATACCGGTTGAAAGCAGATTTCATCCAGTCGATCTTGTCCACCCCAAACACCGCCAGGAACTCGTTCAGGGCGCCGTTATAGCTGAAGATCACCTGCCAGATCAGCACCACCGAGGCCACCGGCACCATCAGCGGCGACAGCATGGCCGTCCGGAACTGGCTTTTGAGCGGGATTTTCCGGTTGAGCATACAGGCCAGCAGCAATGAAAAAATCACTGATGCCGGGACGGAGATACAGGAGAAAATGGCTGTGTTTTTTGCCGCCAAACGGAAGGAGTGGTTTTGCAATAGATTTCGGAAGTTGTCCAGCCACACAAATTCATGGAGCACCGGATTGTTCACAAAGGCATAATAGATCACCACAAAAAAGGGGACCACAAAAAATATCAGAATGCCGATAAGGCTGGGAGAGAGAAACATCAAGGAGATGCCCAGCTCTTTCCTGGCCTTTCGCCGCTCCGCCGGCGTTCGGTTTTTTCGCATGGCCCGGAGTTCAGCCCTCTGGGCCTTTTTCAAAGACCTGCGCTGGGCAATGTATCGTCCAATCTGGGAAGAAGGACCGTCGTTCCAGCCTTTTCTGTTGCCGCCCTTGTTCCTGTGCCGCGGATTCTCTTTCGTCCCTTTCACGCTGACTCCCCCCCTTGGCAACCCCCGTTTATTACTATAGACGCATTTTTTCGCTGTGTGTTCCAGCTCCGCGCTTTTTTTCATCTCCAGTATGACACGCGGATTTGTCCTCTGTGTGTCCGAAAAAGGCGTCTATCTGTACTAATCGTGCTAATACAGTTATAGCATATTTCAGCCCATCTGTCAACGAACCGCTTTCCGTGGTGCCATTCTTTTCTCTTGTGCTTTTCTTAATCTTTTTTTAACTTGACAGTGCATCCCCATAGAAAAAAAGGCGGCGGGTATGCTGCAAGATCACAGTCTTGCAGCATACCCGCCAGGGCTCACGCTTCGATCAATTTTTCCCGGATACAATCCATGGTGGCGTCAGGAACTCCGATCTTCCTCAAATATTCCACCACGCCCCCATATTGTTCCTGTAAGTAGTCAATCAGAGTCAGCATAGCCGATGCCGGTGTCTGAAAGAAGCTGTCGTCCATGGGAGGCATCGGCGGCATTTTTTGCTTTGCTCCATCCTCCGACGCAGGCCCCAGCCGCATCTTGCCGGATCGGATCCTGTTGTACACAGGCTCCAGAAAAATCTGGCTGACGCAGTAATCCGCAGCAATATCCTCCCGTCCTACGCCGGCAATGGACAGCAGATAGCAAGTCATCAAGCCCGTCCGATCCTTTCCCGTGGTACAGTGATATAGCAGTGCACCGGGATTCTCTGCCGCTATGGCCAGCACATCACAGGCCCACTGGCGGCTTTCCTCCGCCATGGAGATATACTGCTCTCCCCAGCCAATGTTCTTCGGGGGATGGGCTTTGACGCTAGCCATGGCCGCCTCATTGAACAGAGGCTTATGGTAATACGGCATTTTCTCCCGAAGGTCACTGGGTCGGGACAGAATTTCTCCGCTGCTGCGGAAATCCATAGAGGCTGTAACCCCATAGTTCCTCAGATATGCAATATCCCCCTCCGGCAGATCTACCGGTGCTTCGCTGCGCACAAACACGCCGAACCTGGTGGTTTTTCCGTCTTTTGTTGGGAATCCTCCCAGATCCCGGGCATTATAAAGTCCCTTGGTCATCAGTCTTCTTGTCGGCATAGCTTACTCCTCTTTATTCCTAATTCTCATTCCACAGATTTCAGCGACTGCACCATGTCAATCTTCTTCATTCTGAAATACATTAAAATATTCACAAACACTGCAAAGACAATGCTCATCACCACAGACAAAATATAGTTATGCAGCAGTGCCTCCCGGCCAAACATAACAATATCCATCTCCACCGTGCGGATCAAATAGGTGCACAAGTACTTTCCTATGATCTGCCCCAGAGCGATCCCCAGCAGCGTCAGCACGATATTCTCCCGGTAGACATACATGGCCACCTCCATATCGTAGAAGCCCAAAACCTTGATGGTGGCCAACTCCCGGATCCGTTCGGTAATATTGATATTGGTGAGGTTATACAGCACCACTAACGCTAGTGCAGCAGCCGAGAAAATGATAATGGTCACCGCTGCATTGACCGCCTCCAGCGTATTTCGGAAGGACAGAGCCGTAGACACCAGATTGGATGCGCTGCTGACCCCTTTGAGCCCCAGTAAAGCCTCACAGAGCTGAGAAACAGCCTGGTCTGAGGTGTCTTGCGTGGATACAAAGACTCTGTTGGCCCCATAGTCTTCCCCAGTCAGCTTCTCATAGGTTTCGGCTGTCATATAGGCATAGTGGTAAATGTAGTGTTCATAAATTCCTCGCACAGGAACGGAAACTATATTGCCACAGTCAATGGTAATTTCGTCTCCCACCTCCACATCCAGCAATTCTGCCAGTTTTTCGTCGATGAGAACGCCGTCCTCCGGAATATCCAGATGCTCGCCGGTTTCCATATCATGAAGGTCAATCTGAGTATACAGGGCCTCCGGATCATCCGTGGCGGTGAGATAGCCGTCAATACCGGTGCCGTCCTTTTGGAAGGTCACCGTTTTGGACTCCACCTCCGCCACGGAACTCACGTTATCCGCTGACTGCAAATAATCCTCCACCGTTTGCTCCGCATTACGCACATCCGTGTCCAGATCCACTTGCACATTGTAAAGGTAAATTTCACCATATTGGTTGTCAATGATGCTGTAGATGCTGCTGCGGAGACCCAACCCCGCAATCAGCAGCGCCGTGCAACCAGCCACGCCGATCACCGTCATCCAAAACCGCTTTTTATAGCGGAACAGATTCCGTGCGGAGACCTTCATGGAGAAGGTGAACCGTTTCCACAGGAAGGGAATCCGCTCCAGGAAGATCCGCTTGCCAGCCTTGGGAGCTTTGGGCCGCATCAGTTCAGCAGGACTGGACCGGGCCGTGGAGAACATGGCCCAGAGTGTGGCACCCACCGTACAGACCAGTCCGGCTGCCGTAGCGCCCAGACACAGTCCCCAATGGATCTGCAATTGCAGATTCGGCAGTGTATACATGACGCCATAGGAGGTGAAGATCACCCAGGGAATCAGGGTAGTTCCGATCACAGCTCCCACCACAGAACCGCTTAGGGCCGCAAAGACGCCATAGAGCAGGAATTTTGCCGCAATATGTATGGTATCATAACCCATGGCTTTGATGGAGCCAATCTGTGTCCGTTCTTCTTCCACCATCCGGGTCATGGTAGTCAGGCACACCAGCGCGGCTACCACAAAGAAGATCAGGGGGAACATATTGGCCAGATTCTCCATCCGGGTCGCATTCTGGTCGTAGCTCACAAAACCATAGTTGCTGTCCCGATCCAGCACATAGACGTCTGCATGCTGAATCTCCTCGATCTCCTCCAGGGCCTCATCGATCTCCGCCTGGCCGTCGGCCAATTCCGTTTCCGCCGTTGCCTTGGCTTCCTCTAGGTCAGCAACGCCCTGGGCATAGGTGTCCTCCCCATCCAGCAATTCCTGTTCTCCATCGGCAATCTGCTGCGCCGCATCGGCGATCTCCGCCTCATAGTCCTGGACCCCCTGAGCATACTCTGCCTCTCCGGATTCCAGTTCCGCTTTTCCGCTGTTATAATCCGCCCAGCCATCATCAATCTGCGCTTGGGCAGCATCCAGCTGCGTCATGGCAGACTGGTACTGGGTATTGTATTCCGCCCACCCGGCATCCAGCTGCTCTCTGCCCGCAGTCAGTTCCGCCTGACCCGCGGCCAGTTCCGACTCTGCCTGTGCCAATGCCGCTTCCATAGCATCCAAGGTTTCCTGATTATAGATCAGCGTAGACGGGTCAATGGGTGTTCCTGCTGCCTCCGCCTCTTCTACCTGCCGCTGCTGCTCCGCAAGAGCCAACGCATAGGCCTCTGTTTGCTGACGCAGCGTCTCTACCTGGGCACTGGCAGCATCCAATTCCTCCTGCTTTTCTGCCAGCAGGGCTTCATTGTCATCCAGTTCCTGTTTCGCCGCGGCAAGCTGGTCTTCCGTCTCCGTTCTCTGGGTATCCAGCTCCGACTGTGCAGTATTTAAAGAGGCACTTGCTTCCTCTAGCTCCGCCCAGCCGTCGTCCAATTCCGCTCTGGCGTCATCCAGTTCCTGCTGGCCGTCGGCAATCTGGTTCTCCGCATCCGTCCGGGCGTCCTCTAGCTCCTGCTGGGCCTCCGCCACCTGGCTTTCCGCATCGGCAATCAACGTCTCATAGCGCAGCTGCGCACGCTCCTCCGCCACGGTTTCCAGCCGATCTGTCAATTCCCCGATCAGGTCCCGGTACTCATCGCCGTAGGCGTCCAGTTCCGCGGCTCCAGCCGCACTAATATTCACAACAGTATAGTAATCCAGTTGGAAGCTCTCTCGGGGCAGCAGCAGGAATGCGCTGACACTGCCATCCCCCAGGGTGCTGGTGCCTCGATCCAGAGAAATGTACAGGGGGCTCTCCACCACACCGGTAATGGTAAACTTCTGTGCGACTAGAGCGTCCTCCAGATCCTCCCCAGGCTCCAGCGTGATGGTATCCCCCACAGAGACATCGAGCGTCTCCAGGAGTTTTTCATCCACGGCGCACTCATCCGCCGCCTCCGGCAATCTCCCCTCCAAAACAGTGGGGGTATTAAATCCGTCGGCGGACAAGCTCTCCAGCTTCACCACTTCCTGGCTCTCACCTAGTGTTGCAAAGGCATCTATGGACCAGCCGCCTTCGGCAGCCTCCACACCCTCCGTCTGGGAAAACGTCTCCACATCCTCTTCCGTCAGGCCCAGGGTAGAGAGGATCTGCACATCATAAAAGCCCGTAGTGTCAAAGAAATAATCCGACGTCGCCCGCATATCCGGCGCCGCCGACCGAAGACCCACCAGAAACAGTACCCCCAGAGCCACCATGACAAAGATAGACAAAAAGCGGTTTCTGGAATTATGGATCTCTCGATACAGTTCCTTTCGCAGGCATCTGTTCACTACCACTCGATCCTTTCTATGGGTGTTGGGTCAGGGTTTTGATACATCTGGCTCACCACACCGTTTCGGATCTGAATGACCCGGTCGCCCATGGGCATCAGGGCGGAGTTGTGGGTGATGATGACAACCGTCATGCCGTCTTTGCGGCAGGTATCCTGCAACAGCTGCAGGACCTCCTTGCCTGTATTGTAATCCAGCGCGCCGGTGGGCTCGTCGCAAAGGAGGATCTTAGGCCGCTTCGCCAGGGCCCGTGCAATGGCTACCCGCTGCTGCTCGCCGCCGGAGAGCTGGGAGGGGAAGTTGTTTTTCCTGTGTCCCAATCCCACACGCTCCAGGGCTTCCCCGGCATCCATGGGATTCGGGCAGATCTCGCTGGCCAGCTCCACATTTTCCAGGGCCGTCAGATTGCCCACCAGATTATAAAACTGAAACACAAATCCAATGTCATACCGCCGATACTGGGTCAGCTTTCTGCCCCGCAGGCCGCTAATCTCCTGGCCATCCACCTGGATGGAGCCTGAGGTAACCGTATCCATACCTCCCAGCAGATTCAGTACCGTCGTCTTTCCAGCGCCGCTGGGACCGACAATGATACACAGCTCTCCCTTTTCTACCTCCAGATTCACACCATTGAGGGCCCGGACCTCTCCTCCACCGGAGGAATAGACCCGCACCACATCCTCAAGTTTGATGTAAGCCATAGCAACGTCTCCTAATGTATTGGTACATAAATTATAGTATACTCTGGATTGGAAAGCAATGAACACACTGTGAACTTTTCTCGGCCATGCGCTTTGCAGCTGTTTTCCAGTTTTAACGCGCCCAGCAACACTCACATTTCCCGTGCTGTAGCGGGATAAAACGGGCATAGCTCCTTTTTACACTGTGCATTATTGGAAAAATAGCGGCAGAAAATCTGTTCTGGAAGCTCCATGGAAATTCCCAAGTGTTCTTTGACATATTCCGCCGCTGTTTGTGCTGCAACAAAAGAATCCCGCTTACAGCAGCGGGGCCCTCCAATTGCTGCGATTCGTTCCAAGACCTTTGCCGTCAAAGCCATGGACGTTCCCCAGCTATCCGAAGAAAGGGGCGTATTTCCGGTCACAAGGCTCAGAAATATCCCCGCACTGATCGCAGCCCCGCAGCAGCCCCATGCACCGCAAGCTCCTCCCGGTACTTGCTTAGACCTTCGCAGCAGTTCCGGCAGCATCCGCTCCAGATCCACCGCTCCACCGCAGCCAGCATATGCAGCCAACAGCGCGGCTCCCGTGAGAAAATGATGTTCCGGACCGTGCATATGCACACAGGGCTGATCCATGCATTGCTGCATAATGGCAATTGGGTCTTTTAGCGTCGTATGGTTGCACACCGCCATGATCAGCGCCTCCGCCTTGCCGCTGTGGCAGGCGTCGCAGACATAATGCCCCCTTTCGCAGGAGACCTCCGCCTCAAACGCTTTTCCGCATATGGCGCAGTGTAGTGTTTTAGGCGTCTGCCAATACCGCAGCGGCATACCGCACAGCAGGCAATCACTATTATGTTCCATCGATACCTCCTCAGGCGCGTGCGCCCAGCATTAGGCCAATTCCCACGCCCGTCAGACACAGCATCAGGCTCAGCAGCACATACCCTCCCGCCAGCAGATAATGGGCCTGCCGGAACAGCGTATAGGCTTCCAGGGAAAATGTAGAAAAGGTGGTAAAGCCGCCACATACGCCGGTCTTCAGCAGCAACATCGCTCTGGGGGAAATCTGTCCCGCCTTGGCCGCCAGAATTCCAATGGCCAGCGCACCGAGAAAATTGGTCACCAGTGTGGCCAAGGGAAACTCCCCAGGAAAGGGGATCAGACTAATTCCATAGCGGAGCATGGCCCCGATGGCGCCGCCCACACCTACTGCAAAAACATTCATCATAGGTTGTCCTCCAAGGCAGACAAAACCAATTCCAGTGCCTGCTCCACGGCCTGGTGCTGAATCTGCTCTCGGGACCCCTCCAGGGTCAGATGGCTGCACCAGGTCTTTCCTTCGGCATACAGACCCAGGAATACCGTTCCCACCGGCTGACCGCTGCCATCTCCATCAGGGCCCGCCAGTCCAGTGGCAGAGACAGCAAAATCGGTCTTCAGACGCTGTGCTGCTCCCTGCGCCATAGCAATTGCCACTGGCTCCGATACTGCCCCAAACTGGTTTAAAAGCGTCTCCGGTACCCCCAGCAGTTCCGCTTTGATCCGGTCACAATAGCTTACGATCCCACCCGGAAAAATCTCCGAGCTGCCCGGCACCGCCGTAACGGCAGACGCAATGCGGCCTCCGGTGATGGATTCCGCCGTAGAGATGGTGCTTCCCCGTTCCTTCAATCGCGCCACCAGGCTTCTAGCTTTATCTTCCACCGCGAATATGCACCGGTTCGGTGCCCTCCACTGCCGCGTCCACCAGGGATTCGATCTCCAGGTTTTGCTCAACAGCTTCGATCTCCTTCAGGGACGGCCGCGTCTTGGGATGCCGGGGCGTAAACACTGTACAGCAGTCCTCATAGGGCAAAATAGAGGTTTCCATGGTGCCGATCTTCCGGGCAACCGTGATAATCTCCTCCTTGTCCATGCCGATCAGAGGCCGGAATACCGGCAGCGTGCACACAGCGTTGGTGACCATCATGGCCTGCATGGTCTGGGATGCCACCTGCCCCAGGCTTTCCCCGGTGGTCAGGGACATACAGCCCAGTTTTTCCGCCAGTTTTTCCGCAATACGCATCATCATGCGGCGCATAATGAGCGTAAAATACTCCTCCGGACACTTATCCCGGATCTCCTCCTGGATCTTGGTGAAGGGTACCACATGCACCGTCATGCGGCCGCAATACCGTGCCATCAGCTTTGCCAGATCCAGTACCTTTTCCTTAGCACGCTCCGAGGTATAGGGATAGCTGAAGAAATGGATGCACTCCAGTTCCACGCCCCGTTTCCCGATCATATAGCCTGCCACCGGGCTGTCGATACCGCCGGAGAGCAGCAGGGCTGTTTTTCCGCCCACCCCCGTAGGCAAGCCGCCGGCACCCGGTTGTGCCGGTCCATGGACATAGGCCCGTTCCTCCCGGATCTCCACATATACCGTATAGTCGGGATTATGGACGTCTACATCCGTCTCCGGATAAGCCTCCGCCAGGAGGCCGCCCACTTCCTGGGACACCTGGATGGATGTCAGCGGGAATTTTTTATCCGCCCGTTTGGACTCCACCTTGAAGCTCCGGGCCATTGCGATTTCATCCCCCAAATAGTCGCAGCAGGCCTGGACAATGGCCTCTACGGATTTGTCACAGCCCCGGCTCCGGCTCATGGCCGCAATGCCGAATACCCGGCTGCAGGCTTCCCAAGCGCCGTCCAGATCGCAGGTATCCTCCTCCGGCTCCACATACACCGTGGACTGCAGCAACCGAATCTTAAATTTTCCATAGGGCCGCAGTCTTCTGGTCAGATTGGAATGGAGCCGCCCTTCAAAGGTGGAGCGGTTGAGCCCCTTCAGGACAATTTCGCCCATTTTCAGCAGAAAAATTTCGTTCATATATCGTTCTCCAATTCTCAAAATATGCTCTTCTGATTTGCGGGATCATTATACATCATTTTCCCCTTTTGCGCAACGAGAAGGACAAAAACAGGGGACTGTCTCAAAACAAAATGAGACAGCCCCCTGCTGAAATCAGTTTAATTTTTTTGCTTTTTATAGTTCTTCTCAATGCCATTCTTGAACAGGGATTTTTTCACCAGCCAGTCCTCCAGATAAATCTCCTTCTTATCCTCGAAGACCACACCAAACGCCTCATAGTTTTGATCCACCTGATCCGCCGCCTTCTGGGCCGTCCTAGCAAATTTGTCCAGCTGGCGATAGGTGGGATGGAGCACCGGACAGACGGTAAACAGAATGGAAGGAATCAGCGTCAGCAACACAAAGGGCAGCACCATCACCAGGTCCTTAAAGTCGTCGTCCTCAAAATCCACCGGCGTTTCCCGTCCGTCAATGAAGAAGTTGTACAGCTCTCCTTCATAGCCTGCGGTCTGCAAATCCTTGACCATGTACAAGCTATAAATTCCCAGAGGCGCAAAGGTGACCCGCAGGCTGTCTCCCAGTTCCGACTCCAGTTCATAGTCCATGACCAGCAGGAACCGCATCCCGCTATACTCATAAAAATACAGATGCTCCGTCACGTAATTCTCCCGGGGTACCAGCTCCTGGAGCTGCGTCCGATCCGTAATGCCGGTATAGGCCTTGTAGGTGTCGTCGTAGTAGATCCCCGTATCCGTTAGGTTCTCCTGCACGATGGGAATGGAAAACCGGTAGCGTCCCCCTTCCTGGTAGACATTGTCCTTAAAAAACATGGTGGTTCTTGATCTGTTGAGGGCCACCTCTCCACCGTGGTCCTCAATGTCCTGGCAAACTGTGTCGATATCCAGCACATCCCGTTCCACAAATTCCTCCAGGCTCTGGGGATTCGGCTCCGCCCGGTAAAACAGATAGTTCAGCAGATAATTGTGGCTTTTGACCAGCATCCCCACAAAGATGGCCAGCAACAGCGCCGCCAGAATCCATAGATGGATGATATTCTTTTTGTAAAGGGAATACACAAACCCAGAGCGTTTTACCTTCATGTCCGTCCTCCTTCTCCGTTATGAGAGCTTGTAGGTCCTGTACTGTATGGCTTCCGCCAGGTGCTGGGTTTGAATTTCTTCGCTGCCGTCCAGATCCGCGATGGTCCTGGCCACCCGCAGGATCCGGTCATAACTGCGGGCCGTTAGATTCATCCGGGAAAAAGCTTGCCGCATCAGCTCCGTACAGGCTTCATCCAGCTGGCAGATTTTCTGCTGAATTGCGGGAGTCATATTCCCGTTGCAGCGCACCTCCGTCCCGGCAAATCGCCGGGTCTGGATCTCCCGGGCCGCATCCACCCGTCGCTTGATCTCTGCTGAGGGTTCTCCCTGTTCCCGTCCCGACAGCGCTTCAAAATCCACCGCCGGCACCTCCACAATTAAATCAATCCGGTCCAGCAGCGGTCCCGAAAGCCGGGAAAGATACTGCTTGACAGCGGTCTGCGAGCAGGCACACCTTCCGGACGGATGGCCGTACCAGCCGCATTTACAGGGATTCATGGCGCACACCAGCATGAATTTACTGGGATAGGACACCGAACCGGTGACCCTGGATATAGAGACGTTTCCATCCTCCAGGGGCTGCCGCATAATCTCCAGCGCTTCTTTTGAAAACTCCGGCAGCTCATCCAAGAACAACACGCCATTGTGGGCCAGGGAGATCTCTCCCGGTTTCAGGCCGGCACCGCCCCCAGCCAATCCCACTGCAGACACCGTATGATGGGGCGAGCGGAAGGGCCGCTCTGTCACCAAAGGCTGTTCCTTAGTCAGCAGGCCCTGGACAGAATAGATCTGGCTCACCTCCAGTGACTCCTCCCGGGTCATATCCGGCAAAATGGAGGGAAGCCGCTTGGCCAGCATGCTTTTCCCTGCACCGGGCGGGCCCACCATCAACAGATTATGGGAACCAGCCGCAGCGATCTCCAGCGCACGTTTGACGTTTTCCTGT
>CASEPH010000129.1 GCA_949289625.1 uncultured Clostridia bacterium | reverse complement strand
TCCAGATGATGGCAGACCATCAGCATGTCCAGATGCTCGTCCAGGGTATTGACGGTGTAGGGCATGGTGGGATTGGTGGAGGAAGGAAGTACGTTGGGAGCCGCAGCCGCCCGGATAATATCGGGAGCGTGTCCGCCGCCGGCGCCCTCCGTGTGGTAGGTGTGGATGGTACGTCCGGCAATGGCTGCCAGGGTATCCTCCACACAGCCGCCCTCGTTCAGTGTATCGGTGTGGATGGCCACCTGCACATCGTAGTCATCGGCCACATTCAGGCAGTGATCGATGGCCGCCGGTGTGCTGCCCCAGTCTTCGTGGAGCTTCAGGCCCATGGCTCCCGCCTTAATCTGTTCCACCAGAGCCTTCTCGTCGGAACAGTTGCCCTTGCCCAGAAGACCGATGTTCATGGGATATTCCTCCGCGGCCTTCAGCATCATTTCCATATTCCAGGGGCCGGGGGTGCAGGTGGTGGCGTTGGTGCCGTCCGCCGGGCCGGTGCCGCCGCCGATCATGGTGGTGACGCCGCTGTACAGCGCGCAGTCCACCTGCTGAGGGGAAATAAAGTGAATGTGGGTGTCAAGCCCTCCGGCCGTGAGGATCAGCCCCTCGCCGGCCAGAGCCTCTGTGGAGGCGCCCACAGTCATGCCCGGCGTCACTCCGTCCATGACGGAGGGGTTGCCTGCCTTGCCGATGCCCGCGATCTTTCCGTCCTTAATTCCGATATCAGCTTTATAAATGCCGGTGTAATCCACCACCAGACAGTTGGTGATCACCAGATCCAGATCGCCGTCAGCGCTGGTGGTGGTCACGGACTGGCCCATGCCGTCCCGGAGGGTCTTTCCGCCTCCGAATTTGCTCTCATCACCGTAGGTGGTGTAATCCTTCTCCACCTCGATTACCAGATCCGTATCCGCCAGGCGAACCTTATCGCCCACGGTGGGACCGTACATCATTGCGTATTTCTCGCCGGATATTTTCGTGCTCATGTGAATCCCTCCGTTTTATTTGATGAAACCTTTCTGTTTTGCCTTTTCCACAGCCGCGGCTTTCGTTGTCTCCGTGGCCTGGGCCCGGGTCAGATCGTTGAGGCCGAAGATGCGCTTTGTTCCGCCCATGGCGGTGAGCTGTACTTCCTTTTCCTCACCCGGCTCAAACCGCACGGAAGTGCCGGAGGGAATATCCAGATGATATCCGTAGGCCTTCTCACGGTCAAAGGAGAGGCAGCGGTTGACCTCGAAAAAATGGAAATGCGATCCTACCTGCACCGGACGGTCTCCGGTGTTGGCCACCGTCAGAGTGAGGGAAGGCTTGCCCTCGTTCAGAACGATCTCCCTGTCCATGGGTATGATTTCTCCAACTTTCATCTCTGCTTACCTCCTATCGAATGGGATTATGTACGGTAACCATTTTGGTGCCGTCCGGGAAAGTGGCCTCCACCTGTACTTCGGCTACCATATCAGCCACACCGTCCATAACATCTTCCTTCGTCAAAAGTCCGGCTCCGAGCTGCATCAGCTCCGTCACCGTTTTTCCATCCCGGGCCATTTCCATCAGCTCCGAGCTGATGTAAGCGACGGATTCCGGGTAATTCAGCTTCAGTCCCCGCGCCCTGCGCTCTTTTGCCAGATTTCCGGCCAGATGCAGCATAAGCTTTTCCTGTTCTTTGGGTGTCAGACGCATGTTCCTACCTCCGTTTCTGTGAATGATATACGAAAAAAAGCAGACGAAGACCCCAAAAGACGTCTTCGTCTGCTTACGGGTTGTAATATAGCACAGGAGGATAAAAATGTCAATGAAAAACTTTTCCCCGGCCGCGTAAATAAACGGGGTAAAAGGGGCAGCGCGTCTTGACAAACCAATACCCCCATGGGTATAATATGCCCATACTATGTAGGGTATAAAGAAGGAGGTAGAAATGAAGCAGCTGGAAAAATTTCTGGAATGGGGCGGTATACGAAAAGAAATCATCTGTCTCGTCCT
Source organism: uncultured Clostridia bacterium (assembly GCA_949289625.1). The sequence continues at coordinate 259 of CASEPH010000129.1, read as the reverse complement.
GTCGGGGGCGGCACTTCTGATCAGCATTTTCAATCTGGCTCCCCTGCCTTTTGACGCATCCTGGATCGCCATTATCCTGTGCGGCGTGCCCATTGTGCTGGAAGCGGTGATCGGCCTGGTGACGGCATTTGATATAAAAGCGGATGTTCTGGTCTCCATCGCGCTGATTGCTTCTATTATTATAGGAGAAGATTTTGCCGCCGGGGAGGTGGCCTTCATTATGCAGCTGGGCGGGCTTCTGGAGGATCTGACGGTGGCC
>CASEPH010000128.1 GCA_949289625.1 uncultured Clostridia bacterium | reverse complement strand
CCCAGGGCCACCGCAAAGTCGTCGGCGTCGATGCGGGCCACCACCTGGTCGGCGGTCAGGCCCTCCAAAACGGCCGCGGGGCCGCAGAGGGTGACGTTCATCAGCCGGTCGCTCTCCACCGTCAGCTGGTAGGTGGAGGGCAGGTTGATGACTTCCACATTCTCGGCCGGGATGTTCAGGGTCTTGGTCGCCATGGCAGTGCAGTTGAAGCTGACCGTGACGGTGTCCACATTGTCCAGCGAGACGATGCCCGAGGGCAGGGTGATGGGCATTTCGTACACCTTATCCAGCGCAAAGGTGGACAGGTCGATAGTGCCCACCGCCAGCTCGGTCAGGTTGTCCACCGTGGCGGCCGGGCCGGCCACCCGCAGGGCGGTCTGGCTCAGCGAGTAGATCAGGACCGAGTCGTCAAAGTTGGGGGGCGTATTTACAAAGCGTACATTGATGGGCAGTTCCGCCGTTTTGTAGACAGTCAACGTCACATCCACCGAGCTGTGGTCCAGGGTGACATACTGAAACTCCACCTCCTGGCCCGTCTCGCTGTAGAAGCGGAGGGCGGTCTCCACCGTCACGCTGTCGCTCAGGGGGTCGCTGTAGCTGACCTCGGCGGTGCAGGACGCCACGCCGGCCAGCTCGCTGGAAGGCCCGGTCAGCGTCACCGTCTCGTTGGAGGCGGCGGTGCTGTAGAGGATGAAACCCTCCTCGATGGTCAGGTAGCGGGTGTTCACCTGGATGGGGAGGGTCTTTTCCTCCACCACGTCAAACACAATGTCCACTGTGCTGTTGGCATCCGCGATGGATACCGAAATATTGCCCGCCACGGCGCTGTTGACGCAGCGGACCCGCAGCTGCAGGGTCTTGGCGCCGCTGGAGCGCACCGAGGAACAGTCGGGGTAGACCACAAAGTCCTCGCTGCCCAGCTGGCCGATGGTGTAGCCGTCGCCCGAGATGGTCAGGCTGACGGTCCGGTCGGGGGCCTCCACGACGCTGAGCCCCCGCGAAGTGTACACGCTGGACTCATAGGTATAGTCCACTGGCACATTGTGCAGGGTGATGGTGGTGCCGGGCTGGACCACCGTGGTGACGGCCACCCACAGCAGCACCGCCAGCAGGACAGCCAGGGCCAGCCGGAAGCGCCGGTCCTCCAGGGGCGAACGGTTCTGGCCGCCCTCGGGGCGGGCAGGCTTCTTTACGGGGCTCATTTTTCCTCCCCCTCCTTCTTCCTCCAATCCATCAGGGACAGCACCTGCCCCTTGATGGTGTCGAACCCGCGGCTCTTTTCCGTCGCGGTTTCTTTGGGGATCATCTCATCCACCAGACGAGTATACAGGGTCTGGCGGTCAAAGTGGCGGATCAGCACGCCGTTCTTGGCCATCGAGATGATGCCGGTCTCCTCGCTGACCACGATGGCGATGGCGTCCGAATTTTCGGCGATGCCGAGGCAGGCCCGGTGCCGGGTGCCCATATCCTTGCCCAGGTCCAGGTTGTTGGACAGGGGCAGCACGCACCCTGCGGCCTTGATGCGCCCATCCTCGATGATGGCCGCGCCGTCGTGCAGGGGGGTGCCCTCATAGAAGATGGTGCCCAGCACTTCGGGGTTGACCTCGCAGTCCACCGGGGTGCCGGTGCGCTCGATCTCGGACAGGTCGGTGCGGCGTTCCAGCACGATCAACGCGCCGGTCTTGGTCTCGGAAAAGCGCTCGGCCGCGTCGCAGATGGCGATGATGGCGCTGCGCCAGCTGCCCCGGGTGGCGGGGTCCACATGGCGGACCCGGAAAAACTTCAAAAACCACTGGTCGGTCTGGCCCATGCGCTCCAGCGCGCGGCGGATCTCAGGCTGAAAGACCACGACCAGCGTCAGCAGGCCGACCTGCAGCAGCGAATCCATGATCCAGGTCACGGTCCGCATATTGGCGGTGGTGGCGATCAAATAGATCAGTGCCACCACCAGCGCGCCGCGGGCCAGCTGGCCGGCGCGGGTCCGGCTGACGATGCCCAAAATCTGGTAGATGACAAAGGTCACCACCAGGACGTCCAGCAGGTCCGCCAGGTTAAAGGTTTGGAAATTGGCGATGATGGAACTCCAGTTCATTGCTGTTCACTCCTGTCACAGAGGCTGGATCAGGGCGACGGCGTGGGCCGCGATGCCCAGCCCCTCCCCGGTAAAGCCGAGATGTTCCTCGGTGGTGGCCTTGACGCTCACCGCCGCCACAGGCAGGCCGAAGGCGCCGGCCAGGTTCTGGCGCATGGCGGGGATGTGGGGGGCCAGCTTGGGCCGCTGGCAGAGGATGGTGGCGTCGATGTTGCCCACCTGCCAGCCGGCCGCGCGGACGAGCTCCGCCACACGGCGGGCCAGCGCCAGGCTGTCCGCCCCGGCGTAAGCGGGGTCGCTGTCGGGGAAGTGCTGGCCGATGTCCCCCAAAGCCGCCGCGCCCAGCACCGCGTCCATGACGGCGTGGGCCAGCACATCGGCGTCCGAGTGGCCCAGCAGGCCCTTTTCAAAGGGGATGTCCACCCCGCCCAGGATGAGGGGGCGGCCTTCCACCAGGCGGTGGACGTCGTAACCATGTCCAATGCGCATTGCGTTTTCTCCTTGCCGTATCGGGCTGCCGGGCAGGTCCTCCCGGGTGGTGATCTTGATGTTGGCGTAATCGCCGGCGGTCAGGCGGACCGGCAGCCCCGCCAGCTCAAACAGGCTGGCGTCGTCGGTGACAAGGCGCGCCACCGCCGCGTCCAGCTGCGCGCTGATCCGCAGGTAGGTGTCCCGGTCGAAGCACTGGGGGGTCTGCACGGCGTAGAGGCTGGCCCGCTCGGGGGTAAAGTTGACCAGGCACTGGTCCGGCACGGTGCGGCCATCGCCGGGGGTGCCCCGCTTGATGGTGTCCTTGACCGGGACGGCGGGGGCCGCCGCCCCCCACTCGGCCGCGCCCTGCAGCGCCGCCTCGATCACAGCCTCGGTGACAAAGGGCCGGGCCGCATCGTGGATGGCCACCAGCTCCCCGCTGGCCGCCTCCACCCCTTTGCGGGCGCTCTCGGCCCGGGTGGAGCCGCCCGGCACCAATCGGACCGGTTTATGACAGCGGGCGGCCTCCTGCCGGGCCAGCGCCGTATCCTGCCCCGTCACCAGGACGATCTCCCCGATCCGGGGGCAGGCGTCAAACGCCCGGAGGCTGCGCCCCAGGACCGTCCCGTCCCCCAGGTCAAACCCAAGTTTATCAAAGCCCATCCGGCTGGACGAGCCTGCCGCCAATACAACGGCCGAAGCTGTCTGTTTCATCATCCTATCCTTATCTGCCTGCATATGCAAAGGCCCGGTATATCTTATAAAAATCCGATTATTATTATAACGCATCGGCTTGTAAACCGCAACCGTTTCACCGTAAGCACACAACAAAAGCGCCCGCGTTTGCACACGGGCGCCGGCGCTCCCTTACCCTGCGCAGCGGCCCCGGTCACTGCAGGTAAGTTTCAAGGTATTCTTCGATCTTTTCGTTGTACAGCCGCCCCATGTCGTTGTCGTTCTGCAGCCCGTGGCCCGAGTGCGGGAACTCGATGTAGTCGTGGGGGACGTTGTATTCTTCCAGCGCGCCCACCAGCAGGTTGAGCATGGCACGCACAGCCAGCCGCCCCAGAACGATCCCTGCCAGGATCACGACGGCAAGGATCAGTATACGCTTTTGCCGGCCGTCATGCTTTGAAACGCTCCTTTCCCTTGACAACGCGGCCCGAAGGGTGTATCATAGCTTCAAACCGCACATACACTTGTAACGACGTTGCCATTGTATCAGCAAAAAATCACACTGTCAAGGAGAAAAGCAAAAATGAAACAGACCGCGCCTTCTGTCTCACCCATGAGCAACGAAGCCCGCAACAGCTACGTCATCGGCCAGATCACCGACGCGCTGCTCGGCCTTCTGCGCTCGAAGCCCATTGAGGAAGTGTCCATCAGCGAGCTGTGTTCGGCGGCCGGCGTGGGCCGGGCCTCTTTTTACCGCAACTTTGCAAGCAAGGAGGCCGTGCTCCAGCGCCAGGACGAGGTCCTGCTGCGCCAGTGGCAGAAGGACTATGACGCCGCGGCCCGGCAGGACGCCGCCGCCGGCCGGGAGCCCGTCAACCTGATGGTCAGCCTGCTGCTGTTCTACAAGGAGCACCGGGACTTTTACACCCTGGTCTACCGCAACGACAGCCGCATCCTGCTGGACACCATCCTTAAAGTCTGCGGCCTGGCCCCGGAGGACGCCAACGCCGTCGCCTACACCAAAGCCTTTATCGCCTACGGCATCTACGGGGCCGTCAGCGAGTGGATCGGCCGCGGCATGACCGAATCCGCCGAGGAGCTGGCGGCCCTGATGGCCCAGAGCCAGCAGCCCCAGGCATAAAAAAGTCCCGCCCAGCCGGCACACTGCGACGCATAAAAACAGCGCACGGGCTGTAAAGTCCGTGCGCTGTTTTTCCCTTTTGTCTGATGCGGAGGGGCCGTCCTTTGGGTTATGCGAGCATCGGTTTGAGGGCTGCTGCCAGAGCGTCCTTCTGGGCCTGCGCCTCGGCCAGGTCCTTGCCGAGGGTGGTGAAGTAGGTCTTGATCTTGGGCTCGGTGCCGGAGGGGCGGACCACCACAGTGGCGCCGCCTTCCAGCGTGTAGATCAGGACGTTGGCTGCGGGCAAACCGGTCTCCTCGGGTTTCTCATAGTCGGTGACTTTGACCACCTTGTGGCCGGCGAACTCTGCGGGCGGGTTCTCACGCAGGTTCTTCATGATGCCGGCCATCTTGTCCATGCCGGTCAGGCCGGGGAACTCATAGCTGTCCACCTTGTTCAGGTAGCGGCCGTACTGCTGGTAGATCTCCTCCAGGCGCTGCTTGATGGAAGAACCGATGCTGCGGTAATAGGCTGCCATCTCGCAGATCAGCATGGAGCCGATGATGGCGTCCTTATCGCGGACATACGGGCCGGCCAGGTAGCCGTAGCTCTCCTCAAAGCCGAAGATGAAGCGGTCCACTTCACCGGCGGCCTCCAGGTTCGCAATCTGGTCGCCGATCCACTTGAAGCCGGTCAGCACGCTGCGCATCTCCACGCCGTAGTGGGCGGCGATGGCGTCGGCCAGCGGGGTGGAAACGATCGACTTGACCGCCACAGGGTTCTTGGGCATGGTGCCCTTCTCGATGCGGCCGGCGCAGATGTAGTCCAGCAGCAGAGCGCCCATCTCGTTGCCGGTGACCAGCTCATAGCTGCCGTCGGGGCACTTCATAGCGATGCCTACGCGGTCGGCGTCGGGGTCGGTGGCCAGCATCAGGTCGGCGCCGGACTTCTCAGCCAGCTCCAGGCCCAGCTTGAGGGCCTCGAAGATCTCGGGGTTGGGGTAGGAGCAGGTGGTAAAGTAGCCGTTGGGGTACTCCTGCTCGGGGACGATGGTGATATCGGTGATGCCCATGTCGTTCAGCACGTGGGTGACGGGCACCAGGCCGGAGCCGTTCAGGGGGCTGTACACCAGCTTGAGGCCGGCGGTCTTGCACAGGCCGGGGCGGACCTGGCGGGCCTCGATGGCCTGGTAGAGGGCCTTCTTGCAGTCGTCGCCCACAAAGCGGATCAGCCCTTCCTCTACGCCGGCTGCGAAGGACATGTATTTTGCTCCTGTCAGCACGTCTGTCTTCTGTATCTCTTCATATACAATGGCCGCCGCGTCGTCTGTCATCTGGCAGCCGTCCGGCCCGTAGGCCTTGTAGCCGTTGTATTTTGCGGGATTGTGCGAGGCTGTCACCATGACACCCGCATTGCAGTGATAGTAGCGGGTCGCAAAGGAGAGCGCCGGCACAGGCATGAGCGCGTCGTAGATTCGCACCTTGATGCCGTTTGCGGCCAGAACGCCGGCCGCGTTTTTCGCGAACACGTCGCTCTTGATGCGGCTGTCGTAGCTGATGGCAACAGTCTGTGTGCCTCCCTGCGTCTTCACCCAGTTTGCAAGCCCCTGTGTAGCCTGCCGCACCACATAGATGTTCATGCGGTTCGTCCCCGCTCCCAGCACGCCTCTGAGTCCGGCTGTGCCGAATTTCAGCGCCACTGCAAAGCGCTCCTTTATCTCCTCGTCATTTCCCTCGATCCGGGCCAGCTCGGGATGAAGATCTGCATCCTCCAGGTCCGCTTCCAGCCAACGCTTGTAATCTTCCTGATACATTTTTACCACTCCTACTACTTGCTTTTTGATTTTTTTGTGTAAAAATTACAACACTTAGTAATAATATACCATGTTTACCGCTGAACGGCAATCAATATATCGCCCCCCTGGCGGAAACTTTTTCTGAGCCTTTTTCTGCCGTATTTCCCGCACAGTCACTCAGATACACCTGCACCATATTTTCCTGGTATCCGGCCTTTTTCTCCGCTTTCACCGCCGACGCTGTGTCTTTCAGGCCGGCGTCGGTGATCTTTTCCAGCATTTTCAGCCGCCGTTCGGATATGTCCTTTCCCGACATACATCTCCTGTAGTCCTCCGGCGACATATGCCAGTAATGAAATGGTCCGGGATAATACTGTCTCAGCCTCTGGGCGATCATCAGTCCCTCGGGATCAAGATCCCCGGCATACCAGACTTCTGTCCCTGCCGCCGCCAGAAGTTCCAGGAGCAAAAGCGAGCTGAGCCTGGGCTGCCCGTTCGTGCACATCAGGCCGCGGTCCTGCTGCCACTTTTCACAGAGCACCGCATAGACAGACGGATTTTCCACAATATAGATCCTTCCTCCCGGGCAGAAGGCGGACTGCCAGCCTGCGATCACGGACAGGGGGATCTGGACCGGCTGCCTCTCTGCGAAAAAGCCCTCCATGCCCGCATGGAGCCGCCCGCCGCTCCCCACCGCACGGATACCTGCCGCCAGCGCGTAGTTTGACACGTCATCCCGCAGGAGGCCGGCCCGCAGGTAGAGGTCCTGCCTTCTCAGAGCCGGAAAACTCCCGCTCTGCCGGCACTGTTTCCCGTGCCTTTTCACATACCACTCCACCAGCAGTTCCAGGTATCTGCCGTCTTTCGTCCCATCGTCAAAGGCGTGGGGATTTCCCGTTATCTCCGAGGCAAAGACAGCCAGATAGACCGGTTTCCTGCCCCTTTGCCCCGCCGGCAGGCCGGACAGTATCCGCGCCCCCAGCCCCAGCAGGCGCTCCGCCTCCCTGAAGTCCTGTCCCTCTTCCCTGTATCTCTTTTTTAAATAGGAAGAAAACCCGCTGTCTGCCAGTTCCGCGAGCCACTCTGCCGCGATCCCGTCAGCTTTGGCCCTCTCTCTTTCAAGGAGCTGCGCCCACTGTTCTTCTTCCCTTAGTCTCTGCTCTTTCTTTCCCTCCAATGTTTCCTGAAAATAGAGCTCCAGCACCTCTTTTCCGCTGATCCCCGCGAAGCGGCTGTCCGCCAGCGCCTTTTCAAATCTCTCCGCCGAGACGGAAGCGGACCGCTTTCCGTGATAATTGCTCCGGAGAAATCCCTCCAGCTCCTCCCGGTCCCTGTCTTTCAGGTTCCTGAGCGTGACCGTCCCGGCGAATCTTCCGTAGGAGAGGTATTTCTCCCGGAAGCCTTTTAAGAGACTTCCCAGGGCCGGGCGCTCCCGGAAATAGTTTAAACATTCTTCACGGATTTCATGATCTGTCATATAGCTTTGCCTTCTCTTCCATTTCCCGTTCATCCTCCAGCATCACCCTCGAGCGGCCGTTCCAGAGATAGGGCATCACAGTTACGAACTTTGCGTTTTCCGGGCGCAGCAGCTGATAGATCGCCAGCGCATCCAGCGTGTCGCAGTCTCCCCAGAGTACCTGGGAGTTGATGATAAAGTCGAATTGAAATTCTGTCATCAACCGGAACATATCCCGGATATTCCGGCTGTCCACACCCGCAAACGCCTCGTCTAGGGAGATCAGCCGCGGCGCGTCCGGCCGGCCGCCCTGGTACTTGGCGACCACGGCCGAGAAAAGCGGCACGTACATGGCCATAGCCTTTTCTCCGCCGCTGAAGGTCCCGAACACGCTGTTGGTCAGCTCTTTTGTCCGCTCGCCGCCCTTCTGGAAGAACAGTTGGAACTCGAACCATTTCCGATAGTCCAGCGTCTCTTTCATGACCTGATAAAACGAGATCATGCCGCCGCTGTCTTTGGCGTGCCGCCTGGCCTCCTCCACCTTGGAGCGGAAATGCGCCGAGAGCTTTGCCGCCTCTTCTTCCCTCATCAGGCGGTAATCCTTCTTCAGAAGCTCCACCAGCTCCTTGGTGTCCAGCTGGTCTTCCGTCTCCGCGGTCCGGCTGCGCCACCGCAGATTCAGTTTCAGTCCGCTGGATGTATTCATGGCTCCCATCAGGGAGTTCATCTTATCCACCCACGCATTGGAACTGTTGATCCTGCCGCGGATCTTCCGGCTCACCGTGTTGGCAAGGATATCTTCAAAGAGCTCCCTGTCCCCCGCCTTGATCAGGTCTTTCAGCTCCGCGATCTCCTCTTCCAGATGGAGAAGCAGCTTTCCGAAGGGGATGCGCACGCCCTGATACCTGGCCGCGATATCCAGGCGTCTTGCCGGCGGATCGCCGGGCTTCGCAAGCTGATCCATCTCTTCGAACAGTTCTGTCTGCATGATCTGATAGTCTGTCAGGAAACCGCGGTTTTCAAAATAAACCTGGTTCAGATTGCGGATGATCTGTTCTTTCTCCAGTTCCGCGCACTCCGGCGCAAGCAGATCCCTGACCTTCCCGGCGGTTTCATATACAGCCTGCTTTTCCCCGCCTTCCAATCCCTCCGGCTGCGCGTAGCCAAGCTCCAGCTCGGCTGTAAAGCACTGTTCCAGGTACTCTGCCCTTCGCCGGAGTTCCCTGATCCGTTCTTCATCCTGCATGGACTGATCCCGCAGCGCGCGGATCCGCTCTTCATTCTGCGTTTTTTCAGCCACACATGCCTGCAGACGCTCCGGATAGTTCTTCAGCCATTCCATACATTCGTCCAGCTTTCTGCGGATCTGCTCATAATCCGTAAGCTCAAGCTGCCGGACCACAGACTTGTGCTCTTCCTGTTCCTTGTTCAGTTCACGCGCCGTGCTCCCAGCCTCATAGCGGATCTGATCCAGCTCCTGGTCCAGAAGTTCCAGCCTCTCTTTCAGTTCCTCCATATGGGTGCAGAGCTGGAGGAAGAGCTCGTGGCCGGACCGGACCTGGTAAAACTGCTGTCGGTAGTCTGAGGCCGCCTCATCCGCCCTGCGGAATGTCTCATAGCTGCAGGGCAAATAAAGCTTCCGGGCGATCTCCGCCGCCTGCCGATTCAGTTCTTTCAGCGCACTGCTGACCTCCAGAAGCTCCTGCTCCAGTTTCCCGCACTCCTCTGTCATGCGCGCCGTCATCTGTCTGGCATTGGACAGCATCCGGAAAGCCTCCCGCATATCCGTATCCGGGGGGAGTGCCTCATACTCTTCCCTCAGCCTTTGTATGCGCTGTTCAAGGACTGTGATTTCCTGTCTCAAAAGTTCCCGGCTCTTTTCATTCTCCGCCAGCATCTCCCGGCAAGCTGTGAGCTTTGCCTGGCGCAGCCTCTCCCTCGCCTGCACGCCGATAAATCCCGCTTCATGTTCCCCGGTCACTGTTCCGCTGACCGCGCCGATCCGATAGGAACCGTCAGGGTATACGGCAGTCGCGGAAGTCCCTTTTGCAGTCTCTTTCTCCTCAAAGGCAATATTGGACAGGATCCCGGTGATCCTCTGGTTAAAGAAGATATCATTGACCGACTCGTTCAGGTCCAGCACATCCAGAAGACTCTGCTTTGCATGGCCGGCCTGCACGAAAAGATACCGGTCCGCGCAGCCGGGGTCCGCCGACAGGACCTGATCCCGGTACGCTTCTTCAATGACAAGCGCGTCCAGTATCCCCATCTCAAGGAGGGCTTCTTCCAGACGCCCGCAGGCCGCGTCGTCCCCGGCCAGCTGCGCGCCAAACTCCACTACCTTGTAGAATTCCTGATAAGGGATTCCCTTTTGCCGCAGTCTCTCCCGGTTTTTCCTGACAGCTTCACTGCGGGGCGGCTCCGGCTCGCGGCTGTTCTCCCACTGCTCCAGCTCTTCCGATATCTCCCTGTGAGCCTCTTCAAGCGCTCTTTTCTCCTCCCGCTTTTTCCCCAGTTCCCCGCTCAGACTGCCTTTTCTCTCGATCCAGAGATCCGCGGCGATCTGCCTCACGCTGGCGAAATCTGACGTCTCCTTGTATTCATCCGCAAAGCGGGCCAGCTCCTTCATGCGCTCCGGGGAAAACCGCAGCTCCGTATTCCGGCCGTTCCAGCCGTACAGCGCCTCTTTCCATTCATTTTCCACCTGGATAAGCACTGCCTCCAGCTCCCCTTCCCTGCGCCTTGCCGCGTCCGCTTCCCGCAGCCTCTGCTCCCGCTTCTTCAGCAGTCCGTCTGCTTCCCTCTGGCGCTCATTGGCCTTTTGCAGAAGCTCTGTTCCCCGGCTGATATCGGACTGTACTTTCAGGAACTGGGCCTCGTGGGCGTCCCAGACAAATGGCTGCCGGAAATTTTCCTTCAGCTCATCGCGGAAAAATGTGAACTCCTCAAAGGCCATTTCTTCCGCGTCCGCCTGCATGTCCTCCAGCATACGATCCAGAGCGCGCTCTTTCTCATACGCCCGGTCTTCTTCCTTTTTCCGCCTGTCCTCAATCTCCACATACTGTTCCTGTTTCGCGTCCATCTGACGCTTTTTATCAGCCAGGATTGTTTCCCTTTGCCGGATCCGGGACGCCAGGTCCATCTCGCGGCTCTTTAAGCTGACCGCGTCGCTTCTGCTCAAGGAATCCCGCTCCTTCTCCATGGCGTCCCTGCGGGCGTCCAGATCCGCTTTTTCCTGTTCCAGTTCCAGGACTCTTTTCTCACGGCGCTGAGCCTCTTCGTCCCTGAGCCGCTCTTCCTTCTCCAGACCCGCAAGCTTCTTCTGGTTGTCGCAGCACCGGTCCGCCTTCTCAAAAAGAGTCAGCCGGCTATAGCGGTCCAGCACTCTCTGGATCTTCCCCGCCGCCTGATACCCGGCCTCTCTTGCCTTCAGGTTCATGTTCATGGCATCCATGTTCTCGATCGCCTCGGACATAGGCCTTAAGTCCTCATCGGACAGGGGCTGGAGAGAGTCGCTCAGGATATCATTGACTACGGAAGGCTTGAAGTCCTTTGACAGCTTCGGCGTCCGAAGCTGGATCAGCAGGTCGATCATCTCCTTATATTCCTCCACTGTCTCAAAGCCGAAGATCTGACGGTTCACATACTCCATATAGTCGGCCTGCCGGTCAAACACCTGGCCGCCTCCCGCAATCCGGTTCTCCAGCTCCTTTTTGGAGAGTGTCAGCTTCTCGCCCATCTCTTTATACAGGAAGAAATCCTTCCCCACTCTTCTGCCGTCCGTCAGGCTGAAGTACCATTTATCCAGCGGCTTCCCCCGGCGGGCACGGATCCCCATCCCCACTGTCAGCCAGATATCGCTCTCCTGCCTCTTAAATTCCAGAAACAGATATCCGGTCCGCTCCTCTCTGCCGTCGTCCTCCTCCAGCAGGTAGCTGCTCATCTTCCGGTCCCGGGAGCCGAACGGATCGAGACGCTCGGGGCTCATGTTCCCGTCCAGCAGAAGCGGGATCACACTCTGCATGGTAACGGATTTTCCCGACCCGTTGGAGCCTCTCAGGAGCATGCGTCCCTTTAAGAAGGAGAATTCCTGCTCGTCATAATACCAGAAATTGATCAGTCCGATCCTGCTCGCCTGCCATCTGCTGTTCATTCCTCTGCCCCTCCCTGTTCTTCCTTTTTCATCTTATCCATAAAATCTTCCGGGAAACGGCCGGTCAGCTTCCCTGCCGACGGGCAGATGATGACCGCCTGCTCCCGGACATTCCGGCGGATCAGCGTCCAGCGCTCCATCTCGCTTTGTACTTCGCGGAGAAATTCTCCCTCCGGCATCTCCCGGTATCCCTTGATAAATCCGTATCTGTATCTTTCCCTGACCTGCCGCAGCATCTGCTCAAATTCCACAAGGGTCACCCGGATCGTGTCGTCTTTCAGCGGGCGCCAGGCGCCGCTCTCCACACGCCCGCGGATTTCCGTACAGCACAGGAGCAGGATATCCGACAGCCCTGTGTTTTCCGGGAATGTCTCCCCGATCCTGCAGTCCTCCCCCTGCATAAAGAATGCGCTGCCCCGGTGGATGTGAAGCTGGCACCGGAAATTCTGCTCCAGATCGTCCGCCAGTCTCCGGCCGTAATATTTCAGATACTCAAAGTCCTCGTCCGCCCCCTCATCCCGGTACATTCCCACGGAAAAAAGGAGTCTCTTGTACACTCGGTGCCGCCTGGCAATGCCCCTGTCCTCATCCATCGCAAACCAGTCGCTTTCCCGAAATTCCTCCGGCCGGGTATAGGACATGATATCCCGGCTGAAGTTTCGCATAAAATATCTGGAAGCGCCGGTATTTTCATAGAGCACCTCCCCGGTCTCCTGATCCATAAACGCGTCGTCGCTGCCGTCCGTCACCCGAAGGATGCCCTGCCCCACCGCATACCGCAGCACCCTGATCAGCCGTCTCCTGCTCGCGTACAAGGTCCAGTCTACACCTCCGCCCGGCATATTGGCCGCGATATATTCGGTAAGCTGGGATAGAATGAACTGCTCCTGCGGATCCCTGTCTTCCAGGAACATCAGGAGAATGCAGAAGAAGGCGTATTCTTCTTTTGACGTAAATTCCCGGATCCCCATACAGGTCTCCGGCAGGGCAGGAATCTTTTCCATCTTTACAAGCAGCGCATTCTCGATCACCTGGCATCCCATCTTCTCCGTTGCAAATTTGCGGATCTCTCCAATACGATCCCGGATCTGATAGTACAGTTCCCGGTCCTCCGACTTCAGGACCCACCGCCTGTCAAGCAGAACTTCCATCTCTCTCATCCTACTTCCGTCACTCCTTCCCGAAACACAATACTGATTTTCGGCATGGTAAAGTTTCCGTCCTCACAGTGCACCACGCACCGTTCATCCGCATGCGTCATATCCAGCATAAAATTCCTGCCGTCCTCTGTCCGGGCGGCATAGTCCCCGTCTTCCAGCGCGTCGGACAGCCATTTCAGAAGGATCTCCCGAACTCTCGGCTCGATCAGCGGAAGTCCGGCAAAGTCGATCCTTCCATCTTTTTCCAGCTCTTTCAGGCGCCCCCAGTCCTTCCGCATCTGTTCCAGCGCCTGCTGCCTTGCCTGCGCTTTTTCCCTCGCCGAATCACGGATAGCGGTGCGGGAAGACTTCTCCCTGTATGTCCTCACACGGGGCTTGAGGATCAGCTCTGCCGACGGCTCTTCATAGACTCCCTGATTCATGCTGTCGGTCGCTCGCTCCGCTTCCATTTTCAAGTGGAGCGGCCGTTCCAGGCCGAACACCATCGCTGACATCCGATGCGCCTCATCGATGTCCCTGCACCGCAGGAAAATCTCCGCTGCCTTCCGGTACTCCTCCCGCCGGTTGGCCCCCATCCCGTTCTTCTCGCTGAGCTGGGCGGCGTACCGGGTGATCCTCCGTATGATCTCATTGGTGGCGTCAAACAGCCGGCCCGCCTCATTTTCCTGGCCGTCTTTTGCCACAAACCAGTTTCGGATGCTGTCAAACCGCCCTCTTGTCTTTTCTTCGATCATTTCCCTGGATACTTCCACGTCCATCCGTGGGATGGACATTTCATAATCGTCAACCCTGCCAAGCACATCCCGCAGAAGCTCCGGTCCCAGACTCTTAAGCGTCTCCTCGATCACACCCACGTTTCTCTGCAGTCCCTTGATAAAGCTACGCAGATACTCTACCAGCTTGTCCTTAAACAGGAGAAATTCCTTTGTCCGCATCATTTCCTCAGCCTTTACGCTGTTCAGATCGCGGATGTAGTCCTGATAATTCTGGTTCAGGCGGATAAAGTCATTGTTCAGGTCATTCCACCATGCGTACACTTTATCCGGCGTTTCTCCCTCCATCTCGGGAAACCGTTCCACATTCAGCCGGATCCGTTCCAGCAGGGTCGGTTCCAGAGAAGCGCCCTCTACGAACAGATTTTCCAGGCGGATGACAAGGCGCTCAATCTCTACGCTGTACTCCGACATCTGGTACCGGAATTTCTTATTTTTGAACTCCTCGATCGATGACACTCTGCGGGTATCCTGTATCGTATTCAGATTTTTCCATTCGGTCAGCATCGCCAGATCCTGCTGACACTGCTCCATCCGATAATCGGCAAAATACGGATCCGCCGTCATTTCCGCGTACACGTCTTCCTGGTACATCCAGTAGCGCAGTTTCTCGTAATTGTCATAAAAAATGCGCATAATACTTCGATACCGGTCAGCATTATCCGCATTCAGATATTTCGCCTCAGTCAGCGGCCTTGTCAACTTTTCAGTCACGCGCATGCTCCTGCCGTCCTCCAATATAAATCTATAGTACATACAGTATATTCTATAAATCCGGGAATTACAAGGGACTGCGGCATGCTCCGCGAAACGCGCGGGGCATGCCGCGGGCAAAACGCGGGCAAAACGGCGCGGGCAAAACGCCGCCAACACGTAAAATATTTGTTGATTTTATTTCAAGAAGATGCTATAATCATTTAGCATGAAAATGTCGCTATAGCTCAGTTGGATAGAGCGACCGCCTCCTAAGCGGTAGGTCGGAGGTTCAAATCCTCTTAGCGACGCCAAAAACTCCGCCGAAAGCATTGATTTTTCAAGGTTTTCGGCGTTTTCTATTTTCCGAGAAAAGTTGAACTTATAGAAATATTTGATTAGCAAGATTTTTTTGAATTTGCTAATCAAACTGCAATTTGCGCCGCACGGCGGTCACCCTTATTAAGGTGTTTCAATAGGCTGAATGACAACAATGTAGTGTGTCAGCACAGCCAGAAACCCAGTGAAGCCAGAAAAAAAATCGTCGAGCTTATGGGGGAACTGCCACGGTTGGAGCTGTTTGCCCGTGAGAAAGCCGACGGATGGGACACTTGGGGAGATGAAGTCGCATGTGATGTTGCAATAAACAGCAGACCAGAGACAACGGGAGTTGGTATTTAACATGCTCGTCTTAGTCGGAGCGGTCAAAATGGCAGACCGTGTTGTCCGAGAAATGATGGGCTTGTAATTGTATATTTTTCTGCGTATATTGACTCGATAGCATAAAATGAGTATAATATGATTAAAATACTACTACCAAAAATAAATGGAAGGTGTGGCTATGAATATTCGTCCATCCGCAGCAATCCGTCAGAATTACAACGAGATTGCTGAAATGTGCAGAAAGACAGCAGAGCCGGTTTTCCTTACCAAGAATGGCGAGGGAGATTTAGTCGTTATGGATATTGAAACCTTTAACCGCAGGGAGAAGATGTTGAAACTCCGTGAGGAACTGCTTGCGGTTGAGGAGGACAGGATGCACGGAAGCAAAGGTTATTCTGTCGATGAAGTCGCAGCCATGATGCGCAGCGCAATCAAGGAGGCGACGGGTCGTGGAAAATCAGAGTAAATACCGTGTCATTGTATCAGAGCAGGCGACGCAGATGCTTGTTTTCCATGCCGCTTTTTTGGCGCAGGTCAGTCCAGAAGCAGCGGAAAAGCTGACCGTGGAATTTGAAAAGGCGGCAAACTCACTG
The DNA here is from genome assembly GCA_949289625.1 of uncultured Clostridia bacterium. The sequence continues at coordinate 5,120 of CASEPH010000128.1, read as the reverse complement.
GAAACAATGCCCCAGAGATGCCCGTGGCTTTCAGGGGAATATATCCCTAAACATGCCTACCGATTTATCTTGTTTGAAAAACGCTATATGATAATCTTTCAAATCATAGATGATACCGTCTATGCGGATTATGTGGTGGATTGCAGGCAGGATTACGGATGGCTCATCCGCTGACAACAGAATATAAAGAATGAAAATCGTCACTTGACTGCAGGTGGCGATTTTTTTATGCCCAAAAGGAGGTGCTTTTCATTTGGGGGTCAAGATAAATAAAGAAATCCGTAACTACACAGACGGCTTTTGTCATCTTTCCAGCAGCCACTGGATGCCATCGGCGCAGCGTTTGATGACATCGGTGTAATGGCTGCCGGGATTCAGCTGGAATGTGATGTCGATTCCCTGTTTACGGGCATGATCGACGATCGCTTCGGTATTTTCCCGGACACAGCGGATCATCTGGTTTCTCGTCCTGTGCTCTTTGCGGCCTAATGAGAAATACAGATGGTTCGGTGTGCGTCTCGGTTCGTGGGACAGGCAGTATTCTTTGATGCCGGGAAACCACAGGGAGCCGGATATGCTGGCGGCGCGGCTGAACGCGTCGCTTTGATACAGGGCGTAGAGAGCAAACAGTCCGGCCAGGGAATAGCCGGCGATGCCGCGCCAAAGCGGTCTTGTGCTGAGGGTCTTCTCTGCTTCGGGGATGATGCGGGAAATGAGCAGCCGCAGATAAGCATCGGCGCCGCCATGGAAGGCATCGCTTTGCGGGATGTTCCAGGGGACCATATCGCGGTTCCAGTCCAGATCGCTGATGATGACCAGCGTGGCTTGCGGACAGTGCGCGGCGCTCAGCTGTTGAAGCAGTTGTTCGCTGATCTCTTCAAACGCGTGGAAATAGATGATGGGACACGCTTGCGCCGTGCCAGGCCATACACGCACTGTTTTGTGTTGCAATGAAAATGATGTCATTTAGCTCACCTGATTTCTCCTTGACGTATGCAGGTAAGGGAATTATACTATGCCTGAATTGAGAACACAAACGACCGTGAACATGCCCGAATGGAGGGCCTTTCTTTTGATGAGCAGGGAGGTGACGCTTTGGAACTGTCAGAGCTGACGGCATATGCCAAGGAAAAATATCAGATCCAGGAACAGCACAAGTGGCCTGAACTGCCTGGTCTGTCCGTGCTGGCAGATCCAAAGACAGGAAAATGGGCGGCTCTGCTGATGCGGCAGTGGGATGGGGAGAGCGGCAGCGAGATCCAGCGCTGTGACATCAAATGCGGGCGCGAGGTGCTCGCTGAGCTGCCACTGTCCTTCCTCTCGCTGCCTTTCCATATGAGAGGACCGAGGTGGGTAGGCGTTGCCTTTGATGATCGCACTGATCCGGATGTCGTCTTCCGGCTCTTTGAGCGGGCATTGCGCGGGGATGGATGGCAAGGCTGCACCATCGTGCTGGACAATGCGCCAAGAAAAACGATGGTCATCGAGCCTGTCATGCCGGCTTTTGTCGGCAGGCAGAGCAGCGTGGATATCCCGGAAAAGATCGAAGCGATGCTCGATCTGTATGAATATGAGGGCGGCTCTTTTTCCCAGAAGTGCCGCAACTTTTACCGGCAAGGCAAATGGATGGAAGAGTATGAGGACGATGTGCCATGGACCGGCGCGTTCCGCCGGTATTTTCCGACTTATCATGACTTGAATGTCCGACAGCTGCGCGGCTATTTTACCTGGCGGACACAGGTGCGCAAAGGGGTGTTTCATCCGATCACGACGTCGTTTGCGTATTTGTATGTCTATGAGCTGCTCAATGGCATCGGCGTTCGTTCACCGGAAGAAACGCTGAGGAAGATGCGGGAATTTGAGGTCGGTTTCCTTGATTCCGGCATCGGTGATCAGAAGATGCGCAGCAACCTGCATCGCTGGATGATGGGGCATGCAGTGCTGCACGGCGTCTCTTCGGCACTGGCCCGTCAGTACATGGATCCTTCGCTCATGGCTAAAGATGACGCCCTTGCGGCATTGCGCCATCCTGAAGAGGCTGCGGATGAGGAGATCTTTTCTGCGCTCTGTGTCTTTGGGGGAAAGAAGCTGGAGAGCTCACCGGTCATCACGAAAGCGCGGGAACAGGGACAGCGGCTGTTCGCGGAACTCTGGCGCCATGCGGCGAAGACCAGCGTGATCGAAGGAAAGGACATGTTCACCGCATGCTTCGGTGAGCAGAAGACGTTTTTGTGGCATCCGCTGGCTAACGCGGTCTATTGGGAAGAACAGCGGCATCCGGACGCAGATGTGGTCTGGGATGCATGTCGTTCGTTTCATTGCCGCAATGGTGTCTGGTATGAAAAGCGTTATGACCACCTGTATTTCGATCAGCGCCGGCTGCAGGCGCTCCTGCACGAGGCGGACCGTCTGTTCCGCCGTGAGCTGAAGACCAATCATTATCTGCGTCAGAAAGCGGATGAAGCATGGGCAACGCCTTTGGCACAGGCGGCCATCCATGCTTGGCGGCAGGCGTCCCGGCCGGCAGTCACGATCGATCTCTCTGAGCTGGAACAGATCCGCTTGGACGCAATGCAGACCAGGGACAGTCTGTTGATCGAAGAGGAGCTGGAAGAGGAAGAGATCGCGGCTGCGGACACTGCGGCGTCGGAAACGCAGCCGGATACGGTCGAGGGCCTGGATGTGCTGCATACGCAGATCCTGCGGATGCTGGCTCATGGCGATCCGCCTGCGGCGCTGATCAAGGCAAACCATCTGATGCCCGCAGTGGTGGCCGATACGATCAATGAGGCTTTGTTCGATGTGTTCGGGGACAATGTCCTCGACTGCGACGGAGACGTGCTGCTGGCCGTGGAAGACTACCAGGAGGAGATCTTGCAAATGTTGGGAGGCAATAAGGATGAATAAGAATGAACGCAAAGTGCCCAGACGGATCGCGCAGACGATCCTGAATTCACTGAAGGGCGGAGTCGTTCCCCGCATCGGTCTGCCGTATATCGCGGTGGGCAGGAAAAATGAGATCGAAGCATTGCTTCACGATGTGGATATCATCGCGGAGGGCGGCGCGTCATTCCGCTTCATCGTCGGCCGTTATGGGTCAGGAAAGAGCTTTCTGATCCAGACGATCCGCAACTATGTCATGGACCGCGGCTTCATCGTCGCTGACGCCGATCTTTCGCCGGAGCGCCGTCTGCAGGGAAGCAGAGGACAGGGCCTGGCGACCTATCGGGAACTGATCAGCAATCTGTCGACGAAGACGAGGCCGGAAGGCGGCGCCCTGACGCTCGTGCTGGATCGCTGGATCAGCGGTGTGCAGAGCGAAGCTGTGCGCGAAACAGGGCTGACGCCTGGCGATGCCGCGCTGACGCAGGCCGTGGATCAGAAAATCTATGCGGTCACCTCGGCCATCAGCGAAATGGTGCATGGCTTTGAGTTTGCACGGCTGCTTTCACGCTATTACCACGCGTATCTGGAAGGCGATGATGAGACGAAGGCGAAGGTCGTCCGCTGGTTCCGCGGCGAATATGCGCTGAAGCGGGAAGCAAAGGAAGAGCTCGGGGTCAATATCCTCATCACGGATGATGACTGGTATGATTATCTGAAGCTCTTTGCCGTCTTCTTCCGTCATGCCGGCTATGCGGGCATGATGATCATGATCGATGAGCTCGTCAATCTTTACAAGATCCCCAATGCCATCACCAGACAGTATAATTATGAGAAGCTGCTCACCATGTATAATGACACTTTGCAAGGCAAGGCGCAGTATCTGGGCATCATCATGGGCTCGACGCCGCAGGCCATCGAAGACCGCCGCCGGGGCATATACAGCTATGAGGCATTGCGTTCCCGTCTGGCTGAGGGCAAATTCTCCAAGCCGGGCAGTAGGGATCTGCTGGCGCCGGTCATCCATCTGGAGCCGCTGCAGCCGGAGGAGATGCTGGTGCTGTGCGAAAAGCTCGCAGACATGCATGGCGGTCTGTATGGCTATACGCGCAAGCTCAGCACAACGGATCTCGCCCGCTTCATCAAGCTGGAATACGGACGGATCGGCGCGGATCAGCACATCACGCCCCGTGAGGTGATCCGGGATTTCATCGAGCTTTTGGATCTGTTATATCAGGATCCGGCCCGGACCATGGATGATCTGCTGGATTCGGAAGACTTCGCTTATGCGAGATCAGAGGCGGTTTCCGATGAAGCAGACCAGGCCTTTGCGGAGTTCACCATATGAATGTCTTCACGCGCTATGCGCCGTTCATCCAGGACTACATCTACCAAAGCGGCTGGCAGGCGCTGCGCAGCGTGCAGAATGCCGCCGCGGAAGCGATATTCAATACAGATGACAATGTGCTGTTGACGGCATCCACCGCTTCCGGCAAGACCGAAGCAGCCTTCTTTCCCATCCTGACCTTGTTGGATGAAGATCCGCCCCACAGCGTTGGCGTCTTATACATCGCTCCCTTGAAGGCGCTCATCAACGACCAGTTCGGACGGCTGAGCGAGCTGTGCGAGGAAGCCGGGATCCAGGTGACGCGCTGGCATGGGGATGTGTCTCACGCCCAAAAGCGCAGGCTGCTGCGCAAGCCTTCCGGCATCTTGCAGATCACACCGGAGTCGCTGGAGTCGCTGATGATCAACAAGCATATGGAGATCCCTTCGCTGTTTGGCGATCTGCGCTTCATCGTCATCGACGAGGTCCATTCGCTGCTGCGGGGCGATCGGGGCATGCAGACGTTCTGCCTGATCGAGCGCATGTGCAGGCTGGCGGATTGCCGGCCCAGGCGCATCGGACTGTCGGCGACGATCGGCAATCCTGAGGAAGCCGGCCGTTTCCTGGGCGCAGGCAGCGGGCGAAGGACGCTCATCCCGCGCATCGAGGGCGGACGGGAAGTGTGGCGCTTATCCATGGAGCATTTCTTCAACAGCGGACCGCAGGCCGATGAAGGCCGGCAGCTCATCGATGCGGCGCCGGTATTAGAGGAAGCAAGCGATACGGCGCCAAAGGCCGCTGATCCAGGCATTGGCTATATCTTTGAACATACTCGCGGCAAGAAATGCCTGATCTTTACCAATTCCCGTGAAGAATGTGAAGCGCTCTGTCAGAGCCTGCGTCAATACTG
>CASEPH010000127.1 GCA_949289625.1 uncultured Clostridia bacterium | reverse complement strand
GGAAATGGACAAATCTTGCATAGGATACCTCCTAAATGGCCATCACAGCCCCTCGGTGGAGCTCATGCGTATGGAGCAGTCGAACCGGTCGGTGCCGTCCTGACCTACACCATGGATGAACAGCTTGCCATCCTGTTTGCCCCGGTAAAGGGACAGCTGCTCTCCGGCAAAGCATTCGTTCACATAGGAGATGGAGATCTCCTGCATAAAGACCCCGTGGGGCCGCAGATTCAGCTCCGCAGCGTCCGAGGCCAGGTCCACGTATTTGGTGTTGTTCATGTGGCCGTTGATGTCGGTGTCGCTGTAATAGATCTTCCGCTGGTCGTGGAGTTCCATATTGTCGGGAAAGACCATGCGGGAAAGGGTGATATCCTTGGCGCCGGGAGGATTTTCTGCCGGAAAATCGGGCAGATTCTCCAGGTCAATGGGGCGCTTGGTCTTCCGGTTGGCCAGGACCCAGCAGGTGGTGGCCTCACCCACATGTTCTTCGCCGATGTAGAGATCACAGTCCCGATAGAGCCGCTTGCCCTGGGGGTGCCGGATGACCACGTCCACCCGCAGGGTTTCCCCCCAGATGATGGGCCGGTTCAGCCGGACCCAGGTCCGCAGGATCATCCAGTAGCAGTTGTACTTGGCCAGCACGTCGTCCCGGCTGGTGCCCACCATGCGGGAGTGGGCCGTGATGGCCTTTTGCAGAAAGACGAACAGGGCGGAGGGACGGCACTCGTAAGCGGCATCCGTATCCGTAGAAGAGACAGAAAAGCTTTCGGTGTAGGTACCAAGAGAAATGGACATAGGAAGAACCTCATTTTCCGTATTTTCTTTAGTATATCAGATTTAAATGGGAATATAAATGACCCTTTTGCACAAAAAAACGGAGAGAACCGGCGGGAATTATGACCCTTTGAAAGATGTGCCGCTGCGGCTTCCATTTTTGAGCGGCCTGTGGTACACTATGTACAATCTGAAAAAGTGAGGTTTTACCATGGGAAAGACACTGGTACTGGCGGAAAAGCCCTCGGTGGGTCGGGAACTAGCCCGGGTGCTGGGATGCACCCGGAGCGGAAACGGCTGCCTGGAGGGAGACCGGTATATTGTGACCTGGGCCCTGGGCCACTTGGTGACCCTGGCGGACCCGGATGTATATGATAAGAAATATGAAAAATGGGATATGCAGGATCTGCCCATGCTGCCCCAGAATATGAAGTTGGTGGTGATCCCGGAATCCCGGAAGCAGTATAACGCGGTGTCGTCGCTGATGAAGCGGAGCGATGTGTCTGAGCTGATCATCGCCACGGACGCCGGCCGGGAAGGGGAACTGGTGGCCCGGTGGATCATGCAGAAGGCGGGCTGGAAGGGTAAGACCCGTCGGCTGTGGATCTCCTCTCAGACCGATAAAGCCATCCGGGACGGCTTTGCCAACCTGAAGCCCGCGTCGGATTATGACAGTCTGTTTTTGTCTGCCCAAGCCAGAAGCGAAGCGGATTGGCTGGTAGGGCTTAATGTGACCCGGGCCCTGACCTGCAAATATAACGCCCAGCTGTCCGCGGGCCGGGTCCAGACGCCAACTTTGGCCCTGATCGTCCGGCGGGAGAAAGAAATCAAGAAATTTACCCCCCGGGAGTTTTGGGGGATTACGGCCAAGCTGCCGGGATTTACCGCCACCTGGCGGGATGCCAAGGGGAATGCCCATACCTTTGACCGGGAACAGGCGGAGAAACTGCTTCAGAAGATGCAGGGCCAGCCGGCTGTCATCGCCAAGGTGGAACGGACGAAAAAGCAGACGCCTCCACCGGCGGCCTACGATCTGACAGAGCTGCAGCGGGACGCCAACAAAAAATACGCCTATTCCGCCAAGGAGACCCTGTCCCTGATGCAGTCCCTCTACGAGCGGCACAAGCTGCTGACGTATCCCCGGACGGACTCCCGGTACATCTCCGAAGATGTGGTGCCTACGCTGCCGGAGCGGATCCGCAGCTGTATGGTGGACGAATATAAGCCGCTGGCCCAGGAGATCTACCGAAACAAGCCCCTCCAGACCCGGTATCTGGTGAACAACAGCAAGGTGACCGACCACCATGCCATCATCCCTACGGAGGAGCAGCCGGAACTGTATGCCCTCTCTGGGCCTGAGCGGAATATCTATGACCTGGTGGTACGGCGCTTCTTGGCGGTGCTGCTGCCCCCCTTTGCGTATGAAGAGGTCAAGCTCACCCTGACCATCGGCGGCGAAAGCTTTACCGCCAAGGGGCGGCGGGTGCTGGAGACGGGCTGGAAGGCGGCCTACAATCAGAGCTTTGACCTGGAGGAGGAACAGGAGGAGGCGGATCAGGCCCTGCCGGAGCTGCAGGCCGGACAAAAGCTGTCGGTCCAGTCCATGGCTCTCAAGCCGGGAAAAACCTCCCCGCCGGCCAGATATACCGAGGCAACGCTGCTGTCTGCCATGGAGCATCCTGCCTCCACGGTCAGCGACAAGAGCCTGTCCAAGATCCTGGAGGAGACCTCGGGACTGGGGACACCGGCCACCCGGGCGGATATTATTGAAAAGCTGTTTTCCACCTTCTATGTGGAACGCCGGGGAAAGGAACTGGTGCCCACCTCCAAGGGAATCCAGCTGATCGAGCTGGTGCCAGAGGAGCTGCGTTCCGCAGAGCTGACGGCCCGGTGGGAGGATCGGCTGTCTGCTATTGCCAAGGGGAAGGCCAGCGACCGGGAGTTTGTGGCCGGTATGCGGGACTATGCCTCCAAGCTGGTGAGCGAAGTGAAGGCCAGCGATGCAAGCTACCGGCACGACAACCAGACCAGAACGCCATGCCCGGACTGCGGTAAGTATCTGCTGCGGGTCAAGGGAAAACGGGGAGAAATGCTGGTGTGCCCAGACCGGGAATGCGGATACCGCCGGAGTCTGACCCAGGTTACCAACGCCCGCTGCCCCAACTGCCATAAAAAAATGGAACTGCGGGGCGAAGGGGATAAGCAGATGTTTGCCTGCGTCTGCGGTTACCGGGAAAAGCTGTCAGACTTTAAAAAACGCCGTGCTTCCGCCGGGGCCAACAAGCGGGACGTGCGGAAATACCTGGCCAATCAGGATTCCGGCGGCGGTAATACTGCCATGGCGGATGCACTGGCCAAATGGATGGCGGCCAAGGAAGATAAGGACAAAAAGGAGCAATAAGATGAAACTGGTTTCGTGGAACGTCAACGGCCTTCGTGCCTGCCTAGGCAAAGGCTTTATGGATTATTTCGCAGCCTCCGAGGCGGATGTTTTCTGCCTTCAGGAGACAAAGCTTCAGGAGGGACAGGTGGAACTGGAGCTGCCGGGCTATGAGCAGTATTGGAACTATGCGGAAAAGAAGGGGTACTCCGGTACGGCCATCTTTACCCGCCAGAAGCCACTTTCTGTGCGATATGGCATCGGTGTAGAGGAACTGGATCATGAAGGGCGGCTTATTACCTTGGAATTTCCCCAGTGCTTTGTGGTCACCTGTTATACCCCCAACGCCCAGGATGGGCTCAAGCGTATTGACCACCGGATGGCCTGGGACGACGCCTTCCGGCAATATTTGATAAATTTGGACCAGGAAAAGCCGGTGCTGGCCTGTGGGGATCTGAATGTGGCCCACAATGAGATCGATCTGAAGAATCCCGGTCCCAACCGGGGCAACGCAGGATTTTCCGATGAGGAACGGGGCAAATTCTCTGAACTGCTGGCGGCGGGCTTTACGGATTCCTTCCGGTATCTCTATCCCGATGCCACAGGGTGCTATAGCTGGTGGAGCTACCGCTTCAATGCCAGAAAGAACAACGCAGGATGGCGCATTGACTATTGGCTCCTGTCCGATCGTCTCCGGGAACAGGTGGAGGAGGCCACCATTGAAACAGAGATTTTTGGTTCCGACCATTGTCCGGTGACACTAACGCTTCAGATGCCCTTGTGAATCCTGCACAAAAAAAGCGATAAAAAGAGCGAAAAATACTTCAGCACAGTGAAGCTTTTTCGGGGAAAAGCGGTTGACAAATAAAATAAGTGTTGTATAATCCATTGGTGTAATGTATTAAAGTGTCTCCTTTCCCCAGGGAAATGGGACCGGTTGGAGGTACAACATGAAAAAACTGAAAAAGCTTTTGGCGCTGCTGACGGCAGTTGCCATGTTGACTGCTATGACGGCCTGCGGCACGTCTGAGAGTGCCAGCGAGAAATCCGAAACAAGCTCCCAGACCACCGAAAGCACTGCGGCAGAGGAAACCACTGGAGCGGCGGAAGGCTCTCAGGCGGAGCCCACGGTGGAAGGCACCTACAAGGTAGGCATTTGCCAGCTGGTGCAGCACGAGGCCTTGGATGCCGCGACTCAGGGCTTCAAGGATGCGCTGACGGAGAAGCTGGGAGACAGCGTCACCTTTGACGAGCAGAACGCTTCCGGAGATTCCGCTAACTGCTCCACCATCATCAACGGCTTCCTCTCCGATGGTACGGACTTGATTTTGGCCAATGCCACGGCGCCCCTGCAGGCTGCTGCTGCCGCCACCTCCGAGGTTCCTGTGCTGGGCACCTCTGTGACGGACTATGCCACGGCCCTGGAGCTCAGCGACTGGAACGGTACCGTAGGAACCAATGTGTCCGGTACTTCCGATCTGGCGCCCCTGGATCAGCAGGCTGCCATGATCAAGGAACTGTTCCCTGATGCCAAAAAGGTGGGACTGCTGTACTGCTCCGCAGAGCCCAACTCCGTGTATCAGTGCGACGTGATGGAGGAGTATTTGACGGAGGAGGGCTACGAGGTACAGCGGTTTGCTTTTACCGATACCAACGATGTTTCTTCTGTAACGCAGTCTGCTTGTGAATCCGTGGAAGTCATCTATATCCCCACGGATAATACGGCGGCCTCCAACACCGAGGCCATTGCCAATATGGTCCTGCCTGCCGGTACCCCTGTAGTGGCCGGTGAGGAAGGCATCTGCAAGGGCTGTGGCGTGGCTACTCTGTCCATCAGCTATTATGATCTTGGCTATGCCACCGGTGAAATGGCCTATGAGATTCTGGTGAACGGTGCGGATGTATCCACCATGCCTGTGGAATACGCGGCTACGGTTACCAAGAAATATAACGCTGCCAACTGCGATACCCTGGGCATCACGATTCCCGACGGGTATGAGGCCATCGAAGAGTAATTGGGCTTTGGACAGCGGAAAAAGGGCATCCTTTTTCCGCTGCCTTTTGCACGTTTTTAGGGGGGGAAACCCTGTTTTTGGATGTAGAATAGGAGCATGGAGGTGTCCTTATGGATTTTCTGTTGGCACTCCTCAAATCCATGCCTGGTGCGGTAGCCCAGGGCATGATCTGGGGCGTAATGGCCATTGGTGTGTACATCACCTATCGGATCCTGGATGTGGCGGATCTGACGGTGGACGGGTCCCTGGCCACTGGCGGTGCGGTATGCGTATTGCTGACCCTCAACGGGGTCAATATCTGGGTGGCGCTGGTAATTGCCGTGATTGCCGGCATGCTGGCCGGTTTTGTGACGGGTATGTTCCATACCTTCTGCGGAATCCCGCCCATTCTTGCGGGCATTCTGACGCAGCTGGCCCTGTACTCTGTCAATCTGCGGATCATGGGCTGGGGGACCGGCGGCGGAAAAGCCAACCTGCCCATCAGTGTGGATAAGTATGATCTGGTGGTGTCTTCCCGGTTTGTGCGGGAAATGAACCTGACCAATCCCATTTTTGTGCTGCTGATTTTCTGCGTGGTCATTATTGCGCTGCTCTATTGGTTCTTCGGTACCGAGGTGGGCTGTGCCCTGCGGGCCACGGGTTCCAATCAGAATATGTCCCGGGCCCAGGGGATCAATACCAATGTGACCAAGGTGGTGGGCCTGATGATCTCCAACGGCCTGGTGGCCTTGGCAGGGGCGCTGCTGAGCCAGTATCAGGGCTTCTCGGACATCAATATGGGCCGTGGTGCCATTGTCATTGGCCTGGCGGCAGTGATCATCGGCGAGGTGATCTTTGAGCGGATCTTCCACAATTTTGCCCTGAAGCTGCTGGCTTCGATTTTTGGCGCCATCATCTACTATATTGTAATTCAGTTTGTGCTGCGGCTGGGCCTGTCTACCGATGACCTGAAGTTGCTGACGGCCCTTGTGGTGGCCCTGTTCCTGGCGGTGCCTTACTGGAAAAAGAAGTACCTGCCCGGAAAAGCTAAGCAGGGAAAGGGGGACGGCGTTCATGCTTAACATCGACCATATTGTCAAGGTATTCAACGCCGGTACCGTCAATGAGAAGGTGGCCCTGAACGGCCTGTCCCTCCACCTGAACGACGGGGATTTCTGTACGGTCATTGGCGGCAACGGCGCCGGTAAATCCACCATGCTCAACGCGGTGGCCGGTGTATTTCCGGTGGATTCCGGTACTATTACCATCGATGGGGTGGATGTGACCAGACTGTCCGAACACAAGCGGGCCCAGTATATCGGCCGAGTCTTTCAGGACCCCATGACCGGAACAGCCGCCACCATGCAGATTGAGGAAAACCTGGCGCTGGCCATGCGACGGGGAAAGCGGCGTTCTCTCCGGAAGGGTATCACCCGGGCGGAACGGGAACGGTATAAGGAACTGCTGAAGATCCTGGATCTGGGCCTGGAGGATCGGTTGACCAGCCGGGTGGGTCTCCTCTCCGGCGGACAGCGTCAGGCACTGACCCTGCTGATGGCCAGCCTGGTGAAGCCTAAGCTGCTACTGCTGGATGAGCATACAGCGGCCCTGGACCCCAAGACCGCTGCCAAGGTGCTGGAGGCTACGGAAAAGATCATTGCCCGGGATCACTTGACTACCCTGATGATCACCCACAATATGCGGGACGCCATTGCCCACGGCAACCGGCTGATTATGATGAAGGACGGCAATATCATTCTGGACATCAGCGGCGCGGATAAGGAAAAGCTTACGGTGGAGGATCTGTTGGAGAAATTCAACGAGGCTTCCGGCGGTGAGGATTTCAGCAACGACAGAATGATTCTTGGTTAATTGAAAAAGCCCTCCCTGTGCGGATACATGAACCGCATGGGGAGGGCTTTTTGCGCAGCAAAAAGACTATCCGTGGAGCCGGCGGTATTCCGACGGAAGCGTCTGAAAGGTTTTTCGAAATTCTGCGGAAAATTTGCTTTGGCTCTCGTAGCCCACGGCTTCGGAAATCTGTCCAACGCTGAGGGACGTGTCTCGCAGCAGCAAGGCAGCTCGTTCCATCCGGTGTTCCTTGATATGCCTGGCGATGGAGTTGCCGTAGACTGCCTTGAACAGGGCCTTGAGGGTGGAGGGGTTCATCAAAAACCGCCTGGACAGGGCGTCAATGGTGATGCGCTGGTCCAGATGCTCCGTCAGCAGATCGTGGATTTGCCGGGCAATCTCGATCTGATCCGGCCGGTAGGGAACCGGATGCTCCTGGAAGCAGCCGTCGGCACGATCAAGATAAAGCAACAGTTCTTGGAACCTCAGTTTGTAATAGGCAAGCGACAGGGCAGGGGGAAGGTCAAAAAATCCCTCTAGAATGGACGTGGCTTGTTTGTCCCCAGAAATGGTGGTGAATGGTCCGGCCTGACAATATTTTTGGTACACTTCTGTTCCGGTGATACCCGCTTCCCGGAGCAGTTCTGGCAGGTGCTGAGGGAAGCATTGGAGATCCACGGTGAGGGACAGCCCCTGGTAGTATCCGTTGGGAAAGGTGATCTGACAGCCGGCACAAAGCCTTCTTGTGTGGATGGAACAGTCTCCGGCAGAGAGGTAGATGGTGGACCCATCCTGCATACGCCATCCCGCAGGACCCTTCCGGCAGTAATGGATTTCCAAAATCTCCGGTTGGGATGGATGGGTGCAGGCGGTCTGCTGGGCCAGACAGGAGAAAAAGCTGAGGGTAACGCCGGGATAGAGCTCATACAGCTCCGATTTACCGGCGGCATCCTTTTGATCGGGAAAGACATCCAAACAGAATGCGACTTCTTGCCCTTGACGGTTGTAAGTTGTTTGACGCACGGCTCCGGCAGGGACATCTGCCAAAAGCTTGCGGACCTGTTCGTAATCAAGTTGATTCATGGGTTTGCCTCCATGCTATTTGGGACAGGAGATTTCGATGGTCAGTTCGATCATCTGGTGAAGCAGTTGACTCTGCGGTGTGTCCGCAGCCCGATAATGGACCTCTTTGCCCACCCGGTGGCTGACGATCAGGCCGCTGGCCTTCAGTTGCCGTAGGTGATGGGATACAGCAGGCGGGGACATATGCACCAAGGCGGACAGATTGACCACGCACTCCTCGCAGTGGCACAGCAGCCAGAAAATCCGGACCCGGCTGCAATCCGAAAGCTGCTTAAACAGGTCGGCGGCCACCTGAAAATCCGCTGTATTTTCCAACAGCGGTTGCAGCTGAGAGGCTTTGGGATTGTCAGGGTGAAGATGGGGAAGCATTTGCATGATTTGTCCTCCTTTCGGTGGAGGGATTCTCCCGTTTAGAAATGTGTTTCGCCCTTTTGGAAGAATCCCTTGAAACCGAATTGACTTTACGCGTTGCTTCCATTATACTACGGCCATAACAATTAAACAAGTACTTAATTATTAAAACGAAAGGGAGCGGTTTCCGTGAAAAAAACTTATCGAATTGAAGTAGACTGTGCCAACTGCGCCAATGAGATGGAGCGGATAGCTAATAAGACCCCGGGAGTTCGGGAGGCGGTGGTCAATTTTATGACCCAGAAGATGACCGTGGATTTTTTGCCGGATCAAGATCCCTCCAAGGTGATGCAGGCGGTGCGGAAGAACTGCAAAAAGGTGGAAGATGACTGCGAGATCTTTCTTTGATGGAGAAATTAAAGCAGGAAAAAGGAGGTGGATTGCATGAACCGAAAACAAAAGCGGGTACTGGTGCGCATTATACTGGCAGCAGGAATGCTGGTGGCGCTCAATCTTTTGCCCCTTTCCGGCATACCTCGCATGGTGCTGTTCCTGGGCTGCTATCTTCTCATTGGTTATGATATCCTGCGGAAGGCCTTTCGTGGGCTTCGGAATGGAAGAGTACTGGATGAGAACTTTCTCATGGCTGTGGCGACCCTGGGAGCGATTCTGCTGGCGGTTTATGAAAAAAGCGGAGATTATAACGAAGCTGTGGCGGTGATGCTGTTCTACCAGATCGGGGAATTGTTCCAAAGCTGCGCTGTGGGGAAAAGCAGAAAGAATATTAGCGCGCTAATGGACATACGTCCGGACTATGCCAATGTGCTGCGCGGGGACCAGATGGAGCGAGTGGACCCAGAACAGGTGGCATTGGGAGAGATATTGGTCATCCAACCTGGGGAGAAGGTCCCTATGGATGGCGTGGTGCTGGAGGGGATGTCCTCGGTCAACACCAGCGCCTTGACCGGGGAGAGCCTTCCTCGGGACGTGGGGCCGGGTGACGATTTGATCAGTGGCTGCATCAATATGACGGGCCTGTTGAAAATGCGTACCACAAAGGTCTATGAAGAATCTACCGTGGCAAAGATTCTGGAGCTGGTGGAGAATGCCAGTTCCAAAAAGTCCAGGTCGGAGCAGTTTATCTCCCGGTTTGCCCGGGTGTATACGCCCCTGGTGTGCGGTGCGGCGCTGCTGTTGGCCCTGGTGCCACCCATTGTACAGATGCTGCTGGGGGATCATGGCTCGTGGCATATCTGGCTCTATCGGGCTCTAACCTTCCTAGTGATCAGCTGTCCCTGCGCGCTGGTGATCAGCATTCCCCTGAGCTTTTTTGCGGGACTGGGGGGCGCAGGAAAGGCCGGTGTTTTGATCAAAGGGTCCAACTATTTGGAGGCCCTGTCCAAGACCAAAACCATGGTTTTTGACAAAACCGGCACCCTGACCCAGGGGACTTTTGCCGTAGAGGGGGTCCATCACAATACACTGGAGCAGGCGGTTCTGCTGGAGTATGCGGCGATGGCGGAGTGCGCCTCCTCCCATCCCATTGGAAAAAGCGTACTGCGAGCCTATGGGAAGCCGGTGGACCGGAGCCGAGTCCAGGAGGTACGGGAGTTTGGCGGCAACGGTGTGGTGGCCCTGGTGGACGGCAGGGAAGTGGCCGTGGGTAACGGCGGATTGATGGAGCGGCTAGGGGTTCCCTATGTGTCCTGCTCCAGTTCCGGCACAATTTTACATGTGGCGTTGGACCGTACTTACGCGGGGCATATCGTAATTTCCGATGAACTGAAGCCCAACGCGGCAGAAGCGCTCCAAAAACTGCGGGATTCCGGTGTGGACCGGCTGGTGATGCTGACGGGAGACCGGGAAAAGGCGGCGAAAGCGGTGGCGTCGGTGCTGAAGATGGACGAGGTGTTTTTCGAGCTGCTGCCGGGAGATAAAGTGCAAAAGGTGGAGGAACTGCTGGAGCGTTATGGTGGCAGCGGGAAGGTGGCCTTTGTAGGGGACGGGATCAACGATGCTCCGGTGCTCTCACGGGCGGATATTGGCATCGCCATGGGGGCGATGGGGTCCGACGCAGCCATTGAGGCGGCGGATGTGGTACTGATGGACGACAATCCGGGAAAAATCCCCCAGGCCATTGCCATTTCTCGAAAGTGCATGGGGATCGTCTACGAAAACATCGCCTTTGCCCTGGGAATCAAGGCCCTTTGTCTGCTCCTGGGTGCGTTTGGTCTGGCCAATATGTGGACGGCCATATTTGCCGATGTGGGTGTGATGGTGTTGGCGGTGCTCAACGCCATCCGGGCCATGTGGGTCAAAACGGATCAATAATATTGGAAAGCGGCGCAGAATTGCGCCGCTTTTTGTCGTACAGCAGGAGATCATTCCAGTTTGGAATGAGTTTCGGCTCAATCAGAATTGGTGTATAATTTCCAATTTGATATAATGGCTCCGTAAAAGGAGGCACGACAATATGAAAACAAAACGATTATTTGCATTGCTGCTGGCACTGTGCCTGGGACTGGCAGGATGCGGAGAAGAACAAACGCAAAGCGTACAAAATCAGTCGCCGGAGCCGGCGGTGGAAGAGGCTGCTTCGGAAGAAACACCGGACATGGAAGAAGCCTCTCAAGTAGATGAAGAGATCAGCACTGTGGAGGAAGCGGTTTCCGCTATGGAAGAGCAGACACAAGCAGGCGTATCTGAGGAAGCCCTTCAGCAGGCCGTGGCGTCCTATGACGTGGATTTTGCAGCCCTGACCTTTGACAATACAGCTTGGCAATACGATGAAGAAAACCATGTATACTACCAATATGGTGTAGCATACTGTGCTGAGCCGGAGACGTTGGACTATGAGACGCTGGGGATCTATGTTCCGGGAGATTATTTGGATGCTGTGGACAATGGGGACGGCACATATACCTGCACGCTGAATACCACAGCGGAAGTAGGCAATTTCACAGCGGAAAATGCGCCCATGGTCATGCCGGTGAACACAGCCGGATATTCCGCTCAGGCATCCCCCACAGGATATTATTACAGCGGTATCGGAGAATATTTGGATGCTGGGTTCATCTATGTCTACGCCGGCTGCCGTGGTCGGAACAATGGCTACAATCAGGATGGATCCCTGGCTTACAACGGCGGTGCTCCCTGGGGTGTGGTAGATCTGAAAGCGGCCGTCCGGTTCCTGCGGTTCAATCAGGAGCTGATTCCTGGCGATACAGATCGCATCTTCTCCTTTGGTCACAGTGGCGGCGGAGCCCAGAGCGCAGTACTGGGGGCCAGCGGTGACAGTACGCTCTACTTTGATTATCTGGCCTCTATCGGTGCGGCCATGTATGACGCCGACGGCAATTATATCAGCGACGCCATCTGCGGGGCCATGTGCTGGTGTCCTATTACATCCCTGGATTATGCGGACGAGGCCTATGAATGGAATATGGGACAGTACATGGACACTGGGACCCGGGCATCCGATACCTGGACCTCTGCACTGTCCCAGGATCTGGCGGCAGCCTATGGGGAATATATCAACGACCTGGGACTTCAGGACGGGGAGGGAAATCTCCTGACGCTGACCGAAACGGAGACGGGCGTTTATGCTGCCGGCAGCTACTACGACTATATGGTTTCGGAGATTGAGCGTTCGCTGAATAACTTCCTGGCGGACACAGAGTTCCCCTATACCTCCGGCGGAAGCTTTATGGCGGACGGCGGTTTTGGGGGAGGAGGGCCTTCCATGGAACCACCTGCTGGAGGCCTGCCCGGACCCATGGGCAATGAAACCACGGAAGCGGAGACCTATGAAACCCCTGAGGATTATATTGCGTCTCTCAACGCCGATGGACAGTGGGTGGAATATGATGCCGAAACCAATACGGCCACAATCACCAGTGTGGAGGCCTTTGCGCAGCATGTCAAGAATGCCACCAAAAGCGTGGGAGCCTTTGATGATCTGGCCAGGGGACAGACGGAGAATTATGTCTTTGGAGATGCTGCCAACGATGCGCTGCACTTTGATGTTGCCATGGCGGAACTGTTGGAGGAAAACCAGGAGAAATATAGCGCCTATGCCGATTGGGATCCGGCTTACGTAGAAGCCTACCAGGAATATCTGGAGAGCGTGGACGCCATGGGAAATGATTCGGTCACCAGACAGAATATGTACAATCCCATGTATTACTTGACGGATTACTACGAGGGCTGCGGCAGTTCCAATGTAGCGGAGCACTGGCGGATCCACTCCGGCATCACCCAGGGAGATACGGCGTTAACGGTGGAGATGAATCTGGCGTTGGCACTGGAGTCCTGCGAAGGGGTATCGGACGTGGACTTTGAAATGGTCTGGGGGCAGGGACACACCATGGCCGAACGGACGGGAGATGCTGCAACCAATTTCATCGCGTGGGTTTGCACCTGCTGCGGGATTGCATAAGAAGAACCAGCCCGGAAACCGAACAACGGTTTCCGGGCTGGCGCTTCTATGGGAAGTTGGAAATGGGTAACAAAGTATGTGCAATAATCAGAGAATATCCATGGCGGCGCAGAAGCCCTCGTAAGTGGCCTGCTTCACGGTTCTCGCACGAAGGGCGTCGCCAGTGACCACAAACCAGGGGCACTCGCCCTTGAGGGAATTGACAATATCGTCGTTGGAACGGTTGCCGCAGCAGTAGTAGACGTAATCTGCTTCAGCAAACTGTTCCTTACCGTCCTTGTCCAGGAATTTGACGCCGTTGGGCAGAATCTCCTTGGTGGTGACGGAGCAGTCCAGGATCATGCCGGCCTTGTCCATCCGGGGCAGCAGGGCAGCCCGCTGAGAGGGATAGGAGTCCTTGCACATCTCATCCCGCATCTCCAGAATCTGTACCTTGGCACCGCATTCGCTGGCAAAGAAGTAGCCGGACTCGCAGCCAATGGCGCCGCCACCAATGATGACCACCTTTTTGCCCTTGAGCTTTTCGATGTCCTTGTAAGCTTCCACGGCATGTTCCGCATTCTCCACGCCGGGGATGGGGGGCACAAAGGGATGGGAACCAACAGCGCAGATGACTGCATCGGGGGCAAAGGAGGCGATCATCTCCCGGGTGGCCTCGGTATTGAGCATAATATGGACGCCGTTGTACTTGCAGCGGGCGATGAGGCTATCACGGAACCGCAGCAGAGACTCCTTGTCGGTATCCACTTCGGTAAACCACAGCAGTCCGCCCAGCTTGTTCTCCTTTTCCACCAGCGTTACGTCATGACCCCGTTCTGCCGCAGTCAGGGCTGCGTACATACCGGAGACGCCGCCGCCGATCACCAGAACCTTCCGCTTGCCCTTGGGCTTGGGGGCGTTTCTCCAACGCAGTTCCCGCTGACCCCAAGGATTGACGGCGCAGTGCCAGAGCTCAGGAATGGGACGGGCGCCGGGATCGGAGGCGAGGGGATTGAAGCAGGAGCAACGGAGACAGGGAGCAATCTGGTCCTCCCGGCCGGTCAGGGTCTTGTTGACGAATTCGGGGTCGGCAAACTGCTGCCGGCCCATGGCCACAAAGTCGCACTGTCCCTTGGCCAGCGCCTCTTCGATCTGCTCGGGAGCATTGAAGCCACCCACAGCCACCACGGGAACATGGACGTGCTTCTTGATGGCTTCGGCCAGATCCAGGTTGCAGCCGTGTTTGTCGAACATGGAGGAGAAGGCCTTGGTGTTGACGTGGTCCTGATATACGCCGGAGGTCACATGGATGAGGTCCACATAATCCTGAATAATCTTTGC
>CASEPH010000126.1 GCA_949289625.1 uncultured Clostridia bacterium | reverse complement strand
CGGGGAAGAGACTATACTGTGGACTGCCTCCACGGGGATATCCGCCAGAGTCAGCGGGAAAAGGTCATGCAGCGGTTCCGGGATGGGAAGCTCCGGGTGCTGGTGGCCACGGATGTGGCCTCCCGAGGCATCGACGTGGACGACGTAGACTGCGTGCTGAACTATGACATCCCCGCGGAAAACGAGTACTATATCCATCGCATCGGGCGTACCGGCCGGGCCAGAAAGAAGGGCGTAGCCATCAGCCTGCTGGGGTCCCTGCTGGATAAGGCCAAGCTGGATGAGATTGCAAAGTATTCCCACTTCACGGTGACGCCGGTGAAGCTGGTAAAGGGCGAGCTGGTGGAGCAGGAGGTCAAAACTCCTGTGATCAAAAAGAAGTACAAATGAGACTTTATACAGCGGCGGAAAAATGTATGCTGCTTCTGTTTGCACCCCTTGGAACGGAGAAGCCCCTGGGACCGGCGCATTATCAGGAAATGAAGCGAATGCTGGAGACGTTGGGCCCGGGAAACGATAATCCCCAGGGAGAGGTGTCTGCGGCAGAGCTGATGCGGCTTGGCCTGGGGGCGGAGCCAGCCCAGCAGATAATCAAACGATTGGGCCGGGAACAGGAGCTGGAACGGTATTTGAGCAGTCTGCAGCGATTGCAAGTGACAGCGTTGACGCGGATCAGTCCTGAATATCCCAAAAGGCTTTGGCAGGTCTTGGGGGAGAATGCGCCGATGCTGCTCTTTTGCGCTGGAAATCTGGAACTGCTGGACACGGAATGTGTTTCGCTGGTGGGATCCAGAAAGCTTAGAGCGCCAGGCAGGGCGTTTGCCAGAACCCTGGGGCAGCGAGCGGCGGAGCAGGGATTTACCTATGTGTCCGGCGGTGCAGCTGGAGCGGATACAGAGGGCTTTTTCGGTGCTATGGGTGCAGGTGGAAGGGCGGTCCTGTTTTTGGCGGACTCCCTTCTGGGGAGAATGAAGCGGCTGCGTCGGGAACTGGCCGCAGGACGGCTGCTGCTCATCAGTGAGCAGGGCTGCGATCTTTCCTTTTCTGCCCAGAGAGCCCATTCTAGGAATCGCTTGATCCATGCAATGGGGCGGAAGGTGTTTGTGGCCCAGTCTGATTATGGGTCTGGCGGCACCTGGTCCGGCACGGTGGAAAATTTGAAAGCTGGTTGGAGTCCCGTTTATGTCTGCGGGGCAGAGCCGGAGGATCCGGGAATCAGCGGCCTTGTGTCCAGAGGCGCTTTCCCTGTGCTTCGAGAGGAGCTGACGGATCTCCGCAAACTGGAGCCGGGCCAATTGAGCCTGTTCCCTGAATGAACCGGATGCGACAGGAGGATTCCTATGGCAAAACCTAGAAAGATGCTGGGCCGGCCGGATTCAGAGGTCTGCCAAAGAATCATGGCATTCATGGAGACCCAGAGCAGGAAAACGCTGGCTGCTTGGGCGGTTTCCTTTGCAGCCCAGCGGTATCTACCCATCTGTGAATCCGGGCTGCCGGAGGATACCAGCCTGGCTGACGCCGTGACAGCCTGCCGGGCGTATCTGGCGGGAGAGAGGAGCCTGAAGGCGGTAAAGCCCTGCTGGAAGGCCGCAGTGGATACAGCGCGAGGGCTGGAGGATAGACCTATGATCCAGGCGGCTGCCCGGGCAGTGGCAACGGCCTGCGGGACGATACAAACGCCCACCAATGCGCTGGGATTCTTGTTTTATGGTGCAGCGGCTTCCGCCTATGCCCAGGTGGGATTGCAGGCTGAAAAAGAGACCTATGAAGCATTGGCACTGCGAGAGTTTCAAGAGGCTTATGATAGCCTCCAGGCTGTGGCGGTGCCGGAGGAGGAAGATCCGGCAAAACTGAACTGGAACTGCTGATGTGGTCCTTCAGCGTGTCAGTAAATGGAATCGGCCTTTCCCACCGTGTAAACAAAACTAGGGCGTGCTGCAGAGAAGCTCTTGCAGCACGCCCTGTTCCATTTTGCGGGGATAATTTACAGTGAGTAGTCCCGGTCGTCGTACTTGGTGAAGTCCACATGAAGCGGTTTCGGCGGCACACGGCGCAGCGGCGCATACCGAAATTTTCGGCAGCTGTGTGCCTGGGGGACAATGCCTCGTTTGCTGCATATGTACTGGCCGGTTTCGGCCGGTGCGGAAAAACGACAATAGCAGCAGCGGGGCTCGATATGTTTGCGGAATAGCATGATTTTGCCTCCTGGCTTTCGAGTGTATAAAGAACGAAAATTGGATTCTACACCATTATACACGTTTTTGTTGACGATTTCCATAGCACTTTAACAAGATTCCCATAGAAATTGCCGTTAAAATCAGCCAGACCACCATTGCGGTGGCAGTGGAGACGGTAAGGGCGCGGTGGAAATTCAGTTCCGCCAAAGTACTGACTTGGGTGGCCAGATACTCTGACACCGGCACATCCCAGCCCAGCAATTGGGAGACACCGTAGATCAGTCCCGCGGAGATCAGACCATGGAGCAGCTTGCCGAAGAAATAGGTTTTGGTGGAAAGGCCGCTGCTGCCGATAAAGGAGAGCACCTGGCAGTGGACGGATAGACCGGCCCAGCCTAGAATAAAGGCGGCCATACAAAGTCTGTCGCCCATGGCTCCAGCCATATCCCGAAGACTCCATACGCCGGAGGTCATTTCAATGGCACCGGTGAGCAGGCTTTCCGCCCAGGCCTGCTGCATCCCGAAGCCCCGAAGCAACCAGGTAAGTACGGCGGCAAACAGGGAGATAATCCCGGTGTAGAACAGGAGCCGGATCAGCACAGTGAAAAAGATCACAAAGCCGCAGATGCTCAGCGTGGCAGAAAATGCGTTTTTGACGGAGCCGGTAAAGGCCTCCGCAAAACCCACCGTCCTGATTTCATGGCTGCGGCTGGGCTGCCGGTCGGACTCTTTGCCGCCATAGAATCGGAAGATCAGCCCTACCAGGATGGAGGCGGCTACATGGGCGCCGTAGAGCCAGAGTCCGGCGGAACTGCTGGAGAAGATGCCTGCGCCCACCACACCCAGAATAAAGGCGGGTCCCGAGTTGTTGCAGAAGCTCAGTAGCCGTTCGGCCTCCTTCCGGCTGCACTGCCCTGACTGATAGAGTTCAATGGCGGTCCGGGCGCCTACGGGGTATCCGCCCACAATACCCAGGAGAAAGGCCCCGGCACAGGCGCCGTTGACACGGAACAGGGGATACATCCACCGTTGCAGCAGATTGCCGATGCCGCTGATGAGCCCCAGTTCCACGCACAGCGTGGAGAGGACGAAAAAGGGAAACAGGGACGGCAGGATCACATTCAGACAGAGCTCCACGCCGTCCCTGGCCGCGGCGACGGATTGGGCGGGGAGCAGCACCAACGCGAAGAGCATCAGCAGAAGGCCGACTCCGAAAATTCCATCCCGCAGTTTGGGACGTGACAATACCCGACTCATACAGATCACCTCAGAAAAAGATATGCGTGGCAGTGCTGGAACTTGCTCTTTCCACATACAATGGAATCGGGGTGACAGTATGAATAAAAGTCCGAAAGAGCCGATCTACCGGGCGGCAGAGCATATGGCGTTGCCCTCGGAGGTGATCGGCGCTTCACAAATCGAGATTACCGGGTACCGGCAGATCCTGCTCTGCGGGCATAAAGGGATCCGGCAGTATGGAGAAACGGAGATCATAGTGGATATGCGGGATTGTGCGGTGCGTCTCCAGGGCTGCGGTCTGGGCATCCTCTCCATGTCCAAATCGGAACTGCTGATCAGCGGTGTGCTGGACAGCGTGAGCTTTATCCGATGACGGGGCATCGGTTGCTGGGACTGACGGGTACCGTCACGCTGACCATTGTAGGCGCCTGTCCCGAGGACTGCCTTACTAGGCTTGCCGCCCATAGCGTGGGTTTTCGGCAACTGCGGCGGATAGACGATTTGACTATCCGTCTGACGGTGTCGGATCGGGATGTGGCTATCGTGCGGCGCTGTGCCCAAAAGGCCATGTGCTCTGTGGAGGTACAGGAAACCTCCGGCCTGGTTCCTGCCGTCCGGGCCATGGGATTGCGGGTATTTTATCCTTTGGTGCTGCTGGGAATACTGCTGCTGGTACTCTGGCTGCAGACCCATATTTTCTTTTTCTCCGTCAGCGGAAATGAAACGGTACCTGCGGAAAGGATTCTGTGGGTGCTGGAGGAATACGGAATCAAATTCGGGGTTCCTGCAGATGCAGTAGATCTCAACGCTGTAAAAAATCAGGTGCTGGCCCAGCTTCCCGAGTTGGGATGGATCACCATCAATACGGAAGGGGCTTCTGCGGAGGTGGTGGTCCGGGAGCGGGCGGAGAAGCCTGCAATCTCCCGAGCGTCCGGTCCAGCCAATGTAACCGCCAAAAAGAGCGGACTGATTACAGAAGTGGAAGTCACCGGCGGTACCCCGCAGGTTCAGAAGGGCAGTATCGTGGAAAAAGGAGATCTGCTGATCTCCGGCATCACCAATTTGGACAAGACCCTGCTGCTGACCAGGGCGGAGGGGGAAGTATATGCCAGAACCTGGAACCGAGTCCAGGCCCTTTCTCCGGAAAATGCGATGGAAAAGATCTATACCGGCAGGGAAACAGTGGGATATAGTATAACAATCGGGAAAAAGACGCTAAATTTCTATAAAACCAGTGGAATTTCCTATGACAATTATGATAAAATAATGGAAAGTTCCGTATTGACGCTGCCTGGCGGATATGCCTTTCCTGTCACCGTGACCAAGATCTGCTTTCGGGAATATACCCTGCAGCCTGTGGGGTGGACAGAGGAGGAGATTCAAGCCCAGCTGGAGCGGGCTGCTCTGACCCAGATCCAGTCGGAGCTGGTGGCGGGAACAATTCTGGACCAGCGCTTTTCATTTTTGGAAAAAGACGGGGCGTTGGAGCTTCAGGGAATAGTAGAGTGCCAGGAAGAGATCGGAACGACAGTTGAAATCAAAGATTGAGGGTAGATTTATGGCGGAAACTTGCATTAGCGCGGAACGGATCGAACAAATCATCAATGTGTTCGGCTCCATGGATGAGAATATTCGGATCATTGAGCAGGAATTTGATGTGAAGATCATCAATCGGGATACGGATCTGAAGATCAGCGGTGACGAGGAGGCGGTGGCGGCAGCAGCGAAAACTGTGGAAGGTCTGCTGCAGCTGGCCTCCAAGGGAGAATCCATTGGAGAACAGAACGTCCGGTATGTGATCGGTTTGGTACGCCAGGGCCAGGAGGAGAAAATTGCCGCGCTGACCAAGGATGTAATCTGTATCACAGCCAAGGGCAAGCCCATCAAGGCCAAGACCCTGGGACAGCAGCAATACCTCAAGGCCATCGCAAGTAACACCATCACGTTAGGCGTGGGACCCGCCGGCACAGGTAAGACCTATCTGGCGGTGGCAGCGGCAGTGGCGGCCTTCCGGGAGCGGCAGGTCAACCGAATCATCCTGACTCGTCCTGCGGTGGAGGCCGGGGAACGGCTGGGATTTTTGCCCGGCGATATGCAGAACAAGGTAGATCCCTACCTCCGGCCTTTGTATGACGCCCTCTTTGAAATGCTGGGCACGGAGAGTTATAACAAATACCTGGAAAAGGGTAACATTGAAGTGGCGCCGCTAGCCTATATGCGAGGCAGAACCCTGGATGACAGCTTTATCATTTTGGATGAGGCCCAGAATACCACCCGGGAGCAGATGAAAATGTTCCTGACCCGTCTTGGATTTGGCTCTAAGATCGTCATTACCGGTGACGTGACCCAGATCGACCTACCTGCGGACAAGGTCAGCGGACTGAAGGATGCGGTCCGGGTGCTGGAGGGAATCGAGGATATTGCCATCTGCCGCCTGACCGCCCAGGACGTGGTGCGGCATGTACTGGTGCAGCGGATCATCAACGCCTATGAAAAAGCGGAGGAAAAACGGGAAAAAGCCAGTAGTGGAAAAACATATCGAAGGGTGTATCGCAAATGAAGCATCGTATTTCCGTCCATGGGGAGCTTCCCCATATCAATACCCCGGCTCTGACGGCCCACATCAAGCGCTGTATTCGCATGGCTTTGGACTGTGAAGGGGTGCTTGTGCCCTGTGAGATCAACGTCCTGTTGACGGACAACGCCGGCATCCGGGAGATCAACCGGGAATACCGGGATGTGGATCGGGAGACAGACGTGCTGTCCTTTCCCATGTTTGAGCTGATTCCGGGGGAATTCCCGGAAGATGCGCAGGAACTGGCGGATCCGGGCAGCGATCTGGTGCCCTTGGGGGATATGGCCATTTCCATAGAGAAGGTCCGGTCCCAGGCGGAGGAATTCGGCCACAGCATGGAGCGGGAACTGGGGTATCTTACGGTTCATTCCGTGCTCCATCTTCTGGGCTACGACCATATGGACGAGGGACCCATGAAACGCCAGATGCGTGCCCGGGAGGACGCCATCATGGATGCCTTGGGGATTCCGAGACGGACCGATGGATGAGCTGAAGAAGCTGCTGTGCAGCTTCCGGTATGCCCTGCGGGGGATTGGATATGCCGTCTGCACCCAGCGAAATCTGCGGATCCATCTGACGGCGGTGGCGGTGGTGGTGATTTTTAACGCCATGGCCCGGCTGTCGGTGATCCACTGGTGCATGGAAATCCTGTGCTGCATGGTGGTGATCGGGCTGGAGCTGGTGAATACGGCGCTGGAGCAGGCCTGTGATGCTTTTACGACGGAACAGCATGCCGGAATCGGACATGCCAAGGACGCGGCAGCCGGGGCGGTGCTGGCGACTGCCATTGGCTCGGTGATTGTCGCGGCGCTGATCTTTTTCCGAGGAGACCCGGCCTATTTGGAGAACATAACCAGGGTGTGGCGTCATATGCCCTGGGTCAAATATATGCTGATGTTGGGGGCCATTGCCGCTTTGGCATTTATCTTTTTGCCCTCGGCGCTGCAAACACGAAAGAGACGATAAGGAGTTTATATGAATATTACGAAATCTGCCATGGTCACCATTGCCGGACGGCCCAATGTGGGGAAATCCACCCTGACCAACGCCCTGGTGGGGGAGAAGATCGCCATTGTATCCAACAAACCTCAGACCACCAGAAACCGGATCTGTGCCGTTGTGAATCATGAGGATACGCAAATCGTTTTTATGGACACCCCCGGATTCCACAAAGCCAGAAACAAGCTGGGAGATTATATGGATAACGTGGTCCATGAGAGCATTGCGGATGTGGACATGATCCTTCTGCTGGTGGAGCCCATTCCCTCTGTGGGAACCCAGGAGCAGATCCTTTTGAATTCCATCCGGGAAAGTGGGATTCCAACCATTCTGGTCATCAACAAGGTGGACACGCTGGAACGGAAGGAAGAACTGTTTCCGGTGATCGCTGCATACAGCGAAGCCTTTGAATTTGCGGCCATTGTGCCCATTTCCGCCAAGAATCATGAGGGGATCGACGAGTTGTTTGCGGAGGTGGCCAAATATGCCCAGCCCGGTCCGCAGCTGTTCCCCGACGGCATGGTGACGGATCAGCCGGAACGGCAGATCATGGCGGAGATCATTCGGGAGAAGCTTCTGTGGTGCTTGGACCGGGAGGTTCCCCACGGAACGGCGGTGGAGATCGACCGCTTTTCCGAACGGGAGGACAGCGGCATCATTGATCTGGAGGCCACCATCTATTGTGAAAAGGCCAGCCATAAGGGAATCATCATCGGCAAACACGGCGATATGCTGAAAAAAATCAGCACCATGGCCAGAGCGGACTGCGAACGGTTTATGGGCACCAAGGTCTATCTCCGATGCTGGGTCAAGGTGAAGGAGAACTGGAGAGACAGCGATTATCTGATCCGGAACTTCGGCTACAAAGACCAATAAATAACGGGTATTTTCTACAGAATCCGGCAGACAATAGCATGGGAGGGATGCTATATGCAAATCAGCGAAGATTGGCTGTTGTTTTTAAAGACCGGAGATCCGAGGGATTATTTGCGATATTGTGAAGGAAGAAATGCCGCCGGAGGCCATCAGGGCTGACCGGCCCGTACTTATGGAGAGACACGATGTTTTATACCACCAAGGGCCTGGTGCTCCGGGAGACCCAATATAAAGAGAACGACAAGCTGCTCACGATTCTCACCGGGGATTTGGGCCTGGTTACTGCCAAAGCCCGAGGGGTGAAGCGGAAAAACAGCCCGCTGCGGGGCGGATGCCAGCTCCTTTGCTACAGTGAGTTTACCCTCTATGAGAGAAACGGTTATTATACTGTCAACGAGGCAGAACCGCTGAATCTCTTTTCCGGGCTCCATCAGGATATTGAGCTGCTATCCCTGGGGTCCTATTTTGCCCAGGTCCTGGAGACGGTAACCACACCGGAGCCTGGGGAGACGGAACTGCTTTCCCTGGGGCTGAACAGTCTCTATGCCCTGGATACCCTGAAAAAACCTCAGAAGCTGGTGAAGGCGGTGTTTGAACTGCGGCTCATGTGCCTGACGGGTTTTGCACCTATGCTGGAGGGCTGCCGGGATTGCGGTACTCAGAATGCCGGCCGGTTTTTGCTGCAGGAGGGGGCACTGCTCTGTGATTCCTGCGGAAGAGACTGTGACGTGGGGGAAGAGAAAAAACTGCCTGCGGGAGTGCTTGCAGCCATGCGGCATATTGCGGGTTGCGAGAAGCAGCGGCTGTTTTCCTTTACACTGCCCGAGGCATCTCTTCAAATCCTGGGGGATGTGACGGAGACATTTTTGCTGATCCAGTTGGGCCAGCGGTTTTCCTCCCTGGATTTTTACAAACGACTTTTTACCATTTCAATGTGAGGATCAACCATGAACAGTTTATATGAAAAATCCCTGCATACCCTGGAACTGGACCGGGTGCTTCAGCTTTTGGCGGAGAACTGCGTCACAGCGGAGGGGAAGGAACAGGCAGCAGGGATCCAGCCCAGCAGCGATCCGGAGGAGGTCCGGCAGCTGCTGCAGGAGACAACGGATGCCTGCCATATGGTAGAGCTGAAAGGGACGCCAGCTCTGCGGGATGTGAAGGAAGTCAAGGCGTCTCTGGAACGGGCAGATCGGGGCGGCAGTCTCAATACCGTGGAGCTGCTGCGAATTGCCGGCGTGTTGCGTTCTGCTAGAACCGTCAAAGCCTACGGAGAGGGCGATGGGGTGGAAACGGGATGCCTGGAGCATCTCTTCTGGTCCTTGACCCCCAACCGGTATCTGGAGGACCGGATTTTTGGCGCCATTATCAGCGAGGAGGAGATTTCTGACAGCGCCAGTCCTGCTCTCAGCGACATTCGCCGGCATATGCGGGTGACAGGGGCCCGGGTCCGGGAGAGCTTG
>CASEPH010000125.1 GCA_949289625.1 uncultured Clostridia bacterium | reverse complement strand
ATTCGCCTCGCAAGCGAAGCCGTTCATTCTTCCGGCGCCACAGGCTTGTGCTTGTTGCGGTGTTTATTTGTCTGCTTATTGGAGGAACTGCAGCCGTAGCATTCGAACTGCCACAGAGGCTGCTGGTCACCTTTGGGCTCGATACATTCCTGTTGGGTCCCACCAGCGGCGATATGAGACTGTCACAGCCGACTGTCGATGGATACTACACACTGGAAGATGCCCTGGCTGATTATGGGGTGCGTACCTACGTCCCAACCTGGATGCCAAATCACCTGAAACTAGATGATATTGTTGTTATACCAGGAGAACGATGGAATACATTTATCGGAAGCTATTGTAACAAAGCCGATGATGTATTCATGGGATTGGTAAGAATTGTAGAGTATGATTCTTCACAGTATGTACCAGTAGAAGAATATGAAGATGATGGAGAGCGGACAACGGGTACATTTCCGGGAACAAATTTGCAGTTTGTGGTCTCAACGAACAAAGAAGAGATCAGAGTGAACTGGCAAATAGGCAATTATGTCGGGGATATAGTGGGAAAATTTACAGAATCCGAAATCGATAGTATTATTAAATCTGTAAAACTTATGGAGGAATCCGATAATGAATAAGCGCAAAGTACTTCCAATTTTTTTGTGTT
Organism: uncultured Clostridia bacterium; assembly: GCA_949289625.1. Next base: position 3,911 of record CASEPH010000125.1, on the reverse strand, counting down.
TGTTTATACTTCTCCAAGCGACAACATCCTTGGCGGCTACTCAAGCAAGCACTTGTTTAAATTCCTACTCTATCGGTCTTTATGCAGATGGTAATGGTATTATGGATGTGGAATACGAAATTATTGGGACAAACTATATGGATAAAATAGGTGTGTATTCCCTTCTTATTGAAGAAGAAGCATTACCGGATATATGGATATTTCATAGTATTGTTTATGGTGAGAATGATGAGGACGTTTATTTTACAGAGGATTCATTAATTCATAAGGGTTCGTATTCTTTCCGAGGCATTCCGGGATTGAGATATCGTGTAACCCTGACTGCCTACGCAGAGTTGGATTCAGATTCTGACACAGGAGACGTCACCAGTGTCGCACGGCTCTGCACTTGAAACCTGCAGTCTAATAGATCAAAGTGGCCCCAGGCTGAGCCTGGGGTCATTTTATAACCCACTTACAGCAATCCGGCCTTAGAAGGGAAGATGAATATGGAAAGCAAAGGACCAATCCGCACTCTCCTGCTGTTAAGATACTTGTTTCAAAACTCAGATGAGACACACCCCGTATCAGCCGGAGATATTTTGGCTTATTGGGAATCCTGCGGGATCCATTCGGACCGCAGGCGGGTTTATCATGACATCGCCCTGCTGCAAGAATTCGGGATCGATATTATTTGCGTGAAAAGCAAGCAAAACCAGTATTTTGTGGGGAACCGCCTGTTTGAACTGCCGGAGTTAAAACTGCTGGTGGGCGCAGTGGAGTCCTCTCAGTTCATCACGCCGAAAAAGAGCAGGGACCTGATCCAAAAGCTGGAGCAGATGGCCAGCAGCTGTCAGGCTGAAAAGCTGAACCAGCACCTTTACATGGATGGGACGCCCAAGCCGGAAAACGAGGCTATCTATTACATCGTGGATGCCCTGCAGACGGCGATCCAGGAAAGGGAACAGATCTCCTTCCAGTATTACGAGTACCTCCCAACCAAAGAGAAGGTCTTGAAGCATGGGGGATACCGATACCAGTTCAGCCCCTATGTCCTGATCTGGAACCGGGATTTTTATTATGTGGTGGGTTGGTCGGAGAAACACGACAAAATTGCCCAGTTCCGGGTGGATCGGATGACGGCCATAGAGTTTCTTGACCTGCCCGGCAGACAGACGCCGGACTTTGACCCCGCCGGGTATGCCCAAAAAGTCTTTGGAATGTACCCGGATGACCTGCAGACGGTGACCCTCCTCTGCGAAAACCACCTGATGCGCAGCGTCATAGACCGGTTTGGGGAGTCTGTCCAGACGGAGACGGCAGACGATGGCCATTTCCTCGCCACAGTGGAAGTAGCGCCCAGCCCGCCCTTTTTTGCCTGGGTCTTTACGTTTGGGGGCGGTATCCGGATCACCGCGCCTGCGGAGGTGTTGGCGGAGATGCGGCAGATGGCCTCATGGCTGAGGTAGCGATCAAGGTGTACCCAATTGGGTACACCTTGATCGCTACCTCTTGATATTAGAACGGATGTACGATAGAATAAGAGAAACTGTTCTCAGAGGTGAGTACGACAGATAGCTGTGGCCCATTATGCAGGCAAGGAAAAAGAATGTGAGGTGAAGAGAGTGGAGGAGACATTCGGAAAATTTATCCGGGAGAAACGGCTGGAACGCGGGCTGACGCTCCGTGGTCTGGCAGCCCGGCTGGACCTGTCCCCCGTCTACATGAGCAACATCGAGACGGACCGGCGGGCGGCCCCCACCCAAGAGCATCTGGATAGACTGGCCGCTGAACTCAGCCTGAGCAAAGCAGAACGGGAGCGGATGCTGGATTTAGCCGCAAAGTCAAAAACACGGCAGGTATCCGCGGATCTCCCGGATTATATCATGGAACGGGATATCGTCCGGGCAGCCCTGCGTACCGCCAAAGAGGTGGACGCCACCGACGAGGAGTGGCAGGAGTTTATAGACCGGCTCACAAAGCGGAACCTGAAATAGGGGGAGGAGACCGCTATGGCGAGACTTTACTACAGCGAATACGCAATCGAAAATATTGCCCGCCGTGTCCTGACCGCCTATGATGCCCGGCTCTATTACGGCGACCCGGCCGCCGTCCCCATCGAGGCGCTGATCGAAGCCAATGGCCTCTCCCTGGAGTACCAGTATCTTCGGAACAATGGCCGTATTCTGGGCAAAGCTGTCTTTGACAGCGGGATGGAGATCGTGTACGACATGGAGCGCCATGAGTATGTGCTGTTTCCGGTGCGGGCAGGCACCATCCTGATCGATGCCTCGCTGTGTGAGGAGGAGGGCAATACGGGACGATTTCGCTTTACCTGCGCCCATGAGTTGGCCCACTGGATCCTGCACAAGAAGCTGTATATTGGCACCGGCGAGAGCGCGGCCCTCATGCTGAAGGAAGAGGAGACCGATATGGAAGTCCAGGCCAACCTGCTGGGCTCCGCGATCCTCATGCCTCTGGCACAGGTCAAACGGTGTTTTTATAAGCTGCGTCTGGGGCGGACGGATAACCAGATCATCGAAGAGGCCGCGCGTGTTTTTCAGGTATCCAAGCAGGCGATGCGGATCCGGCTGCAGGGACGGCACCTGCTGTAGAGAAAATTATGGCTTTATGTTCTCAAAAAAGAGAACACTGTGGAGGATATGGGGACATTATGAAGGGAAATGGAACTCAGGCGGTCCGGTGCCCGCTTTGCCGCAAGGGCCGGATCATTGACGCCGCATCAGGGACCGATGTTTCGAGATTGCAGCTATATAGTCCGCGGCAGGCCAGAAAGGCCGAGTGGTTTGCGAAGTGCCCCAAATGCGGGGAACAGATTGGACTCACCTTTCAAAAAATTGAATCATAGGGCGGCAGGCAGAACAAAAACAGACCTGCCTGCTCTCCAACCAATGATACTGTGTCAAGCGCACCAGCCACACCCTGGATGACAGGGACCCAGCGTTCGGAGCCTTACGAGTAGCTTTTCAGCTATGCGTAAGGCTCTTTTTTGTATCCTTCCCGCCTGGCTGACAGGCGGAAAGGACTGCGAATGCCAAGGACCCATTGGGAGCCGTATCTTGCGAAGTACCCATGACCCCCGATCTCAGTCAAAAAATCTGAAATCGGGGAGTAAAAAACATGAAAAAAGATGTCTTTAACCAGTATAACAAGGACCAAAAGCCTGGCTTGGCCCAGACGCCCGCGGCAGATGTCCGCCCAAGTGTGACCGGCCGGCCCCCTTGCTACGACATGACCTCCTGCGGCAAACGGATCCGGCAGCTTCGCAAAGCGCATGGCTATACCCAGGAGGGATTGGCGGACCAGCTGGGGATCGACCGCAGCTTCCTGAGCCGGATCGAGGCCGGGACCAAGGGCTGCTCGGTGGACCTGTTCATCGCCCTGGCCAGCGTATTCCATACGTCGCTGGATCATCTGATTTTAGGCGCCGTCCCACAGGAGGACAAAATCAAGGCGGAGTTACATACGCTGATTGAAAAACTGACCCAGCTGGAGAAACAGCTGTGATGTGTCCAATGGTCACAGGAATGTGTCCATTGCTCTCTAAAAATTGTTTCCAGTTTGCTCTAAACTGAGATCAGCAGCTAAGGAAACGCAGCTGCGTGTTCTTTGACAAGTTCATACCAGCAGTACGGAACACCACACGGACAGACGCCCAGCGCCCGCCACGACCCGGAGGGGGAATCCCCTCCGGCGAGCGATCCAGCCTGTGCGGGGCGGCCCCGGCAAGGCCGCCCGTCATTCCCTGGGTTGAAAGCAGTAGAGACCCCCGGAATGTGCCCGTGAAGGTCCGCCAAGCCTTGTCCGTACTGTTCCCGCACTTCACCGGGGGGCGAGCAGCAAATACGGTGAGGAACAAACGAGAAATCAATCAAGCAAGGGGAATTTACGGATGATACAGGATAACAGGC
>CASEPH010000124.1 GCA_949289625.1 uncultured Clostridia bacterium | reverse complement strand
TTCCCGGACCGGGCGTTCACCTGCACCTTCCCGGAGGACTGCTACACCAGCGGCATCAGCCAGCGGTACTACGAGCTGGGCGGCCCCGCGGCGGGCAACCGGCGGGCGGACTTCTTCTACTACGACGTGCCCAGCAGCCAGATGTGCGACCTGGGGTGGTACACGGTGTTCCGGGGACAGGAGTTCCTGATCTGCGAGAAGTGGGCGAAGCTGGAGCGCGGGGAGCTGCTCTTCACCTACCGGCTGGGCAAGCCCGGCCTGGGGTACGGGCGGAAGGAGTACAACGACAGGATCAGCGGCATGACCATCCTGGGGGAGGTGCTGTCCACCAAGCGGGAGACGGTGTGCCTGAAGCTGGACATTGACCAGGGGTGGGCCCCGGGCGGTCCCTATCCGTATACTTGGCGGCCGGAGACGGGGAACATGATGTACTGTATGCCCCAGGTGGGTACGCGGGTGTCGCTGTACTTCCCCAACTGCGACGAGCAGGCGGCCATCGCGGTGAACTGCGTGCGCACCAACGGGTCGAGCTGCGCTCGGATGAGCGATCCCACCAAGCGGTCTTTTGTCACGGAGCATGGGAAGGAAATGAATCTCTACCCGCAGGAATTGTCCTTCCTGGGCGGCTCCAACGGAACGGTCAAGCTGGAGGATGAGACTGGGATCACCATCTCCACGGACAAGAGAATACAGATTGTCGCCCAGCAAGCTGTGCAGGTGAATGGACAGACTGTAGCGGTATCCGCGCCTGCGGGAGAATTGGTGCTGGCAAAAGGAAATGCGCTGAGCGGCAGCATAGAGAGTTCTGTGACGCAGTCTGGTCAATATGATTTGATTGCAGCAACTAATACCTGCATGGAGGGCTGGAATCAGCAGACATTTGAAGCTTACGATGACGCTCCGCAAGAGGGAAGTTTTGACTGGGGCGGGCTGATTGGCAATGTGCTGGCCGGGCTGGCAGTTGTAGGGGCTGTGGCGTTAACGCTGGTAACCTTTGGTGCAGCTACCCCTGTAGTAGTTGGTGCTATTGCTGTGGGAAGTGTATTTGTAGTAAATAAAGGAATAAATGACTATAAATCAGGTGAGATTTCCAGTACCATCAGCTACATGACAACGGGACTTGTTTGGTCTGTTGTAGGAGCGGTCACTGTCAGTGGGTTTTTGTATGCACGCCCTATACTCAAATCAGTGATTGATGCCATCAAGGATTTTTCCTGGACCATTCCTCCTCCGTCCTTTGGAAGTGCCCTTGAGCTTATTGGTGGAGGAACGTTCACAACTGGCGTAGCTGAAGGAATTACCATAACGGGACAACAAATATTAACTGGCATCGGACAGATTTTAGGTGGAGCATTAACGGCCGGTGGATTGTTGTTCTTTAGTAAAAATTTCAGAGGTTCAAATTATGAACGAATGGGACATCAGCATGGCAATGCCCCAAGAAATAATCAAGCCCAAAATAAACAAGCGAAGGACGCTAGAAGGGCCGCAGAAAAGAGTTTAGGACGAAAACTAACGGAAGATGAATGGCGGCAAGTACATGACGCAATTACAGGACAGGGCTATAGCTATCAGGATATTATAGACCTTATCCTGGAAATGTTTGGGTAAATTTTTTGAATTTATATCAATATGTAAAATTTAAGGAGTTGTGTAATAGTGGTAACAATTACTGATCTGATAGGGAAAAAAATCTATCGTGTAGGACGTGCCGCAGCAATGTGTTGGATACACATTGGAAAACCTATAAAGATGATGACTAGAGGCGAAATGCGAGTTGTAGGAGAATACGCATTACACATAGACTGCCCGTGGCGATTATTGACTAAAGACAGTTCGGAAATAGTGTTGGGATCAGCAGATATATTTTGCCCTTCTAGTAGCAATGAGCAAGATCAGAATTTCGTTTGGGATGTTCAAGGAAATAATTTGTTTGACGAAAAAGCCGAACGAATATTTAGTAAACTGAGTGAAATTATTATTCAGTCCGCAGAGATGAGCCCTATAAATGATCTTACTTTAACGCTGTCTAATGGACTGTTACTACAATGTTATGTAAATCAATCATCCGACGAGGAATGCTGGAGACTTTTTAAGCCAAATCAAAATGCTGGAGACCTTATTGTTACAGGACAAGGAATTAAATATTTGTGATCTCAGATTCTTTTGAGGAATTTGCTGAAAAAATGCAATTTGAACCTGTTCAACGGAGCATCCACAGTATGTGGGAGAGACATACCAAGTGATAGCGTGCAGTAATGTAGGGGTTTGTCTTTCTGGAGGCATATTGTAAATTGCGATTAGGAGCATAATTCATATTTTGAGGATCGATGACATTTCCTTGTAGATAAATTCTTTATCGGATTGGATGAGGAGTCTGGCTTATGTTGGGACAAAAGATTCCAGAATTTCATAGCGGGCACATCCTGAAGCGGGAGATGATGGCGGAGCTGTCCGCCTACCTCTACCGGCTTGGCCCGCTCCTATATCAAAACTGCGTGGACGGCATTGTGAGCGGGTGTATGCTGACTACCACAGAAGACAGTATTGTGGTAAACCCAGGTATCATCCGCTATGAGGGGGACTTTTACCTGATCCGCGAGCCCCAGTTTGCCCTCTATGCCCCCACCAACACCACACGGGTGCTCAATCTGGTGTTCCATGACCAGGTGCAGACGGATTCTTTTGTGACCCGTGAGATCGAGCTGGCCTTTACCGAGGGGGCGTCCGCTGAAAAGCGGTATCTGGAGCTGTGCCGGTTCAAGCTCCAGCCCGGCGCCCGGCTCCGCTACACCTACACCAGCTTTGCGGACCGGGAGACGGAGTACGATACCCTGAACATCATCCACGCGCCGTTTTGCGGAATGGGACGGCCTACCCTGTCCCCTGAGATCACCGCGCACTTTGCACGGGAAGCGCTGGATGCAGGCGCAGAGGGGACGGACGCAATGTTTTGCATGATGCTGCTGGCCTCCAGGGAGCCTGTCCAGGCCGAGGCGCTGGAGGCGTACATCCACTCCAAGCTGGGGAAGGACTATGACTGCCATTCCAACCTCGGGATGTATCAGGGGCTGATCTCCTGCCTGAAACAGTTTAAGGGCAGCCAGGACACGTCAGCGCCCAAGCGAAAAGCCTGGAGCATCATGGTGGACTGAATGGAGGTGGCGGCATGGCCTATCGGGATGAAGAACTGCTGCGGCTGCGGCAGAAGGCGGAAGAATTTAATAAGCAGCGGGTCTCTGAGGACACCCTTGAGGAAGAGCTGAAAGAATCAATTTATGACCCGGTGACCCATATCACAAAGATCCCTGTGGTATTTGAGGAGCGGGAACTGCTGGATGGCCGGATCACGATGCGGGTGCCAAAGGATTTTGAACGGTTATCAGATGATATGGTAAGACAGCGGTTTATCATGGATAGCAAGCCCCAGTTTGTCTACGAACTGCCCTATCTTCCGTTTGGACTCACTTTTATGCTGACGGAAATCCAGGGGGATGAAGCTCGGATTGATCAGATGTTTCCCTATATGCTGAGGACTTTGAAGAACGTAGGCCCAAATGTCCGTGTCCTTTCAAAGGGGAAAAAGGTGATACATGGTACTTATATACGCTGGTTTGAGGCCATCGCTCAAACAATTACAGAACCAAGCTATCGCACAGTCTTTGTCTTTGCCTTAGATGGAAGAGTGGTGATCGGCTGCCTCACCTGTCCATCCCGATTGAAGAAACGGTATCAGCCGGTTATGGAGGAAATGCTGGAATCACTGCAAATTCTACAAGAGCTTGCGAAGGAGGATGGAGAAAATGAATGAGATGGAGGTCATTTCCCATCTGAATATATCAGTTGGCCTGTTCCCCTTTACTAAAATTTTGAATGTAAAAATCACGCATGGGCCAAATGTGTTTGGACAGTGTATGATTGTTGGAGAGATGGATCATAAAAGCGCCGACGATATAGCGCAGCGGACAGATGAATCCAGTAAAACGGAGGTTATTACAACTGCGCAAGGTCAACCATCCAGGTTATTTTGCGGTATCGTCAAAAACGTTGCGGTGAATCATCTGAATGAGTACGCCGAGGTGACTGTAGTTCTGGAAGACACCTGCAAAAAGTTGGACATTCAGACTCATCAGAGGTCGTATCAGGATACCGCCGCAACCTATGGGGATCTGATCCGAAAAAGTATTTCCGGCGAAGGGACCGCAGAGGTCACAGTGACAGACAAGCAGACTGGCACATTGGTTGTCCAGTATGATGAAACGAACTGGGATTTCTGCATCCGAATGGCATCCCAACTAGGAGCTCCTGTTTTCTCCGATCTCCAGGCAGATGAACCCCACCTCTATGCAGGGCTTCCCCCTTCCGACCAGGTCAAAGATCTGAGCACTGCCGTCTTTCAAATGGGAAAGAACACTCTGACGAATAGCGTGCAGCCAGGAAAGATTGCGGTAAGTGAAGATACCTCTGACACCGGCCTTAAATCATACTGCTATCTCTTTGCTGGAAACTTTGTGAAAGTCGATTCCAGTTTTTATGCTATTAAAAGCGTGGCCGCTGAGATGCGGGACGGAATTCTGGAGATGAGCTACGGCCTTTTGCCTATGGGAAATGAGGCCCCAGCCGCTGGGAGTACGACAGATGTACGAGGGCTTGCCGTCTCGGCCGGCACCAATCAGAACTGCAGCGGAAAAATGTTTACTGGGAAGGTTAAGAATGTATCTGGGAGCAAGGTGCAGGTGCAGTTCTCTTTTGACTCTGAGTTCAGCGGAAATTACTGGTTTGAATATTCCACTGCCTACTCCTCCTCAGATCAGAGCGGCTGGTACTGTATGCCAGAAATTGGGGATACTGTTCGGGTGTTTTTCCCTTCCGGCAGCGAGGGAGAGGCGTTTGCCGCCAGTTCCACGCCCAAATTCATGGGGAAGGACCCTAAAGATAAGGTCTGGATGGCCCATGGGAAATGTATCCAGCTTACAGAACAAGGAATCAAAATTTCGTGCGACGGGGAAGAGGCATATATTGACCTATCTCCAGAAAATGGGATCATCATCTCCAGTAAGAGAGATCTCACAGTCAACGCAGCAGGAGAGGTGCTTGTCCAGGCGACGACGATCAACCTTGTTGCGGATGAAAAGATCTCCTTGGGTACTGACCGGGCTTTTATTGACATCACAAATGATACGATTACGCTTCTCGGCAACGAGGTCGTTGTAGAGTAGAACAGGGGTATGGATATGTCTGAGTCTGTATTTGAGCAGCAAGATTTTGCACAGGGAGTTTCGGCGGCTCTTTCCAGGCTGACAGAATTCCTTCCAGTGTATGTGGAGGAATGGTTCTCGAACCCTATTGTCTCGTTTGTTCATGAGCTGTGCCAGAAGCAGAGTGAGGAATGTCTAGAACCCGTTTTCTGCATTTCGGCATCCATGCTTCGCACCGCACTCCTCTATGGAGAACCTGGATACCGGTTGGATGCCTACGGAGCGGACTGGATGTTGTATGAGAGGCCCATTGCCACTACATTTGTCCCCTGCCCCTGGCTTTTACCTCTATGGACAGAGCTGACAGGGCATTTTCAGACTATTTTGGATCAGCGTGAAATACAAAAATATTGCTCGCCACTTCAAGCGGAACAGGCGGCATGGAGTTGCACTGGCCCTCTTTTCAGCATGATTGGGTCACTTGTAAAATACCTGCTCCATTCTGTTGAAGAATCTGCGGAACTGCGAAAGCTGACCAAAGGAAATGAATTCAAGATTGAATTTGGAGAGTTTTTGGACTGGAAACTAACCTGCGTGGCGGAATACCCGGAAATTGATCTTTTTAACATCCAGGGCCGTAAATTTCCACATCGCAAATTTTGTGGAAAGGTTTTTGATCAGAAGCGGTTTTATAAATTCAACTTAAAAGGGTCTATATTTCAAGATTGCATATTTACAAACAGCACAATATTGAGCTCTACCCTCAACGATTGTTTGTTTACAAATTGCAGGTTTAAAAATGTTACATTTTCGGATGTGCTTCTTGTGGGCGCTCAGTTCCAAGGCTGCACGTTGGAGCATGTGACGTTTGACAATGTAATTGCTTCGCTTGTGGGGCTTCCGCCTGAAAAGGTCGATGACTGGTACCGTGCTTTTGCAATGGCCTATACCTCCTTAGATCACGTTCATTTTTCAGACTGCGACCTGAGAGGTGGACAGATGGAGCAATGTACCACTACATATGCCACAATAGAAAATACGCTGGTGGATGTCTCTGATTTCTCTGTCCTAGAAATAAATAAACAGGGGTGACCAGGAGATGCATTCATATTTCAGATTGAGCCCAAGCAGCAGACTCCGCCGCCCTCTGACTATCTTCGGACTGCCAGCCCAATATCGAAACGCTACAGACAAGGACGGTTTTGATAAACTGGATCTGGCAATCGTAGCCTACTTCAGCGAGGAGGCACGGGAAGAAATACCCGCTATTCTGGGTGAGCCTACATTTCTGATCAGTGACAAATTAAAACAGTTGTTTAATCTCTATGTCCCAGATTTAGAAGCAAAGATGGTTCAGCTTTTTGCGGGAGAAAAAGACAGCCATAAAAGTTGTCTCTATTGGCTCCCCTTCTTCCCGCCGGTGGATTGTTTGCATAAAAGTACAGAGCGTTACCCGGATGGATCAGTAAAACAGATTGTTTTGGATAACGCAGCCCTTCCAAGGGCGCCTATATTCCGGGTTGGAGGGATGCGGGAGTATAGGGTGGTGGTGGAGCTCTGTGTTGCTGAGAGTATCCTGCGTCGGAGCCCTTATGGTGTGGACTTAACTCCTGTGGAGGTGAAATAGGTGTCAGATTCTAATTCCAGTAGTGGCAGACTGCCTGAAAATCAGTTTGTCTACCGCCTGATGACAGCGAAATGCAGTTATGGCTCTATGAGCCATCCACTCAATGTTGCGGAATCCGGCGGGGGGCATGGCGTCCTCTTCGGGCCGGAGGCCCAGCCGCTTCTCAATGCCAATGATTGGCGCCCTGGAGTCAATGTCATCCACTTTGGAGATTGTACGCCGCGGGCGCAGGATATGGATACTGGGCAGGCTATTGAGAAGACAGGGTTTTCAAAATTCATCAGCGGTGTTGTAGAGTTTTTCACCGCGCAAAAATGTTCACCGATGATCGACCAGGTGTGGTATGGGGCGGAAAAGAAATATGCCATTGATGGCGCGCCAGTTCTCTTGGTAAAAAGTATGCTTTTTTGTAAGCGTGGCGGCATTATTACAATTGAGGCTGCGCAGATGAATGAAGAAAGCAGTGGAGAAGCGGGGAAAACGCCCGAACAGATTGAAGCGGATATCGCTCAAGCCAATGCCCAGGTTGCGGCCTCTGTGGATCAGGCACTGGAGGAGGGCCGCATAGATGCTGAAACCGCCCAGTTTATGAAAGATGGATACAGTGAAGCACTTAACTTTGCCAATGGAGATATTGAATTGGCAAATCAGCTCTTCAGTGATCTGGCCTCCCACAGTGGTTTAGGCGGTGGAGCAGGTGAATTTGCCAGCAACGAGGCTCAGTATGATAAATTCCAATTGTATCTGGAACACAATGACTCTCCTCTTGCCAATGCCGACAGCAGCGCTATGAAGGTCAGAGACGGTTCTGGCGGAGGTGCCAGCTTGGGCGATGCGGTGTCTGAGGTGTTAGTGCAAAATCAAGAGGCAGCGCAATCGGAAGAAGGGGCAGAAAAACCGGCATCTCCCATCATAACGACCTTGCTGGGAGGCCCAGCTTAACGGGGTGAAAGCATGACCAAGGAATTTGATACGTTAGGCAGTTTACAGCTTAAATTTGCGATCCCCTGCATCAGACTTCTTTTTTTAGACGTGGCCGGGGTTGCAAATGCTCATGGCACGCTGACGGTAAGGGCCGTTATTTCCGAGGAGGTCACACAGGAGGATGTCCTTCGCTGTGAAGATACCCCCATCACACTAAGCCGCCGCAGTGGCGAGGTGGTATTCAGCGGCATGGTTACTGGGTTGTCGCTGGAGCATACAGCAGACTACCAGGAGCTTCTGATCACGGCGCGAACCTACTCCTGTCTGGCCGACCGAATGAGAAAGAGTGAGACTTTCCAAAGTACCGGGAAAACGTTGGGGCAAGTCATCCGTACAGTAATGGACCCTTGTGGGGTAAAAGTCTCTATCCCCAGCGATATTCCAGTCTCACAGATGCTCTCCCGCAACAACGAAACGCCATGGGAGTTCACTGTCAGGATTGCCAATGAGCAGGGCTTGTATGTCTACCCTGACAGCAAATCGCTGGAAGCACATATCAGCATTGGATTGGAACCCTTTTCCACTTTCCCCTACGATGATTTCCGCCTGGAGAGGGAAGAAAAGGATCTGGTGGATTATCTGACCATGCACGCACGCATGGGAGGGGAAGCGCTGTCTTATCAGATGGCAAAACAGCAGGGGGTTTCTCCTGACCTGGAGATTGGCGTCGGCTGTAAACTGATGAGCGAAACACGGACCTATGCGGTCGTTGGGAGTCGGATCATCAGCGATGGCGACCTTCTGGAAAATCATCTGACGTTGATTGACCCGGTCGGCGCGGTGCCTGTTGATGGGAAAAAGACCACACTGCAAAGCACAGTATTAACTGGTGAAGTGATAGCTGTTCAGGGTGTGGAGATTCTGGTAAAATTCAGCTGCGACGGTCCAGCCGCCGGCACGCGCTGGATTCCCTATGAGAGTTCCATCGGCAACTATTTCTACTGTATGCCCCAAGAGGGAGATCAAGTTTTTGCCTATTATCAGAACGACGGAACCATTGTCTGCCTAGGCAGCAAGTGGAGTGGAGAAATGCCGGACTTTACCAAACCGGCGGACCGTACATTAGTAGCACAAGGGCACATGATCAAAGCCGCAACGGACAGGCTGGAGTTTGTCCTCAAGCGTGACTATGCGGATCAGGAGAACGAAGAAAAGACCCATATTACATTTAAGAGCAAGGAAGGCATTGTAATCCAAAGCAAGGGCGATATTATATTTGATGCTTCAGATATTTTCAATCTGATCAGCCGCCCAGAGACATTAAACAATAGGGACGACGGGCATGAGGCGCTCTCCAAAGAGATGGATGACAAATTCGGAGCGGGTCTCGATGATTTTGAAGAAAATGGCGGAAATGATGGGCGCCCTCATTACAATGCATTAGATCGCATAAGCGCAAAATATATCCAGTACGCTGCAATGGTGCAACAGCAGTTCCAAAGTAATATCTTTGTGCAGGCAGTCGGAGGAATAGCAGGGCTTTTCACTGGTGATGGTGCTGAGGGGGAGGCAGGCGCGGTAAAAGCTGAGGAGGATGAACCTCCTGTTACAACGGGTATCATTAAGCTGGTTGCTTCAGAGGCTTTTCAGCTCTCCGTCCCACAGGAAGGCGGCAGCTATATTTACATGGGTTCTGACGGTAATATGGCGCTGTCATCCCAACAATATGATATGTACGGCTCCCACCGTGGGAATTTTGAGCGTGTGGAATTGTCCAACTACACATCCAGGGACTCGATATTGGATGGAGTTCAGATGTTCCTTGGAGTTGTCAGCGCGATTGGGACGTGTATTCCAGGCGTTGGATGGGGCGTGGCTCTTGTTGCTAACACGATTGACGCCGGAATTTCTCTCAGCCGAGGCGATCTAATGGGAGCCGGTATGGCCATGCTCGGTGTGTTTGGAGATGCGCTTGGAGGCGCTGCCAAGGCAGGAAAAGCGGCTAATATGTTGGGCGACGCAATGAGCGGTACTCAACGGGTTGCGGCTACTGCAAAAGCTATAGAGGCGTACTTTGGGCTAGGGTCGATTGCTGCGATGGGCGTTGTAAGTTTGACGTCTGGCGTGGAGCTTTTACAGCAAATCGCTGAGGAGGGGTGGACAGAGGAAAATAAGGCCGCACTCCTGCAATGGGCCCTTACAAATGCCCGCTCCATGGTAACTATGGGCTTGATCAGTGGTGTGTCCAAATACGGTGGAAGGTTTGCAAAAACAGCAAGTGAAGCGGCCGGCAGTTTGAAAAATAGATTGTCCGCAGCAGCCAGTGATGTGGCCAGCAATATTTCTTCCAACGTGCGGCAGATGGGAAAAGGCGTCCAAAATGCAGTTGACAACGGTGTAAATCTAGTCAAAAATGCGAAAAATAAAATTCAAGATTGGATTTGTGACCCTGTCGATCCTATTACCGGTGCGTTTTTTGCCCAGCAAACTGATTTCATCCTTCCAGACATTACCGGTGATTTCCGATTGATGCGCCGCCATCAATCGGTGGGAAGCTATGAGAAGCAGCTTCTAGGCACCCGTTGGGTGAGCAGTATTGGGATGCGTTTGGTCGTAGAGGACGGCGAAGCTGCCATGCTTAAAGAAGATTTGAGTGTGGAACATTTTCAGCACACAGAGCAGGGCTGGGTAAACGCCAAAAATGGGAGCTTGGCCTATGTTATGACGGAGGCCCCCGAGGGCTTCTCCATTCTGGAAAATGAAACGGGCAAGGTGTACCGCTACGACTTGGATGGCCGCCTTATCTCCATTGTGGATACACATGGAAACCGGACAGAGATTGCCTATTGTGGTACGACTATTCAACGGGTGACTTTGGCCAGTGGCCAATACCTGGATTTCTACTACGAAGCGGGCAAAGTTTCCAAGATTACAGACCGAGCGGGACGCTCCGTTCGGTATGAATATGACGGCGACTATCTAACCGCTGTGACTTATCCCAACGGCGGGACCATGCGCTATCAGTATGATACCAGAGGTCTAATTATTTCTGTGACCGACCAAAATGGGATTCAATATCTGGTCAACAACTATGACGAAAAAGGCCGTGTGATTCGTCAGGATCTGGCCAACGGGGAAGAGCATGTTCTGCTCTACGATGATTCCAGGCGGCAGACTACTTACCACAACCTTCAGAGCGGACGCTGCACAGTCTACCACTACAACGATAAAAAGCAGGCCGTCAAAACAGATTATGATGACGGCACTTATCAGGAGTTTGAATACGACCAGTGGGGCAACCGTATTCTGGAGAAGAGCCGGGACGGCTCGGTGACCCGGTGGACCTACCGGCAGGACGGGAAGCTGCTGCGGCAGGAGCTTCCCGGGGGCCTTGTCTGGGAGTATGAATACGACGGGCGGTGCAATCTGATCCATTGGTGGAACAACGGTGGGGAGGAGTTCTTCGCCCAGTTTGACGCCCACAACAACTGCGTCCGGGAGGAGCAGGTGATCGACGCTGTGCGCCGCCGGGTGCAGACCTACCAGTATGACCGCCTGGGCCGCATGATCTCCATGACGGACGGCAACGGCGGCGAGACGAGGTATGAGTACTGGGAGAACAGCAGCCGGGTGTCCCGGCTCACCACCCCGGAGGGGGCGGTGTTCCAGTACCGCTACGACCAGATCGAGCAGTGCATGGCCATCCAGAGCGAGGCCGGGGAGGTCCAGTTCGGCTATACCAAGCTGGGCGCCCGGGCCCTGGAGATCGACCCGCTGGGGAACACCACCCGCTACCGCTATGACCTGCTGAGCAACCTGATTGCCAAGGTGCTGCCCAACCAGTACGACGAAAAGACGGGAGACGGCTCCTGCTACCGGTATGAGTACGACGCCATGGACCACCGCATCCGCAGCACCGACCCGCTGGGGAACGTGTTCGCCACCCCCCACGACACGGCGGGGCGGCTGGCTATGGAGGTCAACCCCAACACCTATGACCCGGCCACCAAGAGCGGCCAGGGCGTCCGCTATGAGTACGACACCGACGACCGGCGCGTTAAGGTAATCTACCCCGACGGCGGCGTGCGGCGGCTGAAATACGACTCTATGGGCCGTCTGGTGAAGGTTATTGAGCCGGAGCAGTACGACCCCCAGACGGATGACGGCCCGGGCTATGCCTACTGTTACGACGCGGCGGGCCGCCTGGAGGAGATCGTCAACCCGGACGGGGCCGTGGAGAAACGGTATGTCTACGACCTGCGGGGCCTGGTGATCAAGGAGATCTCAGCGGAGGGCTGCCTGGCAGGGGACACGGATGAGGCGCGCATCGGGACAATGCACCGCTACAACGCCGCTGGCTGGCTGCTGGAGACCCGGGAGCCGGTGTCCAGGGCCGAGGATGGGGATGTCCA
>CASEPH010000123.1 GCA_949289625.1 uncultured Clostridia bacterium | reverse complement strand
CAGTCCCAGACGCTGAAGCTGGTGACGCTGGCCTTCTGTCTGGCCATTGTGGCGGGATTGATGCTGCGGTACTGGGGCGGGGATACCCTGCGGACCGTGACGGCGGACTATCTGCTTACGCCCCTTCGGACCATGTTCCTCAACGCCCTGAAAATGATCGTGGTGCCGGTGGTGTTCTTTGCCATCTCCTCCAGCGTGGCCAGTGTTTCGGATATTCGGGAATACGGCCGGGTGGGGATGAAGGTGCTGCTATTTTACACCATGACCTCCTTCCTGGCCATCGGCGTGGGGCTGCTGGTCTATGAGATCGTACAACCCGGCAGCGGCGTCACTCCAGACGTGGGATCCTATGTCTATTCGGCGGAAACCACGGAGCTGTCCATTCTGGATTCCATCGTCAATATCGTGCCTACCAGCTTTGTGGGGGCCTTCACCAACATGGAGATGCTCCAGATCATCTTTTTGGCCATCCTCACCGGGGCGGCTGCCACCCTTCTGGAGAACGGCGGTGACCGGCAGCGGGTCAGCGATTTCCTGGGCCTGATGAACCGGCTGTTTTTGAAAATCGCCTCTATCGTGATGAAGGCCATCCCACTGGTGACCTTCTGCGCCATGACCCTGCTGGTGCTGAACATGGATGGGGCCATGATCCTGGCGCTGCTGAAGCTGGTGCTCAGCATGGGCCTGGGGGCTGTGTGTATGTTTGTGGTCTATAGCCTGCTGCTCCTGCTGTCCCTGCGCCGGAATCCGGCAAAATTTTTCAAAAAGTGTATTCCCAACTTTATCTCCTTTATCACCTTTTGCAGCACCAGCGCTGTCATGCCCCAATCCCTGGAGACCTGCCGGAAGGAGCTGGGGATCTCTCCCAAGATTAGCTCCTTCTCCATGCCCCTGGGCTCCACCATCAATATGGATGGCGCCTGTGTCTATCTTACCATCAGTATTCTGTTTTTGGCGGCGGTATATCAGGTGCCGATTACCGCGGGAATGCTGGTGCAGCTGGCTTTCACGATTCTGATCCTGTCCATGGGCGCTCCGCCCATTGCAGGGGCCGGATTTATCTGCCTGTCCATTCTGGTCCAGCAGGTGGGGATCCCACTGGAGAGCCTGGGTATCCTGATGGGCATCGACCAGATCATGAGTATGTGCCGGACACTGGTCAATGGTACCGGCGATTTTGTGGGCACCGCATCGGTGGCCAAAAGCGAGAATCTGATGGACCTGTCGGTCTTTGACCGGCAGTGAGTCTATCCAAATCAAAAGGGACCTGCCTCGCGCTTGGGGCAGGTCCCTTTTTGCAAACTCAGGATTGGGGATTGGCGGCAAGATAGGCTTCCACCCGGTTGGCCACATTGGCCTGGACGCTGCGGTAATAGAATTGCAGCTCATAGTTGTGATAGCAGCCCGCCACGAACACTGGCTCCCCTGGGGGGTATTCCGCCGGCGTAATATCCGGCACCAGCATAGTACCTCGGTCCGGGCTTTGATAACAGCCCAGGAGATGGGGGCGGTCATTGTCTGCGGTGCCGTCCATGTGCAGGTCCACAGTACCGGGATTGGCCTCTCGAGGGGCCGGGGTGCCGTCAGTGGTCCAGTTTAGGGGATTGATGCCGTAGGTGTAGTCTCCCTCGGGCACAATGATGGAGCCGGTGACGCCGGGGGCTTCCGAATTGAAGGACACGATGACCCCGGTATCCAGTTCCCCCTGGGCCATCCGAAGATGGGGGTACTGGGAGAGATCCGCCGGTGTGATCCTCCAGCCGATGAGATAGGCTGCCACCAGCTGGGACTGGAGGGCGTCGTCGTCAAAGAATTCCTCCAGCAGCCGCAGGGCCAGATCTGCACCCTGGGAGTAGCCTGCCAGCAGGAAGGGCCTGCCCTGATTTTCGTGGTCCAGATACCAGAGAAAGGCCTCTCGCACATCCTGATAGGCGGCGTCCAGATAGGGGATCCGGTCTGGCTCCGGCAGATAGTAGATGCTGAGACAGGCCTGCCGGTAATAGGGCGCGTAGATGTTGCAGGTGTTGGCGTAAAGTCCCTCCTGCAGGCCCAGCAAGGCGGACTGGAAATACCGGTCCTCCGGTAGATAGCAGCTGGACATCCAAGTGTCGTCCTTGCCCAGGTCCGCCGTGGCGCCCACCAGGAACAGATCCACCGGCTTGTCTGGGGCTGTGCCGGATCTGGCCCACATCAAGGGGCTGCGGTAAAAGTTCCCCAAGGGAAACAGCAGGACGGCCAGGGAGATGGCGGCCAGAAGGATCGCTGACAGAATCCGTTTCCACATACTTCACCATTCCTTCACATTTCCTTCCCTTTGAGGGTAGCACAGGAGGCGAATGGTGTCAAGAGGGAAGGGACAGAAAGGGGCATAATGGGGAAAAGGATCAGCCCAGGGCCACGTCCAGAATCATCATCAGGGTAAAGCCGGCGGCAAAGGCGATGGTCGCCACATTGGAATGGTCGCCCTGGGCGGATTCTGGGATCAGCTCCTCCACCACCACATACAGCATGGAGCCGGCGGCGAAGGCCAGAAGATAGGGCAGGGCAGGGACCACCAGCCCTGCCAGAAGTACCGTCAGAAGGGCGGCAATGGGCTCCACCACACCGGATAGAACCCCGTAGAGGAAGGCGCGACGGCGGCCCAGGGCTTCCTTCAGCGGCATGGAGATCACGGCTCCTTCCGGGAAATTCTGAATGGCGATGCCGATGGACAGGGCCAGCGCGGCGGTTCGGGAGATGCCACCCTGTCCCTCCAGGCCAGCCAGTACCACACCCACAGCCATCCCCTCGGGAATGTTGTGGAGGGTGACGGCCAGCATCAGCATGGTGGAGGATTTTGCGTGGCAAGGCGCACCCTCCGGGCAGTCGCTGTCCAGATGCTGGTGGGGGATCACCTGATCCAGCACCAGCAGAAAGGCCATTCCCAGCAGCAGACCTGTCGCCGCGGGAAGAAAAGCCAGGCGGTCCAAGTGGCTGCACTGATCCATGGCCGGAATCAGCAGGCTCCACACGGAAGCCGCCACCATAACGCCGGCGGCAAAGCCCAGCAGGGCCTTCTGGACCCGGGCACCCATCTCCCGCCGGAGAAAAAAGACGCAGGCGGCGCCCAGAGTCGTGCCGAGAAAGGGGATCATGCTGCCCCAAAGAAGGGTGGTGTTCATGTTTGTTGCCTCCGTACACAATATTGGTATTTTATATTATACCATGATTCTGGGAAAAGAAGAAGGGAAAATAAACCCGGTCCAAGTTGTATGATAGACACAACTTGGACCGGGTTATAACGCCGTCGGGCCTGTATTTCTATGAATTGGGCAATGAAACCCCAACGCTCAGGCTTCTTCAGAAGCTGGTGAAGCCGGGGGCAGACTGGAGGGCTCTGGAGCCTTGGGGAACTCCGCCCAGAAGAGCACGCCGCCTTCTGTATTCTCCACGCCGTAGCCGCCTCCCAACAGCTCCATATTGCTTTTGACAATAGACAGCCCCAGGCCGGATTCCCGTCCGGTCCGATTCCGGGATTTGTCCAGCCGGTAAAAGCTGTCCCAGATCCGGGGCAGTTCCTCCTCCGGAATGGGTGCCGAGGAATTGAACACCGTCACCCGGTAGCTCTGACCCATATCCTCGGCAGAAAGGGTGATCTGATTGCCGCCATTGATATGGGAGATGGCGTTTTGCATATAGTTGGTGACCACCTGTTCCGCAGAGAAATAGTCCGTGGAGACGTACATGCAGTCGGAATAGGAGGATGTGAACTGGATCCCAGCCCGTTCGATCTCCATGCCGAAGATCTCTACCTCGTAGTTGAGGAGATCGCTCAGGTCAAATTCCTCCCGCTCCAATTCCACCGTGCCGCTCTCCAGCCGGAACAGCTCCATCATTTTGAGAATCATGGTCATCATCCGGTCCGATTCGTCGCAGATTACGTCGCAGTATTCCCGGATCTCCGCGTCGGTTTTGGCCATACCGCCCCGCAGTCCGTCGGCATATCCGGCGATCAGGGCGATGGGGGTCTTGAGATCATGGGACAGGTTGGCCACCAGGTTTTTCCTGGCCTCCTCCTGCTCCTTTTTCTGCCGGATATCCTCCTTGAGCTGCTCGTTTGCTGCTTGCAGCTGGGCGATATAGGTCTGCATAAAATCCGACATGGTGTTGACGCTGCGGGCCATATCTCCCACTTCGCCCCCCATATGGACGTTGCATTTCTGGGAAAAGTCCAGATGGGCGATCTGGTTGGCGATGCTGGTGATCTGCACCACTGGCTCCACCACCATGGAACTCATCCGGGAGAAGGCCAGAATGGCCAGCAGCATCACCATCAGTCCTACGATCAGGGAAAACTGCATGGAAATATTGGTGGCCTGGGAGATGGAGGCGTAGGAGGTGCTGATCTCCAGCACATACAGGTCCGTAACGCCCCCTAAAATGACCCGCTTCCCACTGGAATAGTTCGCCCCAGAGGAAGTGTGCTCGTGGAGCTCGTCCGTAATGAGGTGATAGCCCTTTTCGGATGCCTCGGCAGTTTCCTTGATGAAGGGAAGCAGCCGATCCTCCATATCCGGCATAAACCGTTTCTCCACCTTGCTGTTATAGAGTATCTCACTGGTGTCTCGGTCCGCAATGACGATGGACAGATTGGATTCCTCCAGAGCGCTGACCGTGCCAAGATCATATTCCCCGGATGTCTTTAGGGTGCTGTAGGCGTCGATCAGAGACATTTCCACGTTATGGAGATAGTACGGCTCCATAAACAGGGCGCTGAACAGGAAAACGAGCACATAGTACAGCACCAGCACTCCCACGGACAGCAGAATTAGGTTCCGCCGCAGGCTGCTGCGAAAGCACATGCTCATCCCTCCAGTTTATAGCCTCTTCCCCGAACGGTCTTTAAGGCGGCTCCGTGGTCGCCCAGCTTCATCCGCAGGTTTTTGATGTGGGTGTCCACGGTCCGGGCGTCACCGTAGTAGTCGAAGTTCCACACCGCCGAGAGAATCTGCTGCCGGGACAGGGCAATATTCTTGTTCTGGGCCACATAGAGCAGCAGCTCAAACTCCCGGGGTGTCAGGCTGATCTCCTGACCGTCCACCGTCACGGTATGGGCGTCGGGGTCGATGCGGATCCCAGAAACCTCTACGCAGGTCCGTACCGTCACCGACCGTTTCAGCAGAGCCTTGATTCGGGCGATGAATACAGGGAATTTCACCGGCTTGGAGATATATTCATCGGCGCCGCATACGAAGCCCATGACCTCGCTGTCCTCGTCACTCTTGGCGGTGAGCATGATGATGGGAACCTCCGAAAAGCTACGGATGTTCTGGCAGGCGGCCACGCCATCCAGCACCGGCATCATGATGTCCAGGATCACCAGGCTGATGTCCCCGTCGCTGCGGACCATCTCCACAGCTTCCTGACCGTTGGCGGCCTCCACCACCTTATAGCCCTCGTTGCGGAGAAAATCCCCTACCAGCCGACGCCAACGCTCTTCGTCGTCGGCAATGAGTATTTTTACGTTATTATTCATTCTTTACCTCCTGACAGACTGCCACCAGACGGCAGATGGGGGTTCCGGCTGCATAGAATTTTTCCTCGTAGCCGGTCATGATCCCCACAGGGCCGTCCCGGTGCAGATCCTGGGTGATCTCTTTCAAAGCGAAACCGCAAGACGCAAACTGCTCCAGAGAAAAATCAAAAAGTCCGGCGTTGTCCGTTTTGAAGTGGATCTCCTTGCCGGGACCCAGCGCCTCCCGGTACAGCGCCAAAAACCCCGCATGGGTCAGACGCCGAGGGGCGTGCTTCTTGTGGGGCCAGGGATCACAGAAGTTGATATAGATCCGGTCCAGCTCCCCAGGGGCAAACAGATCTCCCAGCCGGGCCACGTCCTCGCCGATGAAGAATACGTTTTTCAGCCCTGCGGCCTTGGCCTTTTCCATGGCCATTACCATGGCCTCGGGGACCCGCTCCATGGCCAGCAGCAAAATATCCGGCTCCGCCGCCGCCGTTTCCACCGTGAATTTTCCCTTACCGCAGCCCACCTCCAGATGGACTTCCCGGGCCTGGGGAAACAACTCCCGCCAATGGCCCCGGAGCTGCTCCGGCTGCCGGATCCAGATGTCGCTGCAGGCCTCCATTCGGGGCACCAGATTCCGCTTCTTGCGCATTCGCATGTTGGTCATTCCTCTCTCTTTGCCAGGTTTCCTTCCAGAATCATGCGTGCCGGTCATAGCGCGCCCAGTGGAAACGTTGACTGTTCAATGCTTACCATTATACCAAATTTCCAGAGGGACGTAAAGCGTCCGAATTTGTGATTTTTGTGTAGTTGTGGGCAGCCCTCTTTGCCATAATGTAAAAGGGCGGCTGGACCGCAGAGCTTTTTCTGCGGCCCAGCCGTGGAGAACCGTTCTATTTGAGGTGTTTTTGACGCCGAAAGAGCCACTGACCCGGCCAGATCCCGGAGCCGGATGGCAGGCAGTGGCGTCACGGTGTATCCTGCTCCTGGAGCAGCTCGATGATTCGTTGGGCCTCGGCCACGGAATCCTCGTCGGTGTTCAATATACAGCCGTAAATCGGCTGATTTGTGTCCATGGCCTGCCAGAACTTGGCGTCTGACAGATTCGTTTTCACGGCCAGCAGATCGGAGGTCCAGGGCGTGGGGTCCGTTATGAGGAAAAAGACATAGTCTCCGGCGAATAGGGTCGCTGCGGCGTCACCATAGCCGCCGTAGGCCGCAGGCGTCACTTCCTTAAAACCGATCTTGACCTTGCCGTTTTCGTTCTTATCACCCACCGCCGCTGCGGCGGCTTCCTCCACCATGGCTTTGGCCGTATCGTTCAGGGTGCCGTTCATCATGGTCACAATGGTATAGTCCGGGGCGATGGCTTTTTTTATGAGATTCATCCCTACGAAAAAGCCAATCACCACAATGGCCGCCGGGATCCCGATGAGCAGCCATTTCTTCACGTCGTCTTTTCTGGTCTTTCCATCGTATCGCTCCATAAAAACATCTCCTTCCGAAGTACTTCCATGGTTCCAGAATGCGGTCAGGACTGTTCCGACAGATAGATGTCCACTCTGTTCTGAATCTTCTCTATGGTATCCTCCAGCGTTGCGTCTCCGGCAAAATACGTTTGCGCCTCTTCCATCACAATGGACGCGATCGTTGCGGTATAATTGGATGCCTGCGACGCGCTGTCAATGAGACCCATGATCTGGTCAACTTGGGCTTGCGTGGCGGCATGATATGCAAAGTCATCATGTTCCCCACGCTGCGTAAACTCCCACTCATTTCCGCCTTCATCCTGCTCATACAGCGTGGACATTGCTTTATCCGCCAATGCGTTTAGTGCGTTTTTATTGCTGGGAAAGGATGGAAAAGCGGAATCTACATATGCATCTGTCTGATATGCTTCTGTGAACAGTAGCCGCAGAAAACTCCATGCCCCATCCTTGTGCTTTGAATTTGCGTTCATCCCGTATTGATCGATGATATTCATAAAATAGTTTTTGGACGCAGATAGGCCTGGACAGCCAAAAAACTCGATTTCCTCCCCGTAATATGCTTCATAATACTGCGTTTCCATAAAAGAACTAACGGCGCAGTAATTAAGAATTGCGGCGCTCTTATCTGCATCTGCATTTTGTTCAAATTGTAAACACAGCTCTAATAAGGATCGAAAATTGTCATTGTCAAAGTTGGCGGTCATTGTGCTGAAATCAACGAATTCATCCGACGAAACCCGTAATACCGTATACAGGAAATCCATGTCTGAATAATTCTGTTGAATCAGTTGTGCCGCTCCGCCATTATCCTGTGCTAATTGCAAAAGCTCTGTAAATGTGGCTGGCTTATATTGCTCGATCTTTGAACTTGGGCCGAACATGGTAAAAACGCTAAAGGAGGGGATCGTCCCATAGAGCTTTCCGTCAATCAGCGCCGCATCCATCAGGGATTCCACAAAATCCTCCCGGCTTAATGTTTCATCCGCATCCAGATATGGAAGCAAATCCTCCAAATACCCCTTTGGACCGTAGGTTGCAGCGTTCATGTCCAATTTCCAGAGATAAAAGATATCAGGCCCTTCTCCGCTGGCCAATTCCGCATGGATTTGCTTCCAGGCGGTGTCCTTGGAGACCGTATTGTCTTGGGAATAATCCACAATTTCGATATAATAGGCGGACTGGGACGCGTTGAACTGCTTGACAATGGGAATCGTTGTACCGCCATAGGTGGCCAGGGTCAGGACAATGGGGTCCTCGCCAGCGGATATTGCTGTGGTTTCGGCCTGCGCAGATCCGGATGCAGAAGAGAAATCTGTGATATTGCCACTGCCTGTGTTGCAGGAGGACAGCAGCAGCGAAAGGATCAGTCCCTGGATTCCTGCTAAAATCAGCTTGCGTCTCTTGTTCATGGCAGGTACCTCCTTTACCTGGTACCGCTATACGGCTATGATCCGCCTCCGGCCGGCCAGCCTGTGATCTCCGACAGATAGTGGCAGAGGTCGGAATAATCTCTACCGTCCACCGGTTCATAGAAGAAGCGGCCCCGGCTGGCCTGATCCTCAGACATGAGGATAAAGGTGGTATCCTCATCGTCGTTGAAGGTAAACCAGAAGGAGGTTCCCATCCCAAACCGAGTACCCGTCCGCTTGAACTGGATGCCGTAGAACTCGTCCACGATCCGCTGGATCACTTCCCGGTCCGGCACCACAACGATTTCGCCTTCCTCATTCTCATAGACATGATCGCCGTCGGTGAGGACCACGGTCTGACCGTTGTTACCGTTGAAAATCTCCAGCTTGGTCACCTCTGACGCCGAGAAATCCACAAAGGTGACTGGCAGCAGGAGATAGATTGCGATGGCCGCCACAATGAAAAGGCTCCCACCCAAAACGATCCACCGTTTTTTGATCCGCAGTTTTGGGAGACGATCCAGTATTTCCTGATAGTTCATTTCTCCTGATGCTCCTTCCTCTTTCCAGATGTGGGGCTCCTTCTGCTTTCAGCCTATCGCGGCCATGTGTCCATACTGTGTCCTGGGCGTCCTTTGGCAGGGGAGCGGGAGGAAAAATCGTGGTGAGCAGAAATAGGGCTAGTCTTGATTCCGCCAGGCCGAGAAAGACCAGGTCTGCCAGTTGGAGGCACTTTCCGCGGCCAGCGCTCTGCGGTCCGCCACGAAACGCTGGCAATTGGGGAGTTCCTCCAGAATATCCAGGGTATCATAGGAAAGGGTGGCCAGATAGTCGGTGTCGATCCATTCGATCTGGCCGGACTGATAGGCGCTGACATTGTACCGGGCGATGAGGGCGTCCGGCCCCACATAGTTGAACAGCAGCCAGCACGTCACCCCCACGGAAAAGCAGATCCGGAAAAAGCCAAAGGAGGGCACGAAAATCTTTCGCAGCGCGCATAGCAGGCAGATCCCCAGGAAGGTCATGGCCCAGTAGGTGAAAAGCCGCTTCATGGACAGCCCATAAACCGTGACATAGAGGGTCATCCGGGCACAGGCCGACACCAGCAGTACAGCAGTGAGCACCACCAGCAGGGTGGAAAGAATCTGCACCGCTTTCCAGCCCCTGCCTTCATGGAGGCTCAGATGGACACACAGAACAATGACGGTCAGATTGAGCAGGGCCACCCAGACCAGCTGGAAGAAGCCGCTGCGGGCGTATTCGGCATAGCTGACCCCGGCTGCGGATACATAGTCCTCACCGCCGAACAGGGCGGCAAGCTGGGTTCCAAGAAAGAACAGATATGTGATGTCCAGCAGCAAAAGGATCACGATGGACATGCTGGGATCCACGCCGGTCCGGTGCGGGGCAGCTGTGTCCGAGGGCGCCTTGGGATAGCGAAGCTGGTGCAGCAGGGAGAACAAGAAGGGGGTCAGGATCACGGAAAGCACCAGGCGAAACAGGGTCTGGCTGAGATTTTGGGTCATCCATGCCGCAGCCTGATTGGTGAGGGAGGCAAAGATGGCGTCGGCGGAACGGAGGAGGGGAAGGATCATCCCCAGAAGGATCAGCCCTACAGCGGTGCCAGACAGCGCCGATAGAAAACGCTTTTGTTTCCTGCCCGCAGCTAGGCCGGTGAGTACCGCTCCTAGAGCCTCCAGGCGGCAAAAGAGCCCGATAAAGAACAGGGCGGCACGGCGGAACAGAACAGAGGGAGTCTGCCAGGAGCCGGCCCCGGGAGTACCTTCATAGAACTGCACCACCATGAGGCAAAACAGCAGGGGAAAGTTGATGAGCCGCAGATACGGATTGGAAAAAAGGGCGAAGGTGAGGGCCAGAAGAAGCGCGGCGGCAAGAAGCAGTCGGCTGCCTCTTGTGGCAAAGGCGGCCTTGCCGCCGTGGAGAAATCGAAGGACATACCAGGCCAAAACCAGCACTGTCATGCCCAGCCCGGGGAGGGCAGGGCTGTAGAGCAGCACCTGCACGGCCAGCAGCGCCACCAATAAGGTCAGCGGCAGCGCCAGACGGTCCCGGCGGTCGATTTGCCACTTCGGTGTGGATTCCTGCTGGGGCTCCTTAGAAGCCGACGGGGATTGGGTGGATAAGACAGGATCAGAATAATCAGGCATCGTAAGCTCCTTTCACGGGCTGGTCGGTGGGATCGGGTACATACTCCAGAATATCCCCCGGCTGACAATCCAGCACCCGGCAGATGGCCTCCAGGGTGGTAAAGCGCACCGCCTTGGCGTGGTTATTTTTTAGGATGGATAGGTTGGCCAGGGTTAGGTCTACCTTTTGCGCCAGTTCGTTGAGGCTCATTTTCCGCTTGGCCATCATCACATCCAGGTTGACGACAATTGCCATACCCCCACCTCCCTCAAATGGTCAGATCGCTTTCTTCCTTCAGAACCGCAGCCTGACGGAAGAGCGCCGACATGACAAGACACAGAAGGCCGCCCATAAAAAAGACCGGCACAAACAGTGCGTTATAGGTGAGCAGGGGAGCGATGCTGCCATAGTAGAACAGGCCCCATACCATGCGGATCAGGGCGAACAGGGAAATGAGAAAGCAGCAGATCCCGGCCAAGCGGAGACTTTTGCCGTTTTCCCGGCAAAAGGGCGTGCCCAGGAGAATGGTGTGTAGCACACGACGGGCCTGCCAGAGGATCACGGCGGTACAGAGCCCGCAGAAGAGAAGAAACAGCGTAAGCACCAGGGTATAGGAAAACCGAATGGTCCATGCTGCCGACAGCAGCGTAAACAGTGTGGTGGAGCCGGAAAGACGTTCCAGCAGCCTGTGCAGCGGTACGCCACAGCTGTGCAGCGAGACCAGAACCGGCACCAGAGGCAGCGCCAGCAGATTCAAGACAAATGTGATTGTCACCAGGATTTTCAGTACCCAGGCCAGTTTTTGTACAGCGGTTTGTTCCATGAGGAGGACCTCCTTTCGGGGATATGATAGCACCATAGACATTGAAAGTCAATTAAAATTTATTGAAAAACGATAAAAATTTATAGTGATTCAAAATTATGCGCGAATAGAAGCCATTTCTGCCTAAGCAAGCAAAAAGCGTCTGAACGCAAAACACGTTCAGACGCAGGGTGGCTCGATGGTTGCAGGAATAAAAAATCGTCAGAGCAAGCAAGCTTGCTCCGACGATGGTGCGGATGGCGGGACTCGAACCCGCACGCCCATACGAGCACCAGCACCTCAAGCTGGCCAGTCTACCTATTCCAGCACATCCGCAAATCAGCATGAATTATTATAGCACAGCATTTTCGTTTGTCAACTCAATTTTTTCTTTTTCTTATGGCTTCCAGGGATTTTCCGTTGCAAAACAACCAAGATTCTGTTAAAATGGCGTCGTGCGTATATTGTAGATCATGGACAGAAGGAGGCGGAGCGGAAATGCCGCGGTTTTTTGTAGATGCGGAACAGGTGGGCCCCCAGTCCGCGGTGCTTACCGGGGAGCAGGCGGGCCATGCCAAGGTGCTGCGGCTGAAATGCGGCGACGCCGTGATCCTCTGCGACGGGCAGGGGACGGACTATCACTGTGTGATCTCCGATATTAGCCCGGAGCAGGTCTGCCTGACGGTGGAACGCCAATGCAGGGCAGAATCCGAGGCACAGGTCTTCGTGTCGGTCTACATGGGCTATGCCAAGGGGGACAAGTTCGAGCATGTGATTCAGAAGGCTACCGAATTGGGGGCCGGGGAGATCATCGGATTCCCCAGCAGCCGGTGCGTGGCGAAGCTGGACGAGAAAACCCTGGCAAAAAAGCTGCCCCGGTGGCAGAAGATCGCAGCAGCAGCGGCGGAACAATCCGGACGAGGCCGGATCCCCCAAGTGCTGGCCCTATCCTCCTATGAATCGGCCCTCCAGCGGGCAGCATCCGCAGAGAAGGCCCTGTTTTTCTATGAAAATGAGAACCAGCGCACCCTCTCCGATGCCTTGGCAGGGGAATTTCAGACCATATCGCTGATGACCGGGCCCGAGGGCGGCTTTGCCCCCCAGGAGGCCGAACAGGCCCAAAAGGCCGGCCTGGAGATCTGCAGTCTGGGCCGCCGGATCCTCCGGTGCGAAACGGCCCCTTTGTGCGCCCTTTCCGCAGTGATGTTCCAGGCGGGAGAGTTTTAGGCCGGACCGGAACGGCGTTTATTTGTAAGTAAAAAATATTCAGATATATCAGGTGAATTGCATGAGTTTAAAAATCGGAATCGACGTGGGCTCCACCACGGTGAAGGTCATTGTGCTCAGTGAGGACAATGACCTGCTTTACCGCTCCTATGAGCGCCATTTCTCCATGGTGCGGGACAAGACCTGCGAGCTGCTGCGGCTCACCGGCAAGCTGCTGGAAGGGCAGCAGGTCCGGACTGTCATCACCGGCTCGGCGGGCCTGGGCCTGGCGAAAAGCGCCAATGTGAATTTTGTCCAGGAGGTCTTTGCCACGGCGGAGGCGGTGGAAAAGTTTATCCCCGACACCGACGCCGTCATTGAACTGGGCGGCGAGGACGCCAAGATCATCTTCTTCGGCGGTTCCCTGGAGGAACGGATGAACGGCTCCTGTGCCGGCGGTACCGGCGCCTTTATCGACCAGATGGCCACCCTGGTGGGGGTCTCCGCCGATGAGCTGGATCAGCTCAGTATGAATTACGAAAAAATCTATCCCATTGCCTCCCGCTGCGGCGTCTTTGCCAAATCCGACATCCAGCCCATCCTGAACCAGGGGGCCCGGAAAGAGGATGTGGCCGCCTCCATCTTCCAGGCGGTGGTGGATCAGACCGTGGCAGGCCTGGCCCAGGGCCGGGATATTGCCGGCAAGGTGGTGTTCCTGGGAGGACCCCTCCACTTCCTCAAGGGACTGCGGCAGCGGTTCCAGGAGACGCTGAAACTGGATGACGAGCACGCCATATTCCCGGAAAACGGTGACTGCTTTGCGGCCATTGGCGCGGGACTCTGCGCGGAGGGCTACGAGCCGGAATGCTACGAGGACGTGCTCCAGCGCCTGGAACATGCGGTGGAGGATCGGGGCAATACCCAGACCATGGAGCCCCTGTTCCAGAACCAGGCGGAATATGACGAGTTCCTGGCCCGGCACAATTCCAAGAAGCCTCCGGAGGTGGATATTTCGACCTACGCCGGCAAGGCCTATCTGGGCATCGACGCCGGTTCCACCACCACAAAGCTGTGCCTGATCGCCCCGGATGGCGGCCTGCTCTATACTTACTACCACTCCAACCAGGGAAACCCCGTGTCCGTGGTTCTCGACCAGCTGCATCAAATCTATGACCTCTGCGGAGACCGGATCACCATCGCCGGCAGTGCGGTCACCGGATACGGCGAGGATTTGATTACCGCGGCCTTTCAGGTGGATACCGGCCTGGTGGAAACCGTGGCCCACTTCCGGGCGGCGTCCCACTTCGCACCGGGCGTGGACTTTATCATCGACATCGGCGGCCAGGACATGAAGTGCTTTAAAATCCGCAACAACGCGGTGGATTCCATCATGCTCAACGAGGCCTGTTCCTCTGGCTGCGGCAGCTTTATCGAGACCTTTGCCAAGGCTTTGGGCTATACCATCGCCGATTTCTCCAAAATGGGCCTGATGGCCAAGCATCCGGTGAATCTGGGCTCCCGCTGCACCGTGTTTATGAATTCCTCGGTGAAGCAGGCCCAGAAGGACGGCGCTACGGTGGAGGATATCTCCGCAGGCCTGTCCATCTCCATTGTGAAAAACGCGGTGTACAAGGTCATCCGGGCCGCCTCTGCCGACGACCTGGGCAAGAATATCGTGGTCCAGGGCGGCACCTTCCTCAACGATGCGGTGCTCCGGGCCTTTGAGCTGGAGCTGGGCCGCAACGTAACCCGGCCCACCATCGCCGGCCTGATGGGAGCCTATGGCGCTGCCCTCTATGCCATGGACCTGGGACTGGATCAATCCAAAATCCTGACGGCGGAGGAACTGAAATCCTTCTCCCATAAGGCCAATCCCACCACCTGCAAGGGCTGCACCAACCACTGTGCCCTGACCATCAATATCTTTGACGGCGGCCGCCGGTTTATCTCCGGCAACCGCTGCTCCAAGCCCCTGGGCAAGAAAAAGATCGAAATGCCCGATATGTTCCACTATAAATATCAGCAGCTCCGGGCCATGGAAGGAAAGGGTTCCGGCACCGGGGCAAGGGGCCGCATGGGGATTCCCTTCGGCCTGAATATGTATGAGAATCTACCCTTCTGGTATACCTTCTTTACCAAGCTGAATTTTGAGGTGGTGCTCTCGCCGGAGTCCTCCCGGGGAATCTACCTCAAGGGTCAGCACACCATCCCTTCGGACACGGTGTGCTATCCCGCCAAGCTGCTCCACGGCCATGTGGAGGCGCTGGTGGAGGAGGGCGTGGACGCCATCTGGTATCCCTGCATGTCCTATAACAACGACGAGGGCATCGGCGACAACCACTACAACTGCCCTGTGGTGGCCTACTATCCCGAGCTGCTGGCTGCCAACGTGCCGGCTCTGCAAAAGGTCCGGTTCTACAATCCCTATGTGGGGCTGTGGCGGCGGAAGGACTGCGCCAAACGTCTGTCGGAGTTCTTCCATCAGGAATACAGCATCCCCAAAAAAGAGGTGCTCCTGGCGGCCCGTGCTGCTTACGATGCCTATGACAACTACATCGCCCAGGTTCGGAAAACCGGCCAGCAGTACATTGACCAGGCCCGGCAGGAGGGACGGCCCATCATGGTCATCGCCGGACGGCCCTACCACATCGACCCGGAGATCAGCCACGGCATCAACGACCTCATCACCTCCTTCGGCTTTGTACTTATCACCGAGGATTGCCTTTCCGACAAGCTGGGCTACGCCACCCGTACCGTCCTCAACCAGTGGACCTTCCAGAGCCGGATGTACAACGCGGCCCGGTATGTCACCACCCAGAAGGATATGCAGATGGTCCAGCTGGTGTCCTTCGGCTGCGGCACCGACGCCATCACCACCGACGAGCTGCGCTCCATTCTGGAATCCGGAGGCAAGCTCTATACCCAGCTGAAAATCGACGATATTTCCAACCTGGGGGCCGTTCGGATCCGCATCCGCAGTCTGATGGCCGCCATGGATGCCAGAAAGGAGGAGGCGTAAGTATGGCAAAGCTTGTTTACGACAAAACCGGCCGGCTCCTGTTTACCAAGGAGATGGCCAAGGAATACACCATTCTGGCCCCTCAGATGCTGCCGGACCATTTTGCCATGCTGGAGAGCATTCTGCTGGAGGCAGGCTACAAGGTCAAAATGCTCAATACCACTGCCCACACCATCCTGGAGGAAGGGCAGAAATACGTCCACAACGACGCCTGTTATCCCGCCATCCTGGTCATCGGACAGCTGATCGACGCCATTCACCGGGGGGGCTATGATCCCCATAAGGTGGCCCTGTTCATCACCCAGACCGGCGGCGGCTGCCGAGCCTCCAACTATATCCACCTGCTGCGGAAGGCATTGGCCCGGGCAGGGCTGGAATATGTGCCGGTGATCTCCCTGAACCTCTCCGGTATGGAGAAAAACCCCGGTTTCAAGCTGACCCTGGACATCCTTCGGAAGGCGGTTTTTGCCGTGATCTACGGGGACCTGATGATGAACGTGGGCTGGCAGGTCCGGCCCTACGAGCTCCAGAAGGGGGATACGGATAAATGCCTGGCGGCCTGCCGGGAGTATCTCCTGGGAGAGATGCGGGCCGGTCGGGGTATGTCCTTTAAATCCATGGTCAAAAACTTCGACTACATTATTGAAGAATTTAAAAAGGTCCCCGTTTCCCAGGAGGAACGGGTCCGGGTCGGCGTCGTGGGGGAGATCTATGTGAAATATGCCCCCCTGGGCAACAACGATCTGGCCAACTTCCTCCTCAGCGAGGGGGCAGAGCCGGTGATCCCCGGCCTGATGGACTTCATCATTTTCAAGGTCTACAATCGGGACGTGGATGTGGATCTGTACGGCGGTCCGCTGCTGAAAAAGAAGATCTGCCGGTTCCTGGAGAAATACCTGATGAAGTATCAGCACGCCATGATCGACGCTCTGAAGCGGTCCGGCCGGTTCCGGGCCCCCGGCGATTTCAACGATCTGCACCAGCTGGTGCAGGGGTATCTGGGAGACGGCAACAAGATGGGCGAGGGGTGGCTCCTCACCGCGGAGATGCTGGAGCTGATCCACTCCGGGGTGCCCAACATTGTGTGTACCCAGCCCTTTGGCTGCCTGCCCAACCACATCGTGGGTAAGGGCATGATCCGGCGGCTGAAGGAGGATTATCCTGACTCCAACATTGTGGCCATCGACTATGACCCCGGTGCCACCCGGATCAATCAGGAAAACCGGATCAAGCTCATGCTGGCCAACGCCCAGAAAAAGCGGAAGACCGCAGAGAAGGAACCGGCTCTGGTATAAAACAAAGTCCCCTGTTTTCGAGATGAAAACAGGGGACTTTATGACGCTTGTTACCGGGACTTTGGTTCCACGATATTGAACTCGTTTTTCAGGTTGCAGTCCGCAATGAGGTGCCGGGGGCACTTCTCCGCACAGGCGGAACAGCTGACGCACTTGGTATAGTCGATGCGGGCCAGGTTATCCACCACATGGATGGCGTCGTGCTCGCAGGTCTTTTCACAGAGCTTACAGCCAATACAGCCGATGTCGCAGTATTTCCGCAGAGCCGCGCCCTTTTCCTTGGAGGAGCAGGCCACCACGATGTCCTGATCGTAGGGCACCGCCTCAATGATGCCCTGGGGACATGCGGCCTGGCAGGCCATACAGCCGATACACTTCTCGTGATCCACCCAGGCCACGCCGTTTTTCAGGGAGATGGCTCCCTCAGGGCAGGCCTTGACGCAGTTGCCGAAGCCCAAGCAGCCGTAGGCGCAGCGGTTGGGACCGCCGCCGGCGATTTTCGCCGCAGCAGCACAGTCGGTGATGCCATCGTAGCGGCCCTTTTTGGCAGCGTTGACGCCCCGGCATTTGACCAGAGCCACCTTCCGCTCCATGGCCACGGACTCCATGCCCATAATGGCCGCGATCTTGTCTACGCTCTCTTTGCCGCCGGCGGCGCACAGCCCCAGCTTTGCCTTGCCGTCCACAATGGCCTGGGCATAGGCCGCGCAGCCGCTGTAGCCGCAGCCGCCGCAGTTGGCACCGGGCAGGGCCTCCGTCACCGGCTCCAGCCGTTCATCCTTTTCCACATAGAACACCTTGGAGGCGATGGCCAGCACCAGGCCGAACACGCCGCCCATGATGCCCAGCACCAAAATCGCATACAGTATATTCATATTGCCGCCTCCTTATCCGATGGTCAGGCCCTGGAAGCCCATAAAGGCCAGGGCGATGAGACCCGCGGAGATCAGCGCCAGAGGAAAGCCCTCGAAGCACTTGGGACAGTCGCTGGAGGACTCCAGCCGCTCCCGCACCGATGCGAAGAGGATGATGGCCAGGGTAAAGCCCAGACCGCCGGTGACGCCGTAGACCACGGATTCGATGAAGTTATAGCCGTTTTGGGTGTTCTGCAGGGCCACGCCCAGAACGGCGCAGTTGGTGGTGATGAGGGGCAGGTAGATGCCCAGGGCCGAATAGAGGGCCGGCACCGACTTCTGCAAAAACATCTCAATGAGCTGTACCAGGGCGGCGATGACCAGAATATAGGCCACGGTCTGCATATAGTCCAGGCCCAGCCGAACCAGCAGCAGATTCACCGCGTAGGTCACTGCGGAGGCCACGCCCATGACGAAGGTCACGGCGATGCCCATGCCCAGAGCGGTATCCATCTTCTTGGAGACGCCCATAAAGGGGCAGATGCCTAAGAACTGGGACAGAATGAAGTTGTTGACCAGAATGGCCCCGATGGCGATGGAAAGCAGTGTCATTTGTCGTCAGCTCCTTTCTTGCTGCGGCTGAGGATAAACTGGACCAGGGCGATGAGGACGCCCAGGGTCAGGAAGCCGCCCACCGGCAGAATCAGCATCATGGCGGGGAACTGCTCCGGCAGGATCCGGATGCCCGCGCCGTCAACCCCCAGAAGGCCGCCGCCGAAGGTACCGCTGCCCAGCAGCTCCCGGATCAGGCACATAATCACCAGCACGATGGTGTAGCCCAGTCCCTGGAACACGCCGTCCAGGGCGGAAGCGCCGACGGAATTTTTCGAGGCAAAGGCCTCGGCCCGGCCCAGGATGATACAGTTGACCACGATCAGGGGAATGAAGATACCCAGGGATTCGCTGAGATCCGGCAGGTAGGCCTGCATCAGCAGGTCCACCATGGTGACGAAGCCTGCAATGACCACGATATAGGCCGCAATGCGGATCTTGGAGGGGATCACCTTCCGCAGCAGGGAGATGACCACGTTGGAACAGATGAGAATGATGGTGACGCAGACGCCCATGCCCAGGCCGTTGAACAAGGTGGTGGTGATGGCCATGGTGGAGCACATACCCAGCAGCTGTACCAGTACCGGGTTTTGGGTCAAAAGTCCGTCACGGAATTGCTTTTTGATATTCATAGCGCTGCCTCCTTAACCCATTTCCGCTGCCGCTGCCAGGGCGCTGTTGACACCGTTGGTCACGGCACGGGAGGTGATGGTGGCGCCGGTCAGCG
The DNA here is from genome assembly GCA_949289625.1 of uncultured Clostridia bacterium. Next base: position 4,183 of record CASEPH010000123.1, on the reverse strand, counting down.
CGTCAATTTCGCCGCCGTCCTTGGTTACCGCCAGGGTGCCGGATTTGCCCACATACTGGCTCCGGAAGCTGTCCTTGCTGGCGTTGGCGCCCAAGCCCGAGGTCTCGGACATGGACACGATGGCCACGCCGGACACGGTGCCGTCGGATTTGACCCCCACCACCATGTCGATGGCGCCGCCAAAGCCGGAGGGAGAAACCTCCACCACATAGCCCTGGCCGGCGGCCTCATAGATGGCCGTTACATTGGGGTCCGAGCCGGTATAGGTGAGCTCGGTGTAGGAGTCCGCCGGCAGTACCTCCTCCATGGAGGCCGCCGTCTTTTCCTCGTTGATGGCGGCGATCTTGTCGGCAGTGATATGATTGGTAAGGCCCAAAAGTCCCGCCACCACCACGGAGATCAGCAGCAGGGTCCCGGTGAGCTTTACCAGGTAGCCTGTGGAATTCGTGTTTGCAGCAGTCATTTGGTCTGGGCCTCCTTCTTGGTTTTTACCGCACCGAACCGGCGGGGCATCCCCACCTTATCCAGCAGGAACACGGTGACGTTCATAATGAGAATGGCATAGGATACGCCCTCAGCGTAGGCCCCCAGGTACCGGATGGCCATGGTGATGACGCCGCAGCCGATGCCATAGATCACCTGGCCCCAGACGGTGACAGGAGAGGTGGCGTAGTCGGTGGCCATGAAGATGGCGCCCAGCAGCAGGCCGCCGGAGAGCACCTGATAGCCGGTCCAGACCAGACGGTCGTTCCCCTGGGGCAGCAGGAAGGCGATGACGGCCACCGTGGCCACAAAGGCCAGGGGAATCCGGATGGAGATGATCTTCCGCACCAGCAGATAGATCAGGCCCACCAGCAGCAAAATGGCGGAGGTCTCACCCATGGAACCGCCGATGGAGCCGATGAAGCAGTCCAGCAGGCTGTCCTTGGGGAGCATACCCTGATGGAGATAGCTCATGGGGGTGGCGGCGGTGACGGCGTCGGCATTGGAGCCGAAGACCGAAAGAGATGTGCCAACCTTGGTCCAGGTGCTCATGATCACCGGGTAGGAGAACAGGAACGCCCGGCCCGCCAGGGCGGGATTCAAAAAGTTACAGCCGATGCCGCCGAAGAGCTGCTTTACCACCACGATGGCAAAGAAGTCGCCGATGATGATGGTCCAGTAGGGGATGGTGGCGGGACAGACAAGAGCCAGCAGAATGCCGGTGACCACAGCGGAGCAGTCGCCGATGGTCCGGTCCTTCTTCAGCAGCAGCCGGTAGAGCCACTCGAAGATGACACAGGCCGCCACGGACACCGCCATGACCATCAGGGCCCGGAGTCCGAAGAAATAGACGGCGCCGATCATGGCCGGAATCAGGGCGATGACCACGTCCAGCATAATGCTTCTGGTGTTGTCCGGCGAATGGACATGGGGCGAGCAGGACAGGGTAAGCTTGATTTGTTCTTGATCCATGATGTTCTCGCCTCCTTAATTCTTCTTGGCCGCAGCCGCACGAACTTTGGCCTTGGCGTTCTTAAAGCTCTGAACCAGAGGAATTCTGGCCGGGCAGATGTAGGCGCAGGAGCCGCACTCGATGCAGTCGGAGATGTTCCGGCGGTTGAGCTCGTCGATGTTATCCTTCCGCTCCGCCTGGTAGAGGTACAGGGGCATCAGGTGCATGGGACAGGCGCTGACGCACCGGCCGCAGCGGATACAGTGGGGAACCTTGACCTCCTGATTGTCCTTCTGGGAGAAGCAGGTGATGGCGTTGGTGCCCTTGATGACGGGAACACTCAGATCAAACTGGGCAATGCCCATCATGGGACCGCCGGTAAGTACTTTGTAGGGATCCGAGGCAAAGCCTTCTGCCGCAGCGATCAGATCCGTATAGGGGGTGCCGATGGGCACCAGGAAGTTGCCGGGATTTTTGATGGCCTTTCCGGTGACGGTGACGGCACGGCGGACCAGCGGCATGCCCAGATACACCGCGTCATAGATGGCCGCGCAGGTGGCCGCGTTGAACACGCCGCAGCCCACGGCTGCCGGCAGTCCGCCGGGAGGCACCTGCCGTCCGGTGATGGTCTGGATCAGCTGTTTTTCTGCGCCCTGGGGATAGCGGGTCTTCAATACCTGCACCACCACGTCGCCTCCGCTGGGACACTGCTGTTTCAAAATGGAGATGGCGGTCTTTTTATTGGCCTCGATGCCGATATAGCCCTTTTCCAGACCAAAGATCTTCAGCAGCACCCGCAGTCCGCCGATGACCCGTTCCGGCGTCTCCCGCAGGAGCCGATCATCCGCTGTGATGTAGGGCTCGCACTCGGCGGCGTTGACGATGATGGTATCCAGCTTGCCGAGGCCGCTGGAGATCTTCACGTCCGTGGGGAAGGTGGCGCCGCCCATGCCGGATATGCCGGCCTCATGAATCCGCTTTGTCAGTTCCTCTCCTGACAGAGCATCCACATCCGCCGGGGCACAGATATCAGGACACAGGGTATCCTGAAAATCGTTGTCAATGACCACGCTCATGACCATGGTACCGTTGGGATGGGGCCGCGGCTCCACCGCTGCCACTGTGCCGGACACCGACGCATGTACCGGTACGCACAGACCCGTATTATCCCCGATCTTCTGGCCCACCGTCACACTGTCGCCCTTTTTCACCAGAGGCTGACAGGGTGCGCCGATGTGCATGGACATGGGGATCACCACCTGCTTTGGGGCCGGAAGCGGCACGATGGCCTTTTCGCAGGTCAGGGATTTTTGATCGTTGGGATGTACCCCGCCGAAAAACCCAGCCATATTCTTCACCTCTCATTAAAAAGTCTCTCCCTGCTATTCCACCGCTGCCGGGAGAGAATAGATTTAGACGAAACTATCATAGCATGTCGGCGTTTTATTTGTCTACGGCACTTTTTACCGTAAAATCAATGCATTTTCCTGCAGCTTCTGTGACGAGATATAAACCTGAAAATTTTTCAAAGATTTCTCTTGCATTTTACTTCGTTTGGTGCTATAATCTATCTCACATTGCGGGTGTAGTTCAATGGTAGAACATCAGCTTCCCAAGCTGAATACAGGGGTTCGATTCCCCCCACCCGCTCCACATCCCTATGGAGGCGTAGCTCAGCTGGTTAGAGCGCACGGTTCACATCCGTGAGGTCGAGGGTTCGAGTCCCCCCGTCTCCACCATAAAGGAAGCCCGGAGCAACAGCCTGATGGCAGACTGCTCCTCCGGTATTCCCAGAAATAAAGATATGAAGGCCGATTAAACGCGAAAAAGGCGTACAGAGCGTTGATCCCCAGAGCTTTGAGGCGTTTCATGTGTCGGTATCCGTTCCCATGGAGACAGGACACAACCCTGAATCCAGCAACCCCTGCAAGAGCGCGTCAGCGCCTCTCGCAAGGAACGCCAATACGGCGCGTTTGCTCGATGCAGCTTGTTGGATGCAGCGGCTGCACGTCCTGGCAAACTCATGCCACGGTACCTACTTGCGATGTACTCCGGTATTACCGCAATGGTTTGGCCATCTGCGGCGGCGTTCCCTTAACCCGAAATGAAAGATTTTTCGGCAAACATACTTGACAACGACGGTTGGGTCGTGTATCATAGGTGTGTCTGTTAGAACGTCTATGTTACAGGCTTCTATCGCCCATTCCTGTTCCCGCAGGAATGGGCGGTCTTTTTATATCGCTGCGCGATATAAAGTCAAAGCCCATACGTCCCTGCCGCATTCCGGCAACAGACTGTTGGCAGTCTGGTCCGGGCAGCGTCTGAGTGCCGGGAGCGAAGCGATTCTCAAATACTTTAAGGGGCCATGCCAGTGCCCTGCTGCGGGTGTCCCTCCCACAGCGGAGCCGCTGTACGCCCGGTCAAGTATCAGGTATAATTTACAGCATTTTTTGGAAAAGGTCAAGCCTTTTCGTCAGAATTGAGGTACTTTTCAAGTACGCTCATAATGGGACCATAGACTGATAATTTTAATTTTCTTTTCTCTTTCAAAAACCTCATATACCAGACGATGCTGTACGTTGATTCTTCTGGAATACAGCCCGTGCAGATCCCCAATCAGTTTTTCATAGCTGGGCGGCGTCTGATATGGATTTTTTCGGATAATCTCTATCAATGCCTTGGCCTTTTGATCTAAATGAACAGCTTTAAGTTTTGGAATATCTTTCGCAGCAGCTTTTGTATAAAGGA
>CASEPH010000122.1 GCA_949289625.1 uncultured Clostridia bacterium | reverse complement strand
CGGTTTACAGGCAAAACAAACTATCTGTTTGAGTGTAGAAAAGGCAGGTGCTGGCCGTCACCTTCGCAGCCACGGTATCCATTCTGTTCCACACCGAGGAGAATGCGGGGCACTTACCAGCACCTGCCAAAATCTGCTTTTATTTAAACTGCATCTTGTTGAGAATGATAGCAAGCGTAGTGCCCGGAACACAGTCCAGCGTCGTAATTTTTAGAGAAGTCCTTCATTTGGACATCTGCGGCGGCAGACTTATCCGCTTTGGCGGCTTCAGCCTTCACGATATCCAGATATTTTTCAACCGCTTCACTGCCTGAAAATCCGCTGGTATTATAGGCACTGATCGTATATTCGCCCGTTTGCTGTTCCTCAAAGTTAACGTAGATGTAATGGGAAGAATTTTCCGACGAAATCCATTTATAGTAGCGATAGTTGGCTTGCATATGGTCGCTGTACTCTTCCTTTACAAAACAGCCTCCTACGCCAAAGTAATCCGCCAGACTTTCATACGTTGTACCAAAAATATCCCTGGCAACCTCGCTCATCCAGACGTAACCCTTCTGCAACTGCTCTTCGGTCACGATGCCGTCTCCTCCGGGTATCGTCATAGTGTATACATACGTTTGCATACCGTCCGGCATAGGGAGATCCGCCTCAATCATCGGCAGATACAGGTCGTAATAGAAAAAGGGAAGACTTTCTTCCTCCACATCATCCCAGTAAGTTCCCCACGGTCGCAGATAGATATCATAACTGAATCCGTGGTCACCAACTTCATAGGAACCATCGATATGAATCATGTCCGGATACTCTACCAGACCAGGATCCACAATCCAATCGGCGTATCCCAACCCAGCATCCATAAAGTCGCCTTCCTCGGACATCAGGGTGCCATACTCGCCGGTTGCAGCTTCACTCAGGCTGACCACTGCCGAAACCATCGGAAAAGATTTCGTGTACCCCTCATCCCAGAGGAGGACAGTACCTGTATAATCCGCGTCAATTTCAATGGTACCGCAGATATCATACCGCGTGCCTTCCATATCATCATAGTAGCCATAGCAGTCGGTCATAATCCAATAGCCATACCAGTCACCGTTCCACCATTCGAACAACGGATCGCCTGTTGTTTCGGCATCCGCTGTCTCTTCCTTAACGGACGGCTCGGTATTGACATTGACCGATTCCCGATTGAGAGCCGACGGGTCGATGATAAAATTACCATCTTTATCGCCGGCAAGCTCCTCAAAGTTTACCTCGACCTCACTGACCGCATCGACCAGTACAAAAGCCAATTGAATTTCAAGGGTTGTTCCTGGCTTTACTTCTGTGAGCTGACTGTCGCTGATCAAATCATACGAGTCATTGTCAACGAAAACTACAGCATCATCCAACTCGGTACCATTCTGCACAGCAGTATGGAAAATCGACCAGACATAAGAGGTGATGTCCTTGCTGTTGTTCACAAAATCAACGGACAGAACAAGTGCGTCATTCCCATCAGAATCTTCCATGATCTTTGCGTCCTTGTACAGCAGTTCATACTCTCCAAGACTCAGCAAATTGGAGTCTTTCGTCCCATTCTTTGCCTTATCTTTACCGCAGGCTGCAAAGCCTAGCAGTATCAGAACCACCAAAAACAGGGGTATCAGTAAGCCAGTTCGTTTCATTTACAACCCTCCTCTCAGGGATTAGAATCCGCTGAGTTTGAAGGCTACCAGTTCTTCTGCCGACTTATCCGCTCGATTATCGGTCATAAGTACCAGGATACTGCCGTCAGACAGTTCCGTTCCGCCGCAGAACCACGGATAATCTGTACCAAACAGATCAACATCATCCGCATCACCGATATAGGTACCATCCTTGTTCCAGAGCACTACTTCACGCATATTGCCATCCAATGCAATATAGCCGTTATTTGTCTCGGTGATAAAGGTAATGCTTCCCAGACCGTATCCTTCGTCATCTGTCAGTGTCAGCTCCAGGTTTCCTTCCTGGTCGTAGACAAATACCTTGTGGTTGCCGTCATCCACAGCATATCCACAGACGTAAATATGGTTCTCATCAACCATTATACTGCCGACCATATCAACCTCACCAAAAACAATCGGCTCAGTTTTTATTGCTCCGCCGGAAAGGGTGATCTTTTCACATTCAGGGCTGGTGAACCAGCTGATGCCCCAGCCACCAGATGGATGCATGGCAACATGGTCAGGTCCTTCATAGGACGCTGTCTGTGCGCCATCCTTCCAGCCGGTCAGCGGAGCTCCGAAATTCGAAAGCCAAAGGCTGCCGTTTGTATCAGCAGAAATATCTTCAAACTCATTATCCAGTACAATATCTTCCGCAAATTTCAGGGAAGTACCATCAAAGTCATAGCGTTTCAGCGCACCATTGACCAACAGGTACGCCTGATCTCCAACGACAGCAGCTGCATGGTTAAAGGATTCCTTTGTCATAATGCAGTCTGTAATGGGCAGCCACTGGCTATCCAGCGTATAGGTTCCCACCATGACGCTGCGCGCCTCAGCAGAAAAAGGCTCGCCCTCCCAGTACCACGGACCATCCTCATTGCCAATATCCTCCAGATTGATCGTCAGCCCGGACAATAGCTTTTCAACCCGCTCATCCTCATATTCACCAACGATCTCAATCAATACAGTCGCACCGGCACCTTCGACACGGTTAAAATATCGCAGGCAGGGATAGCCCCAATAAGTCCCTTCATTTTCCAGGCAGCTGACCCCGCCAACCTCAACAAGATCATAGGACTGATTGACTGCGTATTCATATTCATCAAAGCCGTAGCTGATAAGATCATCGCGGAAATAATAGGGTTCTTCAATCGAAACTTTAATCTCCACATTGATGAGATCGGTATCTGATTCACTTTCATCTGGAATCCGAAGGATGATATCGGAGTAGTCCTCATTGTCATACAAATCATCCTCTGAATAGATCCAGCCATCCTGCTCATCATAAGCCAGATCCCACAGGTTGGTATTGATTGTTGTGAAAGATTCCTTTGCAGCAGATTCACTTTCTGCCCCAGCTGATTCAGCTGTTTCCGAAACCTGGCTTGATGAGCTGTTTTCTGTTTCAGCTCCGTCTTCCGATCCGTCACTGGTCGCTTCCAGTAACAGATTAAGGCCCGCGCAGGACGTGAGACTGAGCGACATCAATGCCGTGAGAAGCAGAAAGAAAATTCTCGTCTTTGTCGGTTTCATAATATCCTCTCCAAATCGTTCAATAATGCACAAGTCAGTTGATTACCAGCTACCCAGACAGGATTCCGGCAAATAACAGGTCAAAACGCAATTTTTCAATTACTTTTTCTGGACGTATTTGCCATCTTTATCGGTAAATTTTCCTGTGATGATCTTGACCAGGTCAACGAGATACCCAATACCAAACAGGCCGACTGTCAACGTGTAGAGAATACCTGTACCAACCTTTCCGACATAGTAACGGTGTGCGCCGATGCCTCCTCCTAACAGGCAAAGTACCAATGTGATCGTCCAATCCTTTTCGCTGCAATTGTTCATGTTTGTCATTGTGATTGCTCCTTTCTGAAAATAAAGAGGTTAAATTGTGTCTGACGTATTTATGTTGTTTTACGAAAGCTCCATCGATATCTTAGATGAAGCTTTCGTTATAGATGTATTTTTTCGACGTACTCTCTAAACTGTCTGCCAACAAACAGCCATAAAACCGTCAGCTGTTTATCGCACCACCGCAGAATTCACAGCAGCCGCTGGCATCAGGTGTGGTCGTAGCACCACAGTAAGGACAGGTCACCGCCGCCTTCGGAGCAGCGGCTGCCGCTACCTGTTCCCGAACCTGCTGGCGGACATGAAGCAGTGCATCTTTGATTTCCAGCCCCATCTGTTCATATTGCTGGTATTCAACACTGGCGCGTACTTCCTCTGCATTGGAAGTCAGCGAACTGCCTCTCATCATGCGGCCGTTCCTGCTGCGGAAGCCACCGTAGGGAGAACGTGCATCTTCCTCATCCAACAGTGTTTCTACGTCATTATCGACAGCGCTGCTGTTGAGTTTAAAGCGAATTTCGTTAAAATATGGGTTATTGACATTGATCACGATATAAAAATCATAGGAATAAGCATACCGTCTGGGGGTAAAGCTCTGGCGTTCCCCTTCTGCGTTTCTGTACTCAATCTCCGTTTTGCTCTCATCAATATCCAGCCTGCATCCGGTCACATCCGAGAAGGACAAAACATCTGGATTGGCCTCCTGCAAATTTTTGGCTGACGTAACCATAAACAGTCCAGCGTCTTCATCCAGCAGTACCCTGGTTTTTTCGCCGAGGGTACGGGTAATGTGAAATGCAGCGACCTTCTCCTGATTTGCCTCCCGGTAAGACAGCTGCTGCTGAATCTCTGATACAGTGCTCTGACGCCGGTCACTGAACCAGGGAGACAGCTTGGCAGCACAGTTTTTGCACAGATTACCATCTTCCAGCTTACGGTTGCCAAGCAGTCCGATCTCACTGCCACAGACAGAACATTCTTTTTTACTAAACAGCTTATCAAAAAATCCCATAGCTTTCGTCCCTTTCTGAATCTGATTAACTGGTGCTGTCCTTCATCCGGATTACGCTATAAACATATAAAATGAAAGATTATGATTCATCATCCATCAGCTGCAAAGTCAGATCCGTGAAATACTCCCGTATCAATTCCGCTGTTTTTTTATCCAGCTTCTTTTTCTTCTGTTTACCATCAGAGTAATAAAGGTTGCAATATAGTCTTCCCGAATCACCATCCGGCTGTTCTTCCAGACCGATCTCCCGTGCAAATGTACTAAAGTCATCCCATACGGCGTCCGCCACTACCCAGTTGCTCAGGTCTTTTTGACTCTTCTGACCGGGTGGGGTAAAGTGGGCAAAGAGCTCATATGGGGCATCCTCTCCATATATATCAGACGAACCCTGGGTTAATTGAAAAGAATAATCTTTAGCAAAGATAGAACCGGACTGTATAATCGTGAAGCCGATCAGCTCCGGTGGGTCATAACGGGGAATCTCCCGCCCGATGGGGTCAGCCAGCTCCTCCAACAGAGCGATTAGTGTCTGAATACGGCGGTCGTTTGGTGGATAATAATGGATATACTGTGCTCCGTTTTCTGTGCTCCAGGTCAGGATCAGGCTGGTGGAGTCCCCTCCATCCATGACTTCGATTCCCGGCGGCAGTTTCACCTCACGCCGGTTTTCCGGGATAGGCTCCATCAGCGGGTAGAGCTCCAGAATAATCTCCTCCACATCCGACCACTGAGCCGCGGTGATGGGGACATTCCCTTTGGTGGACGGATGATACCAGTCCTCGTCCTCCGCCGTATCCGGATCAAGGACCGGATAATAGCTTGTTTCCAGAATGGCCTCCGGCGAAAGCGTGATGGCAAAATCCGCTCTGGCAACCATGCCGCTGGTGTGGCTGTATGTGACGCCGGTCAAGGTACCGGGCGGCACGGCAGATTTCTTCTGTATGGATGAATCACCTCCCTGATGACCTCTGAAATAATATCCCGCAGCCGCCAGAAGCAGGAACAGACCTACAACAGAAAATACGGCGGTTTTTCTTCCACGGGTCATCCCTGCACATCGCCATCGTCAAAGGGATCGCCGCACTCCGGGCAGAACTTGGGCGGATGGGCGGGATCATCCGGCTCCCAGCCACATTTGTCGCATTTGTACTGGGGCACGCCGGCGGGCTTCTTGGCGCCGCACTCGGAGCAGAACTTACCTTTGTTCACCGCGCCACAGGAGCAGGTCCACCCCTCCGGCTTGGGCTCCGGTTTTTTTGTGCCACACTCCGGGCAAAACTTTCCGCTGGCAGCGGCGCCGCACTGGGGACAAGTCCAGCTGTCGGCAGTAGGTTTTGGCTCTGGTTTTTTACTGCCACAGTTGGGGCAAAAGCTGCCGGTGATGCCGCTCTGACCGCATGGGCAGTTCCAGCTGTCTTGAACTGCTGGGGGAGGTGTGGGTACAGGCTGTGCCTGTTGCTGCGCACCCATCTGATAGAGGTTCTGGGCGTTCATGCCGCCCATCTGCCCGGCCATCCCCATGCCCATAAAAGCCATAGCGGGACCGGCGTTGGGATTGCTTGCCGCAGACTGCATAGCGGACGCCTGGGCTCCCACCAAATGGGCCGCTGCCCGGGTGGGATCCATAAAGGCCGCGTTGCGCTGCAGCTCCTTGATCATCTGCTCGTCTTCTTCGTTGGCCTTGACGCTGGAAACGCCAAAAGAGACAATTTCCATCCCGCGAAGATCACGCCACCGGGAAGAAAGCTGTTCGTTGAGTGCTTCGGCCAGTTCCAACGTATGGCCGGGAAGGGCAGAGTAGCGGATCCCCATTTCAGAGATTTTGGCAAAAGCAGGCTGAAGGGCAGTCAGGAGCTCAGTTTTCATCTGCCCGGCAATTTGGTCGGTTTTATAGTCCTCCGTCACATTACCGCAGACATTGGTATAAAACAGCAGCGGGTTTCTCAAGCGGACACTGTACTCACCGAAACATCGGATGGCGATGTCCAAATCAATACCCGCTCGCTGATCCACCACCCGGAAGGGGACGGGGCTGGGGGTACCGTACTTGTTGCCGGTGAGCTCCTTTGTGTTGAAATAATAGATACGCTGATCTTTGGGTGCCTCGCCTCCAAAGGTAAAGCGCTTTCCAATGTTCAGGAACACGCTCTGAATGGATTCCCCCAAATCGCCGGAGAAAACGCTGGGCTCCGTGGACATGTCGTAGGTATACTCTCCCGGCTCAGCGCACACGTCCACCACTTTTCCCTGTTCCACGATGAGCATGCACTGGCCGTCCGCCACGGCGATTACAGAACCGTTGGTGATGATGTTGTCATCACCTTTGCTGTTGCTGGAGCGTCCTGTGACTTTCTTCTTTCCTTTGACCGCCAGTACATCCGCGGGGATGGCCTCGCAGTAGAAGAATTCCTTCCACTGGTCCGCCAACACGCCGCCAGCCGCTCCCAGCGCGGCTTTAATCAGTCCCATAGTACCAATCCCCTTTCCTTATGTCTTTTGCTCCAGATGGATCTGGTTCCTCGTTTTTGCGGTGGTCAAAGCGACAGCAGACAGGCGACCAGATAATCCAGAGATACATCGTAAAACACAAAATCGTCGATCTCACCTTTCCGTTTCGCCTCAATGGCACGGTGGACAGTTTCCTCCTGTCCCTCCGGACACATCAACATGAGCCGGCAGTGGGGCGCCACCTTCCGCAGCCATGCGCACAGCGTTAAACAGAAACCGATATCATGGGCACTGTCTTCCGAAACTTCCAGCAGCGCTCCTGTAGCCAGGTGGGCATGGATGGTCATTTCCGCGTTTGCATAATTCGGCTCATAGCGCAGCTGGATACCGGGGACATCCCGCGCTTTCGCCATCAATCCTTGAGCCAACGATGCTCGCTGCATGATGAGGAGCACTGTTTTCAGCACATTCACCTCCCTACACCTCCTAATTTCCAATATCATTGTATCGTTGTTTTTCCGTCTTCACCCTACCCGCGGCGGGTAGTCTTTTGCTGATATGAAAAATCCACCGGTTTGCACCGGTGGATCGTGAAAGCGTATTAACTTAATAGAGTGGATTGATCCAGCCGTTGGAGATCATGTAAAAAGCCAGATCCACAGATTTCGAAAATCCTGTTTTTCCCAGCATATTCATCTTGTGGTACTTCACCGTATTTTCGCTGATAAACAGTTCCTGAGCAATCTCCTTATTGGTCATGTGCTTGCACATCAGCCGGAGCACCTCCATCTCCCGGTCCGTCAGCGGGGCCTCTCCCTGGGGCATGGGAATGGTCTTAGGCTCCGGAAAAACCCATCCCCCCGCCATAACCTCCCGAGCTGCCTCTAAAAAATAAGTCAAGCTACGGCTCTTATATACAAACCCGTTGGCTCCGGCAGCTTTGGCCCGAGGAATATAGGTGATCTCGTCAAAGGCAGTCATAACGATGATCTTCACCTCTTCACAGGAATTGCGGATAGCCTCGACCGCCTTTAATCCAGAGGCGCCGTTTTCCGTGCATACATCCATCAACACCAGATCGGGACGCAGGTGCTTGCAGAAATCCAGAGCATAATCGGCATTGGGCACTTCACCCACTACGGTGAAATCTCCCGCAGCCGTCAGCGCCGTTGTCAGTGATTCCCGCATAGATGCGTGGTCCTCTACAATCAAGACTTTGATCATTTTCGTACAGCCTCCTTTGGAACAGAAAGTTCAATGCGGAATCTGGGAACAGTATAGAGCTCCACCGTGCCGCCAAGCCGGTGGATCCTGCGGCGCATCTCACGGATCCCGCCCCCTTCCCGGATGGGTCCCGCGGGGGGAATTCCATTGTCGGTGACTGTCATGCGCCAGCAGTCATTCTGAAAAAAGTGAAATTGGACACGGGAGGCATATCCGTGGCGAACGGCGTTGGTGACACACTCCACGGCGATTTCGGCGAAGTTTTCCGCCACCTCTTCATCCTCCGGCAGCGTCCCCTGGGTCTCCACACACACCTCCATGCCCTGAAATGTTTCTTTAAGCAAGTTCAATCGGTGGGCAGGACTGGGTTTCCCATCCTCCCGAAGCGCTGTGGGCAAGCTGCTCACGAACTTTAACAGCAGCGTTTCATCCTGTTGTTGGTTGTCCCGCAAAGCCCGGAGCAGGAGGCTGATGCGCTGCCCCAGAAGGTCATGAACCCTCCCTTTGCTCCGGACGATCTCCTCTGCTTCGCAGATTGCCTGCAAATGCTCAATGGTGTGGCGAAGCTCCTGTCCCCGTTTTTCCAGAGCCTCATTTTGCTGAGCCAGGAGCGTCACCGCGTTCCACTGCTCCGCAACATCGTCGGCGGTGAACAGGATACAGGTCCGGCGGCCCACGGGAATTTCGTGGGAGGAAATACTCCATACAGAGGCATCCGAAAAGCGAAATACCTGCTGTCCTCCTAAGACCTCACGGACACATCCACCACTCAGCGGACCGTCCTCCAAAATCTGCTGAAATTCCCTGCCGCTGTGCAGGGGATGTCCTATCATCTTTTGAGCAAGCATCTCCATCCGGCGATTGCACAGCAGGATCTCCCCCTTCGGACGAAGGAACAGCAGTCCGGTATCCAGGGAATCAATGGCTTCCTTGATGGAGATAGAGGAGATTTGGGTATGGAGCTCCCGCCGGCGCAGCAGGCAGATATGTACGCTGCGGAGCAGGAAAAACAGAAGACTGGCCAGGAAAAAGAGGGGATAGGCAGGCCCAGCAATCCTCTCTGTTATGGGAAGTAACACAGCAGCCCCGCCCACTGCGAAAAATGGCCAGATCAACTCTGTTCCCACAGCGGCGGAAGTCCCCAGCACCGCCGCCAGCAGAAATACTACCTGACGGGCAAAGGCATAGGAGTTGGCCGCCATAAAATTGCCGTACAGCCCGTACTGTACCTGGCCCAGGAGAGCTGCAAAGAGAAACAGCACCGCCAGGACGGCGCATTCCATTCCGTTTTCCGCTATGCGTGCCCATCCGGCTCTTAGGCGGCGGATACTGTAAGAGATGTTTAGGGCCTGCAGCACAATGCACAGCGCCACTGCCATCACCAACATGGTCAGTATCCCATGGGGGAAACGGTAAAATTCAGCCACAGGTTTCACCTCCTAAGGGTATCCGCATACAGATCCCGAAAGCGTCGTCCAAATCCTTACAGGCGATTTGCCCTCCCATTGCAGATACCGATGTGATCAGTTCCTCCGAGAAATGCCATTGTGTAGGATCGCCGCCTGGAAGAAAACGGAACACCAGATCGGAGCCCTCCGATTCCAGATATCCCATCAGCGGCGAGGCAGTTTCCTTTAAAGCCCAGGATATGGTTTCAAAGGCATAGTCGTAACAGAGCGCCGCGCTTCGGATCTCCAGCGCCTCCTTTTGCCCACAGCGGATCAGCGTTTGCAGCCCGGCATAGCGGGCCAGTTCCGCCAACTCGTCCAAGTACAATTCAAGCTCATCGCCGGGGAGAAGCTCCCCCTGGCGGGCCAGGAAGAACAGGTTACATCTCCGCTTGATGTGGCACAGACACAGGGTGATATAAGCGGTCAAGCCTTTTGGTTTGTCTGTTTTCGGCAGGGTTTTAATCAGGCGTGTCAGCGATGCCACACGCTGCTCCATATCCCGGTCCAGCTGCTCGAACAAAGATCGGTTCGCCTCCACGGTCATCAGGCGCTTTTTGATTTCGCCTTCTTCCCGCAGCAGTCTGTTGGCTGCCTCCAGACGGTCCTGCACATCCTGGATCTCCCTTTTCAGCCGGTTGATCCGGGAGAGATCCTCCTGCCACACCGCCATGCCGCTTCGGACTGGAATGGCGTGTAGCTGTGTGTTGCTATCTCGCAGCAGAGGCTGTTCCATATCCATCAAAAGCCGCTTCCAGATAGAACGTGAAATGGGGTGTGCGCTGCGAGAGGACAGAACAGTGCGGCCATTTTCGTCCAGTATGGTCAGACTGATGGGCGCGAAAGCGAACAGACGCTGATATTGGATATTGACCGGCACAAGCCCTGCATGGAGCACCGTTTCAAAAAACAGGACAGACAAGATGCAGATGTTAACTGTGATGTCGCTCTCCCACGCCAGCGGTACGCGATAAACGTAGGCAATGACATAGAAAATCAATCCCCCACAGAACAACAGCGAAAATAGTTTGCCGCCCCAGTAGGCGCTTTTTCGCCCCTTGTAAAAAAGCTTTACCACGGCTAAGACGAAAAACAGGAGTGAAAACGCAATCATCAGCCAATATCCCAAACCGTAACTATAGTCGCTGGCCCAATTCCCCTCCAGGTCAAAACGGAATACCAGCCGATGGAGGTCGTTGGTCAGCACCAGCAGCACCGAAAGAACATAGCAGACAAGAGGAGGCCACAGGGGATGTGCCAGCCGTTTTTCCCCCTCTGCCCGGTCCAAAATCTCTGTCAAATACAGCAGTGCCACCGGCAGGGCCAATTGAAAGAGATAATAGCCATACCAACACATACGGGTCAGGGTTCCTTCTGTCAGCTGCTGATATTTGAACAGGCGCAGCAGCAGCCACCCTACCGTCAGCCAGCTCAACAAGCTGACGACCCGGCGGACATCGCGGCGCATCATGCGGTGAGATACGGTTCCCTTCCACAACAGGATGGCTGCGGAGAGAAATAGGGCAGATAGAATATGCTCTCTCATGTCGGCTGTGGTGTAAAGCCGGGTGTGAAACACCTGCCGGCGCAGGTCCCTGCTGCTGTCGCCGGTGACTTTCAAAAACCAGTCATAGTCCTCCTCCCCCAGGGTGCGGGCCCACCGATAATCCCCGGGGAAGTCCTGTGGCCGCTCTCCACTGGCCAGCGGCAGGCCCGCCGACAGCAGGGCAGCATCCAGCCCCGGTTCCAGGGCCAGGGGAACATCGGAGAACAGCCCCATACGGTAGGACAACGTGCCTTCCACCGGCACAATGATCTCATAATCCCCGCCGTTCCGGTTCCAGGCGGCGGCTTCATAGTCCAGACAGAGCAGAATGGGGGCATCCGATCCTTCCAACTCAAATCCACCGTTCTGGCAGAGATGTTCCAAAAAATCAAGAGCTTCTCTCTTTGAAGGTTCCTTTGGGTTCAGCCCATAGGACAGTGCCCCCAAAACAAGCATATTGCGCACAATGGAGGTGCTGCTCATGCCGACAGGAACCCGATTTTCCCGAAGGCTGTTCCAGCCGGTAACGACTGCGTCCGTGCGGGTGCGGTCTACTGCCAGGACCACCGTGGCCGATACATGGGGATACCAATACCGGCCAACACCTCGTGCCATAGCAGGGACAGCCTGTACATCGAAGCATGCCACTGGGTTGCCCTGGGACAATTCCCCGTAGAGGGTGTCCTCTGCCTCTCGAAGCGTATATCCGGGAAGGAAAGGATCCAGAGCAGAGCTGTATTCCCTGGAGCCCTCTGCCACAGGGACCAAATGACCTTCAGAAGTTTCCACACTGCATCCAGCCAGCAGCAGGCATAGCAGGAGAATGGGCAACCATCGCATTTTCATGGCGCCACCGGCTCCCCGGACTCCTTCATGCGCCCGGCGCACTCCCGGCACAGATCCATTTCATCACAGATGAGAAAGCAGGAATCGCAGACCAGCCGCCGGCAGATGGGACACTGACTGAATCGCTCTCGGGCTTCTTTTCTCGCGGCCTGGAGGGCTCGTTCCTTCTCCCTTTGGTAAAGGACCTCATAGAGCTCTTGTTTTTCTCGGTGCTGGGACATCTGGGCCGCTTTGGAAAAAGGAATCGCACTGCTGTACCAGTATTCCCCACACACCTCGCATCGAATGGAAAAGCAGAAATATTGGGGCGTGGAACAATCCTCCAGATGACTGGACAACAAGTTGGTCATATCAAGGGCCTCCTTTCTACTCCTGTTATAACAGGAGTAGGTCCAAGAGTATATGGTCCAATAGATACTTTTCCGGGCTTTTTATGAAAGTATCCAATGGATAATAGAGAAAGCGCACAAAACCATTTTTGGGTTTTGTGCGCTCTGCCCAATTGTGCCCTAGGTATTAAAAAAGTTCCGAAAGCCTTCCGCAGCGGCGGAGAAGGTCAATATACAGCATTAGTTCATCTCGGGAAGCAACCCCCAGCTTTTCGTAGATGCTCCGGTTGTGCTTTCGGACCGTGCTCATGCTGATAAACGCCAGATCCGGGATGTCCGCGATCTCATGTCCATCGATGTAGTAACGGAGGATATTCCGTTCCGCCTCTGTCAGCAGATCCTTCCGCGCCACAAACTGGTCGAAGAGCTCGGCAATATTGGGGGGAAGCTCGCCCTGCTCCAGACGCTGGTTCCGGGCCCGGGCGTT
>CASEPH010000121.1 GCA_949289625.1 uncultured Clostridia bacterium | reverse complement strand
ACCCCCATCACCGTGATGAAGGGCTACACAGAATATCTCTCGCATAATGTCCCGCTTGGACGCATCAGCGAGGACAAACTGCTGGACACGATCCACAATCTTTCTTTGGCAACAGACCGACTGGAACAGTATGCAAACCAGGTGCGCGAGATACAGGCGATGGATGCCATCCCAGTGAAACCAACAGTCTGCCCTTTGCAGGATTTTTTCGAGGATCAAGAGGACGAATACACCATTTTGGCGTTGCAGCACCAACTTCAATTCTCTATGGATATTAGTGGGGTCCCGGATATTCAGGCCATGCTGGATGGGACATTAGTACATCGCATGATCGACAATGTGATTTCCAATGCGCTGCGTTTCGCCCGCCATGAGATCGCATTAAAGGCCGGGTGGCAAGAAGGTCTGCTTACAATTCAAGTACATGATGATGGGAAGGGCTTTTCAGAAGAATCCCTCCGCTCCGCCACGAGGCCGTTTTACAAGGAAAATACGGAAAATGACCACTTCGGGCTTGGCCTCTCGATTTGCAACACCCTCTGTCAGAAACAGGGTGGAACGCTCTCTCTGAGCAATAACAACGGAGCTTGCGTAGAAATGCAGATACTAGCGGAAAAAATTGATGCCGATTGACCAATCGTAGACCTTTTCCAATTATGCTCTCCTTATCCTAACGATAAGGAGAGTATTTTTATGCACAGATTTCTTTTTATTTCATTGGCACTTGTATGTTTGCTGGCTGGGTGTAGCGCGCCGCAGACCAGCGACCCAGCCACGGACGAATCGGACAACCTGGACGCCTATTTTGAGGAAGAACCAGCGGACAATGAGATGGGCTCTGCGGAATTTGGTCTGCAAGACCCGATGGACACGGTTTATACCTACGATGGTGAGCCCTTGGAAATTCCGTTCTCCATAACTGGCGCTTCTTCTGGAAAGACCACAGAGATCGGCGTCCTCTTGTTTGTGGATGGGGTGGCCCAGCCCTATTCCGCAGTCTATGAGGATGGTACGGAGCTTGAGGAAAGCTATATGCAGGTCTTTAACCTGGATTATGAACAGCAGGAGAATTTCGACATGGTATTCCAGCCCGTGACCGGCAAAACAGGAGAAACCGTCCCTGTTATGGCTGTCACCATTCTGGAGCCCAGTTTTATAGCAGAGGGGCCCGATAATCCGCGTTATGGCTTCCACCACCAGGAATCTGCAACCACATCCCGCCAGATTTCTTTTGCAACAGACGCCCCCGCGCAGACATTGGCAGCAGCCGGTACGGACTACAATGTGGTGGATCTGCCGCAGGACATATTAGATACTCTGGCCGCATGGGGGGCCACCGATAGCCTGGACACAACGGCCACCCTGTCCCTGGGTGTAGAAGATGGAAATTACATTCAGGCAGATGGGAAAACAGCGACAATCACTGTGCAGCTCTACGGCGGGCCGGAGGCGGAGTTCAATATCACTCTGTTTATCAACCATCAGCCTGTCCAACTCAATGGAGCGGACTATCTCTCTGTTCGGACGGTGAAAAACCAGATGGTAGAAGCCACATTCCAGATTGATACCTCTGCACTTGGTACGCTGAACACGGTCTATGCCATTGCCGTTACCCCGGAAGATGGGGAACTTGAAATCAACAATCCAGTTAAGACAGCATCTGTACTTTTAGTCAACGGGGAGGTTTGACGAACATGAAAAGAATCAGTATTTTGCTTGCGCTTGCACTCAGTCTTTCTCTGCTTTCCGCCTGCGGAGGCAACAAACCGGCGGCAAGCACCGGAAATCCGTCCAGCGATCCCTCATCGAACGCCCAACAGACTCCTGACGAATCGGAGGAACAGGCAACCGACAGTGGAGCCGATTTTCTCTCACCGGAGTACGATTATACCACAAATGAGCTGAAACTGACCGACCTATCTACCGGCGAAGTAACAGCCACCTACGCTTTTGACGCCGCTCAAACGCCCCTGCTGACAGACAAGACCAGCCAGGGGGCCATCGTTATGCTGTCCAGCCAGACAGCGGCGGATGTGCAGGATACCGGCGGGGTCACGGTGATCTCCGGCGACAGTTCTGCGGAGACACTGTATTACTGGCTGTTTGATCAAAGCCTTAATCTGGTGAATACCTATGAATTGACGGACGAGACATTGGTAAATGGGCTTTGGGGCTCTGTCTTTGCCGCTGCGCCGGATGGAAAAACCCTTGTATATGCGGAAGGGCCCAGCCTCTATCAATATACCTTTGATACACAGGAGCTGACGGAAATCACTCCGGCCATGAACGAAACCGTTTATTTTGAGGCGGTCGGGTACAGCGGCAGCGGAGACTATTTGGCCTTTTTCGGAAGCCTGGACGGGCAGGAAAATACCACAGCCTACGGCTCGATTGACTTGAGCAGCAACACCGCCGCTGTTTTTATCGCCGATGGCTTTTCCGGTTCTATGCTCTCTGTGAACGGAGAATATGCCGCTGTTTCCGATACGATTCTGCCCGCCAGCATGGGAGGCGCAAAGCAGACCGGCTCCGTCCTCTTTTTGGACTTGGCCCAGCAGCAGGGAAAAGCAATC
>CASEPH010000120.1 GCA_949289625.1 uncultured Clostridia bacterium | reverse complement strand
TCCCATGGCACAATCCTGCCAAAATAGAGCTGCTCCAAAATATCCTGTTCCATTGCTCATTCCTCCTCATCCGTACAGAATGCTTTCCCCAATTTCAATTCCGTATATATTTTCATGTACCGATTTTGCTCACTGCCTTCGGAGTTCATCATTGCGTGAAAGAAAAACTGCTCTGCCTCCGCACGGCTGTACCATTCTTTGGTTCTGCCATAACAAACTGTTTTGACCACAGGAATTTTCTGGACAATATCTTCGCCGTAGACCACATTCAGGCCGCTGCCATTGTCCCAACGCATAAGAAGGGAACCAGTGTCATCCACACCTTTGACAGTGCCTTTTGTACCGGCAGACGGGGCCTGCACATCATCCATCCGCACCAGTTCCACACGGGTGCCAGCAGGATATTCCCGGCGGACGCGCTCCACAATCTCTCTACTCGGAAACTTCATGGTCCACACCTCCATCCTTGAAAGCCGAGGAACCGGTCAGATTCTTCAGCAGGATCTTGCGCTCCGCTTTATATTCGCTGCCGATGAATCCCAGCCGCAGCAGAAAACAGCGGAATGCGTATTTCTCATTCTCTACCGGTTTCTCAGTCGCTGTTACCCGTTTGGCATTCCTGCTCATCTCGCAGAGTGCGGAAATGAAGTGGGTGTAGGCTTTGACAGCATCGGAATTTGGCAGTTCCTCGAACCAAGGAAACGCCACCCGGTCCTCCAGGATTTCAATGGAAAGCTCGCTGATCCCCAAGGCTTTCCGTATCAGTTTTCCCTTGGCTTCCAGCAGCTTGGTAAGATTACCCAACGATACCTTATCGAGCGGGATTTCCACCGTAAGCCCCACGTTTGCCTCCTGTGGCTCGGTTTTACTTGCCTTGGATAATTCCTCTGCCCTTGCGTTAAGCCATGCCTGTGCCATTTCTGCGGGTGCTGCAACGATTCCCCGGTCAGCAAGCTGCTCCAGCAGGTTTTCCACCTCCTCGCTGTCGGTCCGGTCATCAAACTCCACTGTACCGTCTTTCGTTACCGTGTAGTAGTCAATTTCGTAAGCGGCGCTTGGCATCCCTTTATACTTCGGCCTGGCCTCCAGGATTTCTCCAATGGCTGTTACCAGCGCCTTCCTTTCCGCGCCTGTTCTGTAAAATTCAATTCGCATTCTCTGTACCTCCTTGTTTTTCGGTACTACATTAATCACTCTAAGCAGCGGAAATAGCAAGCGAATCCGGGACAAAATCTGTCACAACAAAAATTCCGGGAATTGTGAGTAGTACACAATGCCGGAAAGCAAGCCGCCTAACGGGAAACCACCGGAGCCGTCAAAGAGACTACCCAGGGTAAGAGTCTACGGATCTGGTGTATCTCTTCCGACTCTGTCCGGCTCTCTACTATGGATATATATAGGGTTCACGATGTCTCCACCTCCTTCACAAGATTGGAGTATGGGATCTGCTCTCCGTTTCTCTCTACAAAAATATCCTCCGGCGGGATGCCGTTCTCCACGGCCCTGCGGAGAATGACCGATGCGTATTTCTCATCCAGTTCCATCATGCAACAGACACGGTTCATCTGTTCACAGGCCATCATGGTAGAACCGCTACCGCCAAAGGTGTCGATCACCACGGCGTTCTCCTGGGTGGAGTTCCCGATGGGATACCCCAGCAAATCCAGAGGCTTGGAGGTCGGGTGGTTGGCGTTGCGCTTCGGTTTGTCGTAGTTCCAGATGGTAGTCTGCTTGCGGTCGGAATACCACGGGTGCTTGCCGTTTTGGAGAAATCCATACAGCACAGGCTCATGCTGCCACTGGTAGTCTGAGCGTCCCAGCACCAGGGAGTTCTTCACCCAGATACACACGCCAGCCAGATGAAATCCGGCGTCAATGAACGCTTTTCTAAAGTTCAGCCCCTCAGTATCTGCATGGAACACATAGGCCGCGCCGCCTTTCTCCAGATGCTCCGCCATGCACTGAAAAGCAGAGAGGAGGAAGTTATAAAATTCCTCCTCTTTCATGGAGTCGTTCTGTATGGTCAGGCCGCTGGAACTTTTAAAGGAGACGCCATAGGGCGGGTCCGTCACGATGAGATTGGCCTTCCTGCCGTCCATCAGCTTCGCTACATCCTCGGCGGAGGTGGCGTCTCCACACACAAGGCGGTGCCGGCCGATTGTCCAGACATCGCCCCGCTCCACAAAGGAGGCTTTCTCCAACGCAGCGGTCAGGTCAAAATCGTCATCCCTGGCTTCACTGCCGGAATCATCCGCAAACAGGTCTGCCAGTTCCTTTTCATCAAAACCGGTCAGCAGGGGATCAAAGTCCATACCCTGCAAAGACTCAATCTC
>CASEPH010000119.1 GCA_949289625.1 uncultured Clostridia bacterium | reverse complement strand
ATGAGCTAAGATGCAGAGAGGGCAGTGTATACTTCCAGTGGATTCATCATATGCGTCTACCGTTTTACCTATTCACGCAATATGATATGATAGAAGTGGAACCAGCCGGTGCAGATATGATGCCCGGTGCAGATATGGTGCCCGGTGCAGATATGGTGCGATTTTCAATTTGCTTCATATAATCAGGGCGGCACATATCAATCACTTCGTCAGAAAAAGTGCATCATATCTCTGACCATTTTTCAATGAGTTTTTTGTGATGCTTTTCAGAAGGAATCGCTCTCCAGGCTTACCACAGCCTCCAGGGGGATACGGGTGTCGTCGGTCAGGATCAGGATTCGCTCAGCCTCATCGAGTTTTTTTAGGCGGCCGGTGGTGGTGATATACGCCCCGCCCTCCTTCCGCTCGTCCGGACGGAACCAGGTGACGGTGATCTCCGGCCGCTCCGAAATGTGTTCCAGCAGAATGGCTTGCCGTCGATCCAGCTCCGCTTTGGTGTCCTCATCCAGTTCCAACTTCCGGTCCGTGAGCCGAGCGGTCTCCGCAATGGCGGCGGCGTGGCCGGACAAGGCGGCAAAGGGGGAAAACTGGGCGGCCCTGTCGTGGATAGACATCCGGGGGCGGTTCTTCGATGTGGGGTGGGACAGATGGATGATATCGTCGTAAGGTCCGCTCACTCGTGATGCCCTCCAATCGTCTGATTCCGCTCCTTGGCGGTGGCACCATCCTCCAGGTTCATGCCCTTGAGGATGGCGTTTTTGCCATACCGTTTCTTGATTCCCAGCATGGCCTCCTGGATTTTCCGTTCCCGGGCGTGGGCGGTTTCATCTGCCTGAGCTTGCTTCTCTTTTTCGGCGTAGTCGGTGAACAGATCCAGTTGCTCCGCCTGGTGTTCCCTGGGGACCTCGGCTTCATTCAGCAGCTTGTTGGCGCTGATACTCAGCCGGCGGATCAATAGATTCTTGTCAACGATTCGGTCATAGAGAGCTGTTACTGCTTTTAGCAGGTCATTGGCCGAGGAGGTGTATGGGAAGTTCTCTGTGCCCACGGCATGCTTGGGAATCTTCCGCCCGAAGCGGTCGGTGATTAATGGACCGTGGTAGTTCCGGCTGCGCCGGGGATCGTCCAGGTTCTCCCGATCATAGCCTACGGTCAGCACCAGCTGATTGGTGACAAGGCGCTTGTCCACCAGATCCAGCGCCAAGGCGTCCGCCATTTCCCGCACCACAAGCCGGGCTTTTTGAAAGTCGTAAGGGCACTTGAGAACCTGGCCGGAGACAATGCTCTTGTTCTCCGGCTTATAGGCTTTCACATCTGCAATGGTGCAGGGCTCCCACCCCCAGGCGTGATCAATGAGCAGTTCCGCATTGATGCCGAAGAGATTGTATAAGAGCGCCTCATTATGATACTCCCCGGGCTTGCCAATGGAGCACCGGGCGATGTCCCCCATGGTGTACAGGCCGTGGGCCTCCAGCTTGGAAGCGTATCCTTTGCCCACTCGCCAGAAATCAGTGAGGGGACGGTGGGTCCATAAAAGCCGCCGATAGCTTATCTCGTTGAGCTTGGCGATGCGCACCCCGAACGAATCGGGGTGGACATGCTTGGCCACAATATCCATTGCAACTTTGGCCAGGTACAAGTTGGTCCCCATACCCGCTGCGGCGGTGATGCCGGTAGTCTTAAGGATGTCCAGAATGATGGTGCGGGTCAGCTCCCGAGCCGTCATTTTGTAGGTGTCCAGGTAATTGGTGAGGTCCATGAACACCTCGTCGATGGAGTAAGGGAAGATGTCCTCTGGAGCCACATATTTCAGATAAACACTGTAAATCTTCGTGCTCCAGTCAATGTAGTGGGCCATCCGGGGCGGGGCCACGATATAGTCCAGGGCCAGGGAGGGATTACTCTGCACATCCGGGTCGTGCCAGGAGGAGCCGGTGAGCTGATGCCCCGGGGCGCTCCACTTGCGTTTGGCGTTGACCTCGGCAACCTTTTGAACCACCTCAAAGAGACGGGCCCGTCCTCCAATGCCGTAGGCTTTCAGAGAGGGGGAGACGGCCAGGCAAATGGTTTTGTCCGTGCGGCTCTGATCTGCCACCACCAGGTTGGTGGTCATAGGGTCCAATCCCCGCTCCACACATTCCACGCTGGCGTAAAAACTTTTCAGGTCGCAGCAGATATAGGTCCGCTCTTTCATATCTCTCCCCCCTCCATCAATAGTATCTCACAAATTCAGTCCAGTTATCGGGACCATCCCAGCACGGCATACAGTTCTTTCTGGGCGGCCTCCGGGAAATTTTTGCGGATCTGTTGGTAGATCAAAGCCTTGGACATCTTTGGCGCCGCTGCATAGGCGGAAGAAACATGGTCATAGCCCAACAGGGCCTCCGGCGTGGTGTAGACGGAAATGGGCCAGCCATAGGGGATACCCCGTTTGTTGATCCGCTGCCGGAAGTCACGGATCAGGAGGTATCCACCCATCTGGAGGTCGGTGACCGTGCCCTCGAAGTTTTTCTCCCCGCCCTTGCCAAAGCCGGCCCGCTGTTTCAGAGCGAAGGAGAACCACTCGTCCTGCCCGGCAAAGCAGTCCATGATCCGCTTCTGCCGCAAGGGAGCCAGCTCGTCCTCCCAGCGGCTGTCAAAGTCATAGCCGTCCCGCCGCCAGTTGGCGAAGTGGGGAAACCAGGACTTGGAGATGAAGCCGCCCTTTTTCCCGAAAAACTTGCCGTAGGCCACCTGACCGCTCCGAGCCATGAGGTAACGCCACTCCCAGGGGTCCTGCCCCGCATCACCGGACCACCAGTAGAGGGGGGAGGTGTGCTCCTCCACGGAGAAGCCAGCCACCTCATTCTTGAACAGGGGCAGAAAACCAATCTCATTGATCCAGCCTATCAGCTCCTCCCAGCTCTGGATGCGGGCGGGATCATCCCAAGCCATGCCCCGCATGATCCACTC
>CASEPH010000118.1 GCA_949289625.1 uncultured Clostridia bacterium | reverse complement strand
GTAGGGAACCCACATCTTCTTGTAGCAGTCCTCGATCTTGTCGCCCACCACTTCGATGTTCTCCTGGTCGGTGGTGCCCAGGCCCACCTCGTCGGCCACCTTGAAGTAGCTCACGCCGTCGGGATCAATGCCCACCAGCTCACAGGCGATGCGATCCAGGGCCACGGGATCCTTGGAGCCCATGACGCAGTCCAGCTCAATGGGAGTGGGGGTGTGGGGGGAGTAGCCGCTGGCGGCGCTCATCACGTCCATGATGTTCAGATCGGGCTTGCAGACGCTCCACACGTCCATCATGGCCATGGTCAGGTTCTGGCGGTGCATGGTGGTGTGAACCTGATCCTGCACCACGCCCTTGATGTTCTTCAGCGCGCCGGAGAACACCATGCTGGCGTGGGCCTTCAGGATGGGCAGGTTGATGATGTGCTCGGCCTCCAGCAGCAGCTTGGGCAGCTTCACGTGGGAGATGTTGGAGCGGTAGCCGCGCACGGCCACGTTGACCAGATCCTTCTCCCGCTTGATGTCGTAGAGCTCCACGCCCTCCTCCGCAGCCATCTTGGCGATGCCGCAGGCCTCATAGCACTCCATGGTGTCGCAGCCCACGGCGGCGGACTCGGCGATGACGATGCGCTTGGGATTGGCCTTGCGCACCTCGCGGATGACGGCGCGGACGGTCTCGGGATGGGTGCACACGGCAAACTCCGGGGGAGCGGCGTGGCCCGCGTTGGGCTTGAGCACCACGGTGGAGTTGGGCTCGATCAGGTTGGTGACGCCGCCCAGCATGTCAAAGACGCGGGTGACGTTCTCCTGCACGTCCTTGCTATGAGCCAGCGCCACGACAGACTTCTTGCTCATGATGTTGCCTCCTTCTAATCTTTTTTACAATAACTGCCCACAAGCTCAGTTTTTGTGAGCGGCCATGTAGTCCTGGTCGTACTTGTGATCCTGGATAGCCAGAATCAGGAACAGGGAGATGAGGGCCAGCACGGCGAACACGATATAGGCTATGCGGAGGCTATTTGTGATACCAAGAATCAAACCGTTGACAGCAAAGTTGAGCATGTAGATCATACTGGTGATGGGGAAGACCACGCTGTTGACCTTGGCGTAGCCCACCCGGCCGAACACGGAGCCGGGGATGGAGTTCATCAGGTTGGGGGCCGCGGCGCCCAGGAAGCCGATGATCACCAGGGACACCCACACCAGGGGCATAAAGCCGCTGACATTGAAAAACATAGCAATTATGTACAGCACGCAGGTCAACATACCGGCTCTTTTGATTCCTGCGTTTACAACAATTTTGCCGAAAATCAAAGAGCCAATAATTCCAACAACTGCAATGGCGCTCATGACCGTGGTGGCCGTGGTCAAATCCATGCCCAGTTCCGTATTGCGGGAGACCATTTGGCTCATGATACCCATCTGGGCCAGCATCAGCAGACCAGTGGAAAACACACACAGCCAAGTCTCTTTCGTGCGCAGTAGCCTGCCCACAGTCCAGCCGGTGGTATCCATCTCCGGCGGTGCAGAAGAGTAGTTGGCTCTGAACTCGGCCTCGTCCACATTATCAGGGTACAACCCACGTTCCTTAGGGGTATTGCGTAACAGAACAGCTCCCACTACACCCACTAGCGCCGCGATGGAACCGCAGATCGCAGAAGAACGAGCAATGCCAAGACTGCTTTCCAGTACCGTGAGCAGAGGGACAAAGAGCATGGTGCCGAAGTTGGAGCCCATGGCCACCACGCTCATGGCCTGGCCCTGCTTTTTGGGAAACCACATGGCGACCAGTGTGCCCACACCAACGAATCCGCCGGCGCTCAGGCCTCCTCCTACAAAGCACATTGCAACAAGGTACATGGGCACATTTACGGAGTTGCAGGCGGCGATGTGACCTAAGCCTGCCAGGATCAGACAGCCAGCAGCCACCATTCTGGGGCCAATCCGCTGGTTGATCTGGCCGGCAATTACAGCCACCAGAACCCCCACTACGCCGGCTATGGAATTCATGGTCAGAATGACACTACGATCCACGTTCAGCCGTTCCGCCACGGCAGGAGCGATGATATTGGTTCCATCAGCAAAGAAGCCGCCGTTGCTGAAGAACATCAAAAGGCCAAAGATCAGCAGGAACCAACCCCAACGGCCAAATCCATTTCTTTTTACATCCATCATATATACTCCCTTAAATGTAGAGTAAAAGCAGCTATTCTTCCTCATCCATCTCGGTCAGGGTGGGAGAAATCACAAGCTCTGGTTCTACCGCCGCCTGGATTTCCGAGACCGTATGGCCTTTTCTGATTTCAGAGAGTATCAGGCCGTTGTCCGTCACGTCAATGACACACCGCTCTGTTACAATATGGTTGACGCACTGGATAGCTGTTAGTGGGAATGTACATTCATTTACGATTTTAAGCGACCCGTCTTTTGCCACCAGTTCCATGGCCACAATTACCTGCTTGGCCCCGTTGCATAAATCCATAGCTCCGCCCATACCAAATACCCTGCCTGGGGAAGCCCAGTTGGCCAGATCTCCTTTTGCCGAAACCTGTAAAGCGCCTAATACAGTGGCGGCCATTCGGCCGGAGCGGATGATTCCAAAGGACATTGCAGAGTCAAAGCCGCAGCCTCCGGGTACGGGAACGTAGGGGATTCCACCCGCGTTGTAATAGCCCTCGTTGACCATCAGCCCCTCCGCCATCGGGCCTATTATAGGGGTGAATGGCTGCAAACGAAATAAACTGAGAGTCAAGCCGTTGACTGACCGTCGATAAATGGGAAAAAAGGAGAGAATTTGACGAAGTACGTTCGCTCGATGGAAAAGCAGAATTTATTCGAGGAAACGGCTGCTGTCCTGCATGCACTATAATAAGGCCACCAAATTTGGGAGGTCATACGATGGATTTGAACTATTCAGCGATCGGAATGCGCATCCGGGATGCCCGCAAAAGAAGCCGTCTCTCTCAGGCTACACTGTCTGAACTTGTAGATTTGTCGCCTTCCTATATCAGTTACATCGAAAATGGGACGAAGGGTATGAGCCTTGAAACTTTTGTTATGATTGCAAACGCTTTGGACGTATCTACCGATTTGCTCCTGATGGAGCAGATCAATGGTGGAGAAGTATATATCATCGAGGAAATTTCCCAAATCCTAGCAGGTTGCAGCAAATACGAGGCTCAAATCATTCTGGAAACCATGAGGACGTTGCGTGACGCACTGAAAAAGAGCCGGCTTGGAATCAGCTGATCCAATTAAAAAAGCTGCCTTGTCTGCACAGTGTGAACAGATCCAGTAAAAACAGACAGAGACAAAAGGGCCCCCTGATGTAGGAAAATAGACTACACCAGGGGGCCTTGCCATGAGAAAACGGAATTACACACACGTTCAAGCACTGCTGCCTGAAATCAAGGTAATATTGGCGGAAGGAGAAACCCAGCGGGAAGCTGCAGAACACAAGATAAGCAAATGGTAAAAAGACTGCTGGAGCGTAAGTGGAGAAAGAACGGAAGCTGGCAACCGGAATTCTTCTGTAGCCCAAAGGCTGGCCAAGGAAAGATGCCGCGCCGAAAGCCATTGTGGCGGAGCAGACGCATGAGATTCAGCGGCTGCGTATGGAGAATAAGTTGCTGCGGGATTTTCTGCGGTCCACAGGAAGGAAGTGAGGGCAAGGGTAAAATACTACACCATAATCCGGTTGGCCTCTCGTTCCTGTAATTCCAGCGTCAAGAGGTCGGTCACATATTGCTCGGTATTTTCGTAGGGGACGCTCCGCCAGCCTTTCGCCATGCCGCCCAGCTTCACTTGCCGCATGAGCTGTTCAATCTGTTCAGCCATGAGCCTCACCTCCCATCAGGCCATCATACCCAGGTTTTGCATGGTCTGCATCCCCTCGGTATGGCGCTGTTTCCTGGGGGCCTTTCGGTCCTCCTCCAGCCATTTATCAATGATGGGGATGAAGTCTTGCAGCACCGGATAGCTCTGTGGCTCAATATCCGGCAGATTGTCCTCGCTCCAGTTGTCCTGGTAGGCGTACTTGCGGACAGTCTCAAAGCTGTGGCCGGTTATGCGGCATATTTCCCGCAAACTTGCCTCTTCATTTTCGTAGAGGTCTTTGATATACTTGATTTGAGCCATTCGTAACACCTTTCTGCTACCCCC
>CASEPH010000117.1 GCA_949289625.1 uncultured Clostridia bacterium | reverse complement strand
GCAGACCACATCATTGATCTGGGCCCTGAGGGCGGCAGCGGCGGTGGTACCATCGTCTGTACCGGCACGCCGGAACAGGTGGCGGCCTGCGAAGCAAGCTATACCGGCCAGTATCTTCGGCCCATCCTGGAAAGGGACGGGCTATGAACGCCCAATAACACTTTCAGCATACTCCATAATCGAGAACAATTATATCAGGAGATCTCTTGGATATTGACTTCCAAGAGGTCTCCTGATATGTTTTCAAAAACCACATTTCTTGTATATACCCGGTATAAATGGATGCACACCAGAGCGTGATTTGGAGGCTCTCTATGCAGCAGACGATCACAGGAAAGCTCAGCATTGACCGCCTCCGGATACAGTACTACCCAGCCGGCGTGGAGCAAATTACCATTCCCGACGCCACCGTTACCGAGTACTTACGCACGCATTGTCCCGGTTTGGACAAGCGGCCCTGCAATACTATGGCAATACTATGACCTGGTCTGTCCTGTTTGCCTGGGCAGATCAGATTGCACGCTATCCGGGTGTCCTGGGTATTGGTAAAATGATCAAACCCCCGTTTCTTCCAACAGGACATAGACCACACTGGCCTCATTGATATAGCTAATGTCTCCGCTGTAGACCAAACCTTGCCATCAGGATGGGGCACTAGGGCGGCAGTTGTCTGACATACAGAGTCAGATTTTCGACAGTCTGGAACCTCACATGTACCCCCAGGAGATCATTCAGTTGGACGCCCGTCCCTTCTCCCATTTCAAAACCAACCGGCTTGCCCTCTCCGCCGCTTTGGAGGCAGCCCGATAACCCATTGACCGTAAAAGACCTGCACCGCACAACAGCTGTACGGTGCAGGTATTCTCTCTATTTCAAGCTTGGCTTTGGGATGCTTCTCATGGATGCCGCAGGGTAGGACTGCGCTCCACCCAGTTTTCGTAGGAATCCCGCATGACCGTGGCCCCGTAATACTCCAAAATCCGGTAGGAGAACATCAGATGGAATACCGTCTCCGCATCCCCGAAGTCCACATGGATCAGGTCGTTAATCTTGTCCAGCCGTTTGGATAGAGTGTTCCGGTGGATGTATAGGGACGCCGCTGCCTCGCTGAGATTGCTGTGACAGGACAGATAGGCGTGGAGGGTTCCCAGCAGTTCCGTGCCGTTTTTCCGGTCATAGGATTCCAGCTTCAGCACCGCCGAATGGCAGAGCTGCAGCAGACTCATCTGTGGGGCGCAGAGCTCCAAGCAGTGGTAGATGGAATAGGTGTCATAATAGAACAGTGGTCCAGCACCATCCAGCAGCAGTCCCATCTCCATGGCCTTCATGGCCTGCTGATGCCGCCCGGAAAGATTCCGCAGATGGTAGGCCGTCTGACTGACTCCCGCCACCAGCTGCCTCTGCCGCAGGAACGTGGCCACCTCTCCTAAGATTAGGGCATCCTGGGTGGTCTGGTCATAGACATGGATCACCAGCTTGATCTGGCTGCCGTACAAAAACGCCGTGGCCTCCGGGAATTGCCGCTGAAGGGCTTCCTTCTGCCGCTCCAGTTCCAGATAGTCTCCGCCTTCCGCCGCATCCCCCTTGCGGCTAGGCCGAATGGTCAGCACCCGATAGGGCATCTTTAAATTCCACCGAAAAAACCGGCAGCGATCCAGAATCTTCTGTTCATCATTGATAGCCC
>CASEPH010000116.1 GCA_949289625.1 uncultured Clostridia bacterium | reverse complement strand
GCAGCTCATAACCCGGAGGTCGTTGGTTCAAGTCCAGCCCCCGCAACCACAAAACCGTCTGATTTCGCAAGAAATCAGACGGTTTTTCTTTACTTTTTGTCCCAAAAGGTTTCCAGAGAAATTATGCGGTTTTGCAAAATTTGCAGTTGACCCAAACCGTGACCCATACGGGGCAAAAAACGTGCCTTGGCGCAGCTATTCCGCGCCAAGGCTATCCTGCTGTTTGGGATTATTTTTTCGCTTTCAGATTGCCGCCGTCAGGACCTTCTCCATGGTCCTGGCCGCCTCCTTCTGGGCCGCTGTTGTGACGTGAGCATAAGTCATCTTGCCATTTGAGGAAGAAGGCCAATGCAGGTGTGAGGTGTCTCGTTCTTTCGCCACACAGCCCCAACAAGGGCTGAGGCTGGGTTTTGTGGGCATGGATGCCTCCCCGCCCCCATTTGTCCGACACAGCGGCCCACATGGCCAAACAGGGGCGGTTTTCTCTGACCTCCGGGGGACGGCGCCCTCTTTGTCAACGGCATCGTAATTCCGGCGACAGGCAAAGCCCATTTTCTTCTCTCTGCCCTTCGGCCCACAGACCGCCTAAAGTGGGTCCGGGCTTCTGCCCGGAACAGCACCCGGCGTATAGCCCGACGCGATGCTTGCCCTGTCGTAAGGCAGGAAAACAACACCCCGATACAATGCAAACAGCAAACTTGAGTTACTCCAGGAAAGCAACTAAAATCGTTTTATCGACCAGGCAGTTTCATGTGAAGGGACGATATGGCTGAACAGAAAAATCTCTGCTACAACTGCTTTCAGGCGCGGGAGGCCACGGAGGCCCCCTGCCCGTACTGCGGGTTCGATTTGGCAGAGGGAGGAGGCCCGGACCCTGGCAAAGTTCATGGGCCAGCCCAACATTGCCGGTGCCACCGACTACTTTGACGAAAACGACACGTCCTACTTCGTCGCGGACTACATCGAGGGCATTTCCTTCAAGCCCTACATTGCCAATCACGGAGGAAAGGTCAGCGTGGAAGAGGCCCTGAACGTGATGATCCCGGTACTGCGAGCGCTGACAGCGGTCCATGCGGAGGGCTTCATCCATCGTGATGTCACCCCGGACAACATCTACATCACCAAGGACGGCATGGTGAAGCTGCTGGATTTTGGCTCCGCCCGGTATTCCATCGGCGACAAGTCCAAGAGCCTGGACGTCATCCTGAAAGTGGGCTACGCGCCGAAGGAGCAGTACATCCGCCGGAGCCACCAGGGCCCCTTCACCGACGTCTATTCCTGCGCGGTTTGCTTCTACGCCGCCATCACCGGCTTTCTGCCGCCCGAGGCGCTGGAACGGCTGGAACATGATGACCTGGTGCCCGTCTCCCAGTGCGGCATCGACATCCCGGAATATCTGGACAAAGCGATTTTGAAGGGTCTTGCCGTCCAGCCGGAGGATCGGTTCCAAAGCGCGGCCGAGTTCCTGGATGCCATCGAGTCCCAGCAAGTGGTGGAGGTGCCCGTCTCCGGCGGCGCGGCGACGCCCCCCCCGAAGCAGAAAAAGGCAAAGCCTGTCCTCATCGTGGGCATCGTGACGCTAGTCGTTGTGGCGATCAGCGTGGGCATGGCTCTGGGCGGAGGCAGCACGCCTGTGTCTGGCGGAGGGGGCGGTAGCAATGACCGTCCCCAGCTGGAAGCGGAGGTTTCCTTCATCACCATCATCGGACAGGAATATTCTACCGATCTGCGGAAGCTAAACCTTCAGGACATAGGCCTGACATGCGCGGACATCCAGGATCTAAAGTACATGATCAACCTGTATGATTTGCGGCTCAGCGGCAACAACATCACAGACCTGACGCCCTTAGCTAAAACTTTTTGGAACCACCGACACAACCGGTGGTTTTCATTTACAATAACATACAGCGCCTATTGCCTCTGGAAATGCAATAGGCGCTGTATATTTATTGGGGGTGATATCAGGCGAACGCCACAAGAGAAGGGGATATTTCCTCCTCGTTTTGAGTAGAGGGAAGTCTCCCTATTTATTCATCTCGTAGCTGCATCTGTTGGTGCCATTGCTTTTGCCTTCAACCCGTGAGCGAAGGACAGAAAGCGCCTCCGGTTAGAAAAACTTGCCGACGCGATTCCTACGTAACTCTGAGATCGTGTTTTATCTCACGGCTCTTTACATATTTCCATCGCACATGGCAATGACATCTTCCACCGTGGTATCTTCGGTGAAGCCCAATTCTTTCATAGTGCGCCCCTCCGGCAGGGCGGGCTCCACCAGCGTACGGACCAGTGTCACAACGCTGTCGATCACCGGCGTCTCCACCTTGGCGATTTTGGCAAGGGCCTGGATGGCCACCAGGGAATAGGGGACATCCTCCGTGAAATACCGAATTTTAGATAACACACCAGAACTGGGCGCTTTCAATCCGTCATAGCATTTGGCATGGGTGATGATTGTATAGAGGTCCTTGTCCTCCAACTCTGGATCCGGATACATGGATAGGAACGCTGTCCTCACATCCTGTGCATCTACCTGGTAAATCCGGCACAGTTCCATACGCTCCTTATCAATGGCCTCCACGACTTTGATCTGCCCAGGTGTGAATCCGTGATAGTATTCAAAGTCCTCTTTCTTTTCCAGCTTGGCTAAATACAGCAGGGCCGGACCGGGATGGAATTCAAAATTGAGGTTGTCAAACGACACATTCAGAATATTTTTGACATATTTGAACTCCGGGAAATAGGGCTTTGTCAAGGCCTCGACCGCATCGTTCTGGCTCCCAGGGAAAGCCGCAATGCTAACCTCGTCTTTCTTGCCGCTGACGTGAACTCGTCCGGTCTCCTCCAGACGTGCCGCAAACAACAGGGTGCAGCTGCCTGCCAATGTAATCGCCTTTTTGTTTCCATTATCCTCCAGAGCCTTTTTGAACTCAATGGGGCCCAGGGGCGCAATGGGATTCAGAATCACCACTTGGTCTTCATTTACGTAGGGGGCCATCTTTTCGGCGATTCCCTTGTGGAACTGTGAGGGCAACGTGACCAAAATTACCTCTGCACCGGTAATTGCCTTTCCCATATCAGAGGTAATGAATTCGATTGTTCCGGTACAGTTCTCCCGGCCATTCAGCTCAATCTTCTTAGTTTCATTCAGGGTGTCAATGGTCCTTCTCAGATCCTCCGTCGCGTCGGACTCATACATCTGAATAATCAGGCCTTGATTGCTCAGATATGCCGCCAGAGCCTGACCGCCATTGCCTGCCCCGATGATTGCCCAGCGATTTTTCTCAACCATAAAATCAGTGCCCCTTTCAAAATATGTGTTTCAAACGGATGCTCCGAGAGGGGGCTCCGTTTTTGCAGAGATCACGCTCAGTTATCCAACTGGACAGCGCCCTTACCCCTGGTGAAAGCGCAGACGACCAGCATGGCAACCAAAGAAAAGCCGATTCCGACAGCGGCATAACTGATAGGCGTCTCCAGGATTGTCCCGACCAGGCATCCGACCAGGCCAGCAACCATACCCGCGATAACGCCGGGGGTTGTAATGAATTTTTTCTTGCGGAAAGCATAGCTGACAAAAATCGGGCAGGCCAGTGTAGCTGCGGAATAGGCATAGGTGGCAGTCAGCCAAGTCAGCGTATCCGTAAACACCAGGCACATCAGAATGGCGAGGATCATCAGCGCCAAGGACAGGCCACGAGAAATCTTCAGCGTCTTCCTATCATCCATGCCGGGCGCAACAATAGGCAGGATGTCCCGGGTGATATTCATGACAGCTGTCTGAATACCAGAGCTGGCTGTAGACATCATGGTTGCGAAAATCAATGCCGCAAACAAGGCCAGAAGGACCAGCGGCAGCTGCCCCATAAACCATGCAGTAGGCGCGTCGCCCACATCTGGGTTGATGGCACGGATGGACAAGCCCATATAAACCGCCCACACAAAGCTCAGTGTGGTGGTAATAAATGATAGGATCAGAGACTTGTTGACCTTCTTCTCGTCGTCGATTGCGCAGACACGCTGATAGTAGACTTGGTTCGTCAGGCCGCCGGGCAGCACGGAGAATATCCACAACAGCGCCGTAGGAATACCGATCTTGTCCACCAGAGAGCCGGACAAACTCAACAAATCAGGGTCCTGTGCGTTCAGAGAGGAAACGATGCTTCCAATGCCCCCGCCCAGGCCCGTCACATAGATGATGCAGATCACACAGATCACACACATGAAGCAGGAAAAGATGAAATCCGTCCACGCAACGGTCTTCAGGCCAGAGGGCATGACAAACAGCAGTCCCAGAACAGCAAACGCAATACAGAGAATGTTGTAATCAATCCCGGTTAAGCTGGCGTAGATATTGCCAAAGGCCGTAATCTGGGACGTCACCCAGCCAAAGGGGACGATCAGTGTCATCAGCGCGGCCACCACGGTGACGACCTTGTTATTATTGGTAAAGGTGCGCAGGATCTCCGGGATGGTGGTGTAGTTGTTGTGGCGCAGCCACTTTGCGATCACCATGATAATCAGGAACGGGACACATCCAAGAATGCCATAGAGGAAATGGCCAACCCCCAGGTTATAGGCATTTCCCACATGAGCCACTAGAATGCCGCCGCCCATGGCACTAGCAAACTGTGTGCCAACGACTACATACAGCGGCAGGCTTCTATCGGCAATCGCCCAGTCCGATTCCGTCGTCTTCTGCCGGTTGTTGATGAGGTATGTTGGAATAATGGTCGCAGCAATCACCAACAAGGTGGCCACAATAATTGCGATATTTGTACTCATATTTCCCTCCTACCTTTTCGACATAAACTCGTCTCCTGAATTTCTCGCAGTCGTCTCCTGAATCATCTCCCTCCTAATGGATGCGATCCGTACGATATGGTTGAAGCACACGGCGCAGATTAGTGTATTGATTAAAAATGGCCACAACGCCTAAATTTGTTTAATTATACTATAATTAAACAAATTTTTCAAGTAGCAGATTCAATTTTTATAAAAACAAGTGATGCATGAACCCAATTCAATTTATTTCTGCCTGTCAAAAAAACACTGGTATGTGAACTCCACATACCAGTGCCGCTCTCTGCCAAGCACTTGTCAAACTCATAGTGCAAGGTCAATATTATACGCTGTTTCAATTTTCTGTACGCGTTCAAATAGATGCTGATACATGACGGACCGTGCCTCCTGCGCATCTCGTCTCTTCAGTGCCCCTAATATTTGAAGGTGTTCTTTGATTTTATGCTCCATCTCATCTGTCTCAAGGTATTGGTTTACCTGTAAGTATTCAGAGTTCTTCAGCTGATTGAGCAGCGCAGCCAGCAGGCTTTCCATAATTTCATTTCGTGCCATCTTCGCCACCTGGAGGTGAAAGTCAAAATCCTCTCTGGGACATTTGCCGTGCCGCCACTCCTCTGCGGTCTCCGTCGCCCTGCGCTCCAGCGTCTGGATCTCACTGTCCTTGGCCCGCAGACAGGCGTAGTATGTCAAATTGGGCTCGATGATCAGTCTGGCCTCAAGGACCTCTCTAACCGGCGTATTCATTTTGAGGCGATTGAAAAAGCGCATACTGTGGATGTTCGCAAGGGCGTTCTCCGAAATGTACGTTCCGCTACCCACCTTTGACTCCAGAATCCCAAAGCTCTCCATTACTTTCATGGCTTCCCGCATGATGTTTCGACTGACTGAAAAGAACTCCGACAGTTCTATTTCATTGGGGATCTTCTCCCCGGGATGAAGTTCGTTATTTTCGATTTGTTCCGTCAGTGCTTCAATTAACTGGGTACTTAAATTGATCTTCTTGATCCTCTGCCCCATGACAGCTCTCCTTCCAGATGTCCAACGCTTTCCCGTTGGCCGCCTAGCCGCCCAATGAATGACCGTACCTTTTAGAACAATCTACGACTAGGACATTTTTATTATACCATTCTTTTCCTGCGCTGCAAGCATTCCTTCTCGATAAGCCCAAAGATTTTAACAGCTTGATTAGTAGCCAATATTATACTCATTGCGTCACATCCGGCACGGGAAGAGAGACCTAGATCAGATCATGTCAAAGTGGAACGCCATTCTCTTTCTCCAGTTGTTGTTTTCAGGACTACCAGCGCTTTTTGTGCGGCCAGCAGAAAAAATGGCCGATGAGACAGTATGGGTTACGGCCTGCATTACCAACGGAGTCATATCTCCTCTAAAAAGCGACCCAAAACCTGACCCGGATTGCTAAAAATCGCCGTGGAGCAGAGAGGAACAACCTTCGGGTTTTGGGTA
Source organism: uncultured Clostridia bacterium (assembly GCA_949289625.1). The sequence continues at coordinate 112 of CASEPH010000116.1, read as the reverse complement.
ATTTTAGGCTCAAAACGGCCCGGAAAGCACTGCGGCGCAGCGGATGGAGAAACCGACGGCAGCTCATAACCCGGAGGTCGTTGGTTCAAGTCCAGCCCCCGCAACCACAAAA
>CASEPH010000115.1 GCA_949289625.1 uncultured Clostridia bacterium | reverse complement strand
CTGCCCGGACGCCCTGGGCATGGTGGAGACGCCGGCTGGCCGGGTCCCGATGCAGAAGGCCCTGGACCAGGCCTACCGGTTGCTCCGGGACCGCTATGAGGACAGCCGGTATCTGTGGGACCTGGACACGGTCCGGAGGTGGGGAAAGGCTCCGGCCACCCAAAAGCAGCTGGAGATCATCCAGAAGCGGTGCAGGGGCTTCGATGTCACCGGGCTGACCAAGGGAGAGGCCAGCCAGATCATGAACCGGCTGTTCAATGGGCCGAAGAAGGGATGGAGAAGCGCATGAAGATACGGTGCGCCAACGCCGCGGACCGGGACAGCCTGGTGGTGATCCTGGCCAGGAACGGCTACACCGTCCGCCAGGGGAAGGAAAAGGCGGCCGGGGAAAAGACCTATACCCATTATGTGGAGGTGGTGGAGCATGGCAAGTGAGGCGAAGCACCAGCAGGCGGTGTTCCGGTGGTCTCAGCAGCCCGCGGTCCGGTCTAAATGGCCGGAGCTGGCTCTGCTGCACCACATCAAGAATGAGACCCGGGAGGGGGCGGCCCAGGTGGCGGTGGACAAGGCCATGGGCGTCAAACGGGGCGTCCCGGACCTGTGCCTGCCGGTGGCCCGGGACCGCTATCACGGGCTCTACATAGAGCTGAAGACGGAGACAGGGCGGACCTCGGAGGCCCAGAAGTGGTGGGGCGAGAAGCTCCTGGAGCAGGGGTACATGTTCGAGGTCTGCCACGGGTGGGAATCCGCTGTGGGGGTGTTGGAGTGGTATCTGAGCTTGAGCGGGCCGCAATGAACGGGGAGCCCATGCCGGAGGGGCTGTGCCAGATCGACCAGAGCTATTTCCAGGGACTTTCCCTCCTGTATGCCAGGTTCCGCTCCGGACTCCTTTCACGGGAGGCCGGAAGCGCGGAGAAGAAAATGCTCCAGAAGTCCAGAGAGGACGCCCTGCGGGAACGGCAGTTCGGGGAACGGTGCATGGACCACGCCGTGAAGCTCTGGCAGGAGGTGGAGGGAGCTGCGAACCAATACGCCAGAGAGCGAACGCTGGAGCATGCCGACCAGCTCTATCAGGCGGTGTATGGCGTGCCGGTTCCAAAGGAGGGAGCGGTATGACGGACTATCCTGTGCCCGGGTGCGATGGCTGCTTCTATTGGGTCCACTGCGGCGGGGTGATGATCTGCGATTACTCCGGTTACCATGAACGGCCCAGGAGCTTGATCTGCCCGTCTGGGAAGGACTGCACGGTCCGGTCGGATATCAAGCAAGAGGATAAGGACCCAGGCCGGAGACTGGGGACCATGCTCTGGAACGAGAAAAAGGCAAAGGAGCTGTATGACGCCGGATATACCGACGCGGCTATAGCGGAGGCAGTCGGGACAAGGAAGAATAATATTTTCGCCTGGAGGAAGCGTAGGAAGCTCCCAGCGAATGGGAAGAGGACTGTTTCATATGCCAAAGGTTGAGCTTTATCATGACAATTTTCAAAATTTCAAGTCCTACCATATCCCCAAAGCCCAGCTTGTGATCGCGGATATCCCCTACAATATCGCCGGGAACGCCTACGCCAGCAATCCCATGTGGTATCAGGGCGGGGACAACAAGAACGGGGAGAGCAAACTGGCAAAGCAGAGTTTCTTCCATACGGACGGCAGCTTCAAGATTGCTGAATACATGCACTTCTGCAACCGGCTTCTGAAGAAGGAGCCAAAGGAAAAGGGACAGGCCCCGGCCATGATCGTGTTCTGCTCCTTTGGGCAGATGCAGGCGGTGATCGACTACGGGAAGCGGTATGGCTTCCAAAAGCATTATCCCCTGTTTTTCATAAAGGGCTACAGTGCTCAGGTGCTCAAAGCAAACATGCGGATTGTGGGGGCTACGGAGTTCGCGGTGGTGCTCTATCGGGACAAGCTGCCGAAGTTCCGCAACGATGGCCGGATGATCTTTAATTGGTTCTATTGGGAGCGAGATGGAAAAGAGATTCCCAAAATTCATCCAACTCAGAAGCCGGTGAAATTACTCAAAGAACTGATTTCAATTTTTACGGACCCAGGAGATGTAGTAATTGACCCCTGTGCCGGGAGTGGGTCCACTCTGAGGGCCGCTTATGAGCTTGGGCGCAGTGCCTATGGCTTTGAAGTGGACCGCAGGTTCTATGAGGCGGCACAAAAAGAAATGCTTGCCTTTGCCCGCCCAGAGGCGCAGAGCGAGCAGATGACACTTTGGGAGGCTGGAGCATGACTGAGAAGAAAAGAGCCCTCCTGGGCGATTACGAGGCGGCAAAGCGGCTGACAGATGCGGGGGTGCTACTTATGCAAGGCGACTGCTTGGAATTGCTGAAAGACATCCCGGACGATAGCGTGGATATGGTGTTGACTGACCCGCCGTACATGATTAACACCAAATCGACCGGGAACGGGAAGTTAAATCCATGGGGCGATTATTGCAACGCCGCCTTTTGGTATGCGGAGTGGATGCGGCAGGCAAGACGCATTTTGAAAGATACAGGTTGTTTATGGTCTTTTCTGAACTGGCGGTCTTTTGTAACATTTCAAAAAGCGGCTTGTGATATTGGCTGGCCGATTGAGAGCGTTCTTGTCTGGGACAAATGTTGGATTGGGCCAGGCGGGAGTAAAGGGTTGCGCCCCTCTTACGAACTGGTTGCGCTTTGGGCTATGCCTGACTTCAAATTAGAAAACCGAGGCTTATACGATATTCAGCGGTTCAAGTGGTCTAGCATTAAGCCGCACGGCCACCCAGCAGAAAAGCCAGAGGCGCTGATGGCGTGGATTATTTCAGAGGCTACAAAGCCAGGCGAAATCGTCATTGACCTGTTTATGGGAAGTGGCACAACCGGCGTTGCATGTGTCAAAACGGGTCGAAAGTTTATTGGCATGGAGCTAGACCCTGGATATTTTGAGGTTGCAAAACGGCGCATTGAGGAGGCACAGGCACAAGTCCGCCTCGCCTGGAACACCCGCGCACCGATTCTGAGTAAACGAGAGATGGAGATGTTGGAGGGGATGGAATGAAACAATTCGCGATCATGGACGGAGACATGTTCTTTCAGCGGTTAGAACCAAATGAGCGATACGCAAAGCATGTTAGCGGCATTCAGACGGACAGACACAGTTACAGCGAATATACGCCAATTTGGGGACATGAGGAAAAGTGGATGGATGGGCGAACCGTAATAAGCTATCTTGCTGGTCTTGTGGAGTTTCAGAGGTGGGAGGGCGACTATTACCACGCTTATGCGCTGATTTGCAGAGAGGAGCGATAAAGTGGCCAAGTGCTATAAGTGTGACGCGTGCGGGGAAACAATCGAAAATCCATACAAGGCTAAAATGAAAGAGTTTTGCATTGCCTGCCGTCATGAAGTAACGGGTACTTTCCCGTGGAACACAACATACAAAACTGTTGTAG